>JBHENA010000035.1:0-18402 GCA_046262275.1 Chthoniobacterales bacterium
GGCAACAGTTACACGGTTGATGAGCGGCAGCCGCATGCGGAAGCGATCGCTATCAAAGGCGAACGAATTGTGTTCGCTGGCTCGGTCGCAGAGGCGAGGAAATTAATAGGTCAGGGCACGCGCACTATCGACTTGGGCGGGAAAACTGTCGTGCCGGGCCTGACGGATGCGCATTGCCACATCTTCGGTGTGGGCGAGCGGGAGATGAACCTGAATCTGGAAGGCACCAATACCCGCGAAGAGTTTCTCGCGAAAGTGAAACAGCGGGTGGCCGAAACGCCTCCTGATAAATGGGTCACCGGACGCGGCTGGATCGAGACCTTCTGGAAACCGCCGGAGTTCCCGACCGCAGCCGATCTCGACCGAATCGCGCTGAACAATCCCGTTTTTCTCACGCGCGCTGACGGTCATGCGGCAGTCGCGAACAGCGCCGCGTTGCGCATCGCCGGGATTACTGCTGAGACGCCGAACCCATTCGGCGGTGAAATTCTGAAAGGCAACAAGACGGACGCACCGACTGGCATGCTCCTCGATCGCGCCATGGAACTCGTGGAAAAACACATCCCGGCCCCGACGGCGGCGGAGAAAGAAGAGGCGCTGCTGCTCGGTGCGAAACGAAGTGTCGAGCTTGGCTGGTGTGAGATCCAGAACCCGGGCAGCGATCTCGCCGAAGTGGAGATCATGCGGAAACTGTACGGCACGGGCAAACTCAAGCTCCGCGTTTGCAACGCCGTTTCCGGACCCGGCGAAGCAGCCGATCGTCTTTTGAAAGACGGCGCCGTCATCGGGGAGTACGGAAGCCGATTTACGCAGCGAGCAATCAAATGCTACGCCGATGGCGCGCTCGGTTCGCGCGGCGCCGCGCTTCTGGAGAAGTACGCAGATGCGGACACTTCCGGTTTCCTGACAAATAAAGAAGAGACGCTGCGCCCGCTTTTCGAACAGGCTTTGCGACGCGGCATCCAGGTGCAAACGCACGCTATCGGCGACCGAGGGAACCGTATTGTGCTCGACCTCTATGCCAGCGCGCTGAAAACCGTCCCGCCGGAAGCGCGCAAGGTGCGCGAGCCGCGCTGGCGGATCGAGCACGCGCAGGTCATCAGCCTAGCGGACATCCCGCGGTTTGCAAAACTCGGCGTCATCCCATCGATGCAACCCTCGCACGCGATCAGCGATCTCTTTTTCGCGCCGAGCAGGCTTGGAAAGGAACGGCTTGGCGGCGCTTATGCCTGGCAGAGTCTGCTGAAAACGGACGCGATTATTCCCGGCGGATCAGATGCGCCGGTGGAACGGGGTGAACCGATGATCGAGTTCTACGCTGCGGTGGCGCGGAAAAGTCAGGAAGGATTCACCGGCGAAGGCTGGCATCCCGAGCAGGCGGTCACGCGCGAGCAGGCGCTGAAAATGTTCACCGCCTGGCCCGCCTACGCGTCGTTTGAAGAGAAAAATAAAGGCTCAATCGCGGCCGGTAAGCTCGCGGATCTGACGGTTCTCTCCGCCGACATTATGAAAATCCCGGAGCCGGAAATTCTGAAAACGCGGTGTGAGATGACGGTGATTGGCGGCGAGATCGTTTACGAACGGAAATAAGATCGAACTCAGTCGAAGCGCCAGTTTTTGGGCAGCTTTTGCTTCAGCTCGTTCATGGGCGAGAAGAGATCCCCAAGTTTCTCCACCCGCTGCAAAACTTGCTCGCTCCGAAAGACGAGCAGGGCCGGATCCTTCTTTTTCAGTGTCGCCTCCACTTCCTGCCATGTAACAGGCGCGGAGACCGTGGGCTGCTCTTTTGCTCGCAGGGAGTAGACGGTCACCGTCGTCTTGTGTTCGTCGTTCTGGCTCCAATCGACCAGCACTTTCCCGGTCCGCAACGACTTGAGCATTTTGTGGACGACCAGATCGGGATGCTCTCGCTCCAGGTGCTCGGCAAGCGCGCGCGCGAGCGCCTTCGTATCGTCGAATGTGGTGGGCGTATTCAACGGCGCGTAAACCTGCAGCCCTTTCGAGCCGCCCGTCTTTGCCCAGCTTTTCAATCCGATCTCGGCCAGCAAATCGCGCAGCCAAAGCGCGACCTGACAGCACTGCGCGATGCTGGCCGGCGGTCCGGGATCCAGGTCGAACACCATCATGGTCGGCTTCGCCACGTCCTTCTTCTTCGCCAGCGAAGTGTGCAGCTCGATGTCGGCGAGGTTCGCCGCCCAGACCAGCGTGGGTAGATCCTGCGCGAGACAAAAGTACATGTCGCGCTGGTTGCCGTGACTCCAGACTTTCGCCGTCTTCACCCAGCCGGGGCGATGAGAGGGGCAGTTCTTTTCGTAGAAGAATTCCTGCTCAACCCCATTTGGGTAGCGCTTCAATGTCAGCGGCCGGTCCTTCAGATGCGGAAGCAACACCGGCGCGACACGGATGTAGTAATCGATCATCTGTCCCTTGGTGAAGCCTGCCTTCGGCCAGAGGACCTTGTTCAGATTCGAGACCGGCAGCTTCCGCCCCTGCACGATCAACTCCGCTTTCTCAGCCATTCAAATTCCTCAGGAGAAGAAGCGCTCCGGCGAGAGCAGCGGCTGCGGACGGTAAATGCGGCTGACGCAATGTTCCCAGCTTTCGTGGCCGCTCAGAATTTCAATTTCCACCCGCAGAAAATAGATCGGCACCTCCGGTTTGACCAGACGCGGAAAACGCACCGCGTCCTTTTCGGTCGTGATCACCATCGTCAGATCGCGCCGAATACAGCGGTTCACAAAGCTCTGCAGCTCCGCTTCCGTGTAGCGATGGTGATCCGTGTAGCGTTTCGACAGCTCGATCCGCGCGCCGAGCTTGCGCAGACCGTCCTCAAAACTTCCCGGCGCTGCGATTCCGCAGATTGATCCGACAAAGGCGCCGCGCAGTTCGTCGAGCGGAAGCTGCTCACCAGTAACCACGTTCTGCAGATGCAAGGGCTTGTGCGCGCATTCAATAATTTCGGCTGTGCGGTTGTGTCTGCGAATGCGTTCGATCAAGGTATCGTTCGGCTCGCCGGTGCATTTGGTGATGAAGATGTAGCTGGCGCGCCGCAAATTCTCCGGCGGCTCGCGCAAAGTGCCGCGCGGCAGAAGATATTCGTTTCCAAAAGGCGCCTGGCGGTCGATCAACACGATGTCGAGCCTGTGTTTGAGGTGCAGATATTGCAGTCCGTCGTCGAGCAGGAGCGTGTCCGCCTTCAACTCTTTGATCGCGAACAATCCGCTCTTCACACGGTCCTTGTCGACGACGACGATCACGTCCTTCAGGTTCTTGGCGAGCATGTAGGGCTCGTCGCCGGCAGTGAGCGAATCGAGCAGGATCGACTTGCCGTCCGAAACTACGCGAGGCGGGATCGGACTTTGTTTACGGAAGAGAGCGAACGGATTTCTGGCCACGTGCTGCGGAACGCTTTTGTAACCGCGGCTCAAAATCGCGACCCGCCGTCCGCCGGTGCGCAATGCGCGCGCGAACTTCTCGACGATCGGGGTCTTGCCGGTGCCACCGACGGTCAGGTTGCCGATGCTGATCACGAGGCAGCCGAGCGCTCGCTCCCGCAGAATCCGGTGCCGATAAAGAAAGAGGCGCAATTGCACGATTCGCTCATAAATAAACGAGAGGACGTAGAGCAGACCGCGCAGCAGCGCCGCGCGGGGACCATGGCGTCGCTCGAGAATGACATCGATCGCAAACTGCTCGAGGCGTTCTGTACGCTGGCTCATTTCGGATCTGCGATTTGCGATTTGCGATTAGCGATTGGCAGCAACCGCGCGCCGCGGTTGTCCGCGATTGTGGTAATCGTGCGCGCGCGCGGCGTCGCTGCTTCGCGCATCGCACCCGCAATTTTCTCCGGGTCGCGCAGGGTCACCGCCGCGATAGTAGATCCCGAGCCGCTCAAGAATCCACCCAGAGCGCCTGCTCCTTCCGCGGCCGTGATCACCTCATCGAAGAAAGGCACCAGCGCTTTTCGAAAGGGCTGATGGAGATGATCGTCGAATGCATCTTCCAAATTTCGGTAGGAACGAGAGGCGAAGGCAGCCGTAATCGCACACGCGTTCCTGCAGCTTTTCACCGCACCTGCGTGTGCTACTTGCGTCGGCAGGAGGGCCCGAGCCTCGTCCGTGCGAAGCTCGAAATCAGGAACCAACAAGACAAACTGCAACGCGGCCGAGACCGCAAAGCGTTGCCGCCGTTTTCCGCGCACGACATTGAAGCCGCCGAACTCAGCCGGCGCGGCGTTGTCAGGGTGCCCTTCGAGGTCCACGCAAAGTTCGAAGATCTCGCGTCGGCGGAGAGGAGAGCCCGCGAGCCGGTTCAGCGCGTGGAGCACGCCGAGTCGCACCGTCACGCTACTCCCGAGGCCGCGCGAGGCAGGTACCTCGCCCTCGATCACACAGGAGAACGGAAAGGGACGACATTTACCGCGCGCGAAAAAACCATCAGCCGCCGCGGCCACCATTGGCTCGAGGCGCGCCCCGCTTCTTCGCCGCACCGTCACGTCGTTGTAGATGCGCAACGCGACGCCCAGGCAGTCGAACCCCGGCCCCAGATTGGATGTGCTCGCCGGGACGCGGACAGTGACTTGTTGCATGATCGCGGCGAGCGGAGGGAAGCGCGGCCCGAGCGCGGCGCAATTTTATCGTGCTCTCACTGCGGGGCAAGGGAGCGCCCGCAGCGAGACGCGCAGAAGTGAACCGCCCCCCGATTCTTCCTCGGGTCTTCCGCCACGCGCGCATGAGGATGTCCGAATGGATAGAACCCGCCCTGGTGAAAGCCTTCGAGGCGGAACAAACCGACGCCTATCGCCTTTGCACCTGCACGGATGGATGGGCCGATCGTTATGGCACCGATGTCCTCATTTCCTACAAGAGCGACGCCGCGCAGGAGCGGCTGAAGACGGAGCTTTACCTCTGGTCGCTCGCGGTCGACTTCAAGTTCACGCGCGTGTTTGCGCGTTTCCTGCCCAGGCAAAATTCCGAGCGGGCCGCCCCGCACCTCATCATCGGCGATGCCGGCTCCAATCTGCAAACGATCGCCAGCGAGCGACTCCTGAAGTACGGCATCGATTTCGAAAGCGGGTATTCGGTCGGGCTTTTCGTCGATCAACGCGCGAATCGGAGCTTTGTGCGCGAGCTGCGGCCCCGAACGTTGTTGAACTGTTTTGCTTATACCTGCGCCTTTTCTGTAGCAGCCGCGACGGTCGGCGCGCAGACGGTGAGCGTTGACCTGTCGAAAACATCGCTCGCCCGCGGCCGAGAAAATTTCGCGCTAAACTCGCAGCCGACAAACGATCACCGTTTCATCGCGGAGGACGTGATGGAGTTTCTGCCGCGACTCGCGCGGAAAGATGAAAAGTTCGATGTCATTATTCTCGATCCCCCGACGTTCTCGCGCTCACGTCGCGGCAAGACGTTTCAGGTGGAGGAAGACTTCGAGACGCTGCTTTCGCATGCCCTGGAGCTGGCGGAGCGGGACAGCCGGATTCTGCTCTCGACAAATTGCAGCACCCTGAGTGAGCGGGCGCTCGAAGTCATGGCGCGGTTCTGCTTGAAAATCGCCCGCCGCGCTGGTTCTACGCATAGCGAGCCTCCCCTACCCGATTTCCCGCCCGAAACGGCGGCGCGCACCGTCTGGCTCACCTTACGCTAGTGCAACATGCGCGGCGACGAGGGGCCCCCGCGTGGCTCAGTCGGGAGGTCAGGCTTCAAGCCTGACTCGGCCTGCAGGCTTCAAGCCTGCACTCTTTGCGCCGCGCAGGAAGCGGCAGGCTGGAAGCCCGCCGGCCCAGTCAGGCTGGAAGCCTGACCTCCGTAAAAGCGGCGGCCTGGAGAGCGCCGCTCCCACGAAAGACGCACGTCATACGCGTTCTGACCCGAGCTGGCTCAGGCACTCCATCGCAGATTTCGGACGCGCAAAGACCCTGCAACATTCGAAGTTTAGTTGTCATGGACCAATCACTTGCCGAGACAGAGGACATCGCGGAGCGCAGTCTTCGTTACACGAAAGAGCAATTCGAGCAGATTCTGGAGCAGACGGAGGAGTACGTCCGGGAAAATCCCGCTCGCGCGCTTGCTTACGCCGTGGTCGCCGGATTGGTGATCGACCGGCTGCCCGTCTTCCGGATATTCGGCGGACTCGCGCGGCTGGCCTTGGTGGCTGCCAAACCGGCTATCCTGATTTACGGCGCCACGAAAATCTATCAGGCGGCGCAACAGGCGGAAGCCTGAGCTTTTGTAGCGACGGCGCTCTGTCGCCGTGATAGACGCGAAAGGCAGTTACATTGTTATGCCGACAGAGCGGCGGCGCTACGAAGTCACTTGTCGAGCGTGAAGCCGACCTTCACCGTCACCTGCCAGTGATCGACCTTCCCGTTCGCAATGTGACCGCGTGTTTCAGTGACCTCGAACCACCGCATATTGCGAATGGTTTGCTCCGCGCGCGCGAGGGCGTTCGTGACCGCTTCTTCGATACTGCCGGGTGAGGAACCGACCAGCTCGATCTTCTTGTAAATGTGATCGCTCATGCGGGGGAGGGTGAACCAAAGTAGCGCAAGCTTCCAGCTTGCCGTTTGCTGAGTGCAAGCTGGAAGCTTGCGCTACCTTTTTAGCATGGACAACAACATCGAGTCGCACCTGATCGAGGAGCGCGTCTTCAAGCCCGCGCGGGAGTTCGCGAAGAAGGCGAGAATCGGCAGCCTCGAGGAGTACCGGCGGCTGTATCGCGAGTCGATCCGGGCGCCGGAGAAATTCTGGGGGCGCGAGGCGCGCGAGCTGGTCTGGCAAAGGCCATGGAAAAACGTCCTGCAATGGAAGGCGCCGTTTGCGAAGTGGTTCGTGGGCGGCAAGCTGAACCTTTCGGAAAACTGTCTCGACCGCCACCTGACCGGTCCCACTCGCAACAAGGCCGCGATTCTCTGGGAAGGCGAACCCGGGGAAAAGCGAACGCTCACTTACCAGCAGTTGCACCGGGATGTTTGCCGCTTCGCGAATGTGCTGAAACGAAACGGCGTCAGGAAAGGCGGCCGGGTCATCATTTATATGCCGGCAATTCCGGAGGCGGCGATCGCGATGCTGGCGTGCGCCAGGATCGGCGCGGTCCACTCCGTCATCTTTGGCGGGTTTAGCGCCGACAGCATTCGCGATCGGATCGCGGACAGCGGCGCGACCACCATCGTGACGGCCGACGGCGGCTACCGGCGCGGTGCGATCGTGCCCCTGAAGAGAAGCGTGGACGAGGCACTGCGCGGAGTGACTTCAATCGACCGCGTGATCGTTTTCCGGCGTGCCGGCAACGAGGTGCACATCGAGGAAGGACGCGACGTCTGGTGGCACCAGGAGCTGGAATACGTCGATGCGAAATGCCCGCCGGTGGCGCTCGACAGCGAGCATCCGCTCTACATCCTCTACACGAGCGGCTCGACCGGAAAGCCAAAGGGAATCCTGCACACCACCGGCGGGTATCTGGTCGGCATCTACGCCACCACCAAGTACATTTTCGATCTCCGAGAGGACGATGTTTATTGGTGCACCGCCGACATCGGCTGGGTTACCGGCCACAGCTATGTTGTCTACGGCCCGCTCGCGAATGGAGCCACGACTTTGATGTACGAAGGCGCGCCGAACTGGCCGGAGCCCGACCGTTTTTGGCGGATCATCGAAGAATACAGCGTCAGCATTCTCTACACCGCGCCCACGGCGATCCGTGCCTTCATCAGGTGGGGCGACGCGTGGGTGAAAAAGCATGATCTGTCGTCGCTTCGCCTGCTGGGATCGGTCGGAGAACCGATCAATCCGCAAGCCTGGATCTGGTATCACGAGAAGATCGGCGGCGGCCGCTGCCCCATTGTGGATACGTGGTGGCAGACTGAGACAGGCGGAATCATGATCTCTCCCCTCCCGGGCGCAATTCCCACCAAACCCGGCAGCGCGACGCTGCCGTTCTTCGGAGTCGATGCTGCGATCGTAGACGAGAAGGGCAACGAGGTTGGGCCGAACGTCGGCGGGAAATTGATCGTGCGGCGGCCATGGCCTTCAATGCTGCGCACGATCTACGGCGACAAGGATCGCTATAAAAAGCAGTATTGGAGCGAATTCAAAGGCAGCTATCTGACCGGAGATGGTGCACGCCGCGACAAGGATGGCTACTTCTGGATCGTGGGACGGATCGATGACGTGCTGAACGTCGCCGGGCACCGGCTTGGCACTTCCGAAATCGAGAGCGCGCTTGTCAGTCATGCAGGGGTGGCAGAGGCGGCCGTGGTGGGACGGCCCGATGAGCTGAAAGGCCAGGCTGTGGTGGCGTTCGTTACCGTCAAGACCGGGATCGACGCGAGTCCTGCCCTTAAGGAAGAGCTGCGCAAACATGTCGCCGCACACATCGGTGCGATCGCGCGGCCGGATGAAGTGCGCTTTGCCGAAGCGCTGCCCAAAACGCGCAGCGGCAAAATCATGCGGCGGTTGTTGAAAGAGATCGCGACGGGAAAAGCGGTGACGGGCGACACGACGACGCTGGAAGATTTCAGCGTCCTGGCAAAACTAAGCGAAGAGGAATAGTCCGAGGCGCGCTTGGCACGCGCGCCGCTGCAAGTAGCTTTCTGACGTGAGCTTTATCCGAACAGGGGTGCGCGAGATTGGGCTGAAGGTCCGCCGCCAGAGAACCCGCATGGCCTTACGCCACGAGAAGCGAGTTCTGCAAAAGAGCGAAATCGCACTCGGACGCGAAGGCGTGACGCAGGCGGGGAATTTTCCCGAGCTGCGCAATGAGATCGTCGCGCTTAAGAAGCTGGAGCAGGAGCAAAAGGAAGTGGCGCTTCGGATCGCACAGATTGAGGAAGGGCTGCGGCAGATTGAGGAGCAACGGCAGCAAAATGCAAAGGAGCTGAACCAGGCGCTCGCCGCCCTCGAAGAAGAGAAAAAGCCCGTTTTGCAGCAGCGGAACGACGCCAAGTCCGCGGCGGACCTTTGCGACCGCGAGCTCGCCGGAGTGGAGCGCCGTCTGCAGCAGAACGATGCGGCCGATCGTGAGTTGCTGGAGAAACTGGCCGCGCTTCAGGCGCAGGTCCCGCCGCCGCCGGACCTGGAGGCTCAGGCCGCCGGACTCAACAGCAGACGCGCCCAATTACCCGAGCAACGGGCGGAGATCGCGCGAGCGCGGATGGGCAGCGCAGATGCATGCCGCCTCGCTAAGGACAAGCTCGCGCTCCTGCAAGAAAGCGTGGACCAGATTGACAAAAGGATCGCCAATCTCCGGGGCGAATTTGAAGTTCGCGATCGGGGACTGAACGAAAACAGCCGCGCGCAGCAGGACTCGTTGAAGGAAGCGCGCGCGCGCCATCAAACGGTGGAAGAGCGCAAGAATCCTGCCTACCTGAATATCGGGCGGCACCTCGCGACGCAAAAGATCGCCCCGCCCAACGCGCCACACCTGCTGGAAGATGTGAACCGGCACCGGGCGGCGGTGGAAAGGCATTCCCAGCACAAAGCCGAGCTGGCCGTGCTCTCCAGCCAGATCGACAAGCAGGAGCTGCGAAAGTTTTACTTCAGCATCCTCTCCGTGGTGGTGCTCCTCTCCATTATTCTGCCGCTCGTCTTTCAATCACCCGGCAAACGCGAATGGCTGCCCACGGAAACAGAGGCGATTCTCTCCGTCAACACGCAGCAACTGCAACGCAATGAGCTGCCGAAGCGCTGGGAGAAAGAACAGGCCGGCGAATGGCAGGCCATCTGGTCCGGCCTGACCGCAAACGCGCAACGCACACCGGTGCTGAATCTTGCGCGGGATGCTGTTCGCGTGACCCGTGCCATGACCACGAGCAGCGGAAACGATGTTCGCGAGTTCGTCCTCGTGCAGGCGAAGGGGGATGTCAGCCGCGTCATCCGCTCGGTCGAGCTGGGACAGGGATTCCAGCGGCAGCCCATCAGCGGATTGCCGGTCTGGGTGCGATCAGATTTCGCGCTCGCCCGCGTCGGCCCCCGAACCCTGGCGATCGGATCGCCAGAGGAAGTGGACGAGCTGGTGCGCGTGCGCCTCGGCATCAAGCAGGACCTGAAAATCACCGGGCACCTTTTCGAACGTTTTCAAGCTCTCGATCAGGAGACCGCTGTCCGTCTCATCTCGAGCGATCCGCCCAGCCTGGCGCGGTTCTTCAAACCGATTTTTACGCGTGAGTTGCTCGATTCTGCTCAGCTCCTTGGGCTTGGCCTCACTTTGGATAATCCGATCAAGGGCAGGTTGATCTTGAAGACGAAATCACCTAAAGCGGCCCAAGAACTCGCGCAGCAGGTGCGAGACGACCCGCAGCGCTGGCTTCGTTGTCAGGATTCGGAATTGCTTCTTTACGGGCAGCCGCCGGCAGTGGTCACGCAGGGCACCGATATCGAAGTCCATTTTAATGTGCCGGAGAATAGTGCTCGACTTCTCCTGCAGCGCATTGCAAAGACGGACGCTTCGCCCGCCATCGTCGGCAACTGATGGCGCGAACGGGGAAGAGGAAATTTCATTTTGTCGACGGCATTCACCATCCTTTGAGCAGGCATCTACTTCGCGCTTCATTTTCTTTGCCTTGCCTGCTCCTGCTCGGCAGCTCCGTCGTTGCCGCACCCGAACCTGAGCTGGTCAACATTAGAGCGGTCGATCCCACGATTGTGGTTGATCTCCGCTATGCTTCGGCTCGCAACATCGGCCGACGACCGTTTTACGCTCCAGACATGCCGGCGCTGGTGCGGCCGGCGGTTGCGCAAGCTTTGGCCAAAGCGCAGGAGACTCTGCGGCAGCGCGGTTATGGATTAAAGATTTGGGACGCGTATCGGCCGAAGGCGGCGCACGATCAACTCTGGGAACTTACACGCAAGATGGACTACGTAGCTGATCCGGCGAGCGGGGGCTCCCTCCACACCTGGGGGGTGGCGGTGGATGCAACCATGGTCGATAAAAAAGGGCGCGAACTGAAAATGCCGACGGATTTCGATGACTTCACGCCTGCGGCCTGGCTCCGCTATTTAGGCGACGACCAGCTGGTACGGCGTCATTTGCTAACGCTGCAAAGCGCGATGGCCAGAGCCGGCTTCCTGGGTCTCCGCACCGAATGGTGGCACTTTATCGTGAAGGATTGGAAGAGCTATCGAGCAGTCGAGGAACCGACGCTGAGCGCGCCCGCGCCCGCTCGTGCGGCGGCATCTTCCATCAGCTCCGCTTCCGCCCCGCACCTCCCGCGGAGTCGTTGAGCTCCGGTGATCGAGACGCTCCTGCGGGATCTACGCCAGCCGGAATACGTCCACACCCTTCTCAATCCCCTCCCCATTTATGGCCTCGCGGTGGCGGTGATCGGCCTGCTGTTTGCCGTGTCGATCCGCAGCCGGCACGGTCAGATCATAGCGCTCGTTCTGGTTTTCATCAGCGCCGCTTCCGCCTGGCCCGTGGTGCACTACGGCGAACGCGCTTACGACCGCGTCCTGATACTGGCAGACGACGATGGCCGCGCCTGGCTGGAAGAACATGAGGAGCGGGCGGAAAGCCTGGCGTGGTTCTTTTACGCGCTCGCCCTGGTCGCCGCGGCAGCCATCTTCCTCCCAAAGAAGTGGCCGCAGCTGGCGTGGCCGCTGGCGCTGCTCACGCTTCTGCTCGCCCTTGGCTCGTTAGGCGCGGGAGCGTCAATCGCCCATGCAGGAGGCAAGATTCGACACCGCGAGTTTCGCACCGTGCCGCCACCGGAGAAGCCGGGCGGAGGCTCCTAGTGCTCAAGCTGCGTTTCGCCACAGCTCTCGACGACCCAGCGCAGGTAGTCGGGCAAGCCATTCGCGATCGGTAGAGCCACAATCTCCGGCACCTCGTAGGGGTGCAACGACTGCAGCTTCGCCTGCAACTCCGCGAGGCGCGCTTGCGTCGTCTTGAAAAACGCGATCGTTTCCGCGCCTTCCTCGATCTTCCCCTCCCAACGATAAACGGATCGCACCTGCGGTAGGATGTTTACGCAGGCGACGAGCTTCTCGGTCACCAGCTCGGTCGCGATGCGATGCGCGGTGTCAGCATCCGGGAAGGTGCTGATGACCAGCAAAACGTCCGCCGCCATCTCACGTCGGCACGAACGCCATCTGACGGCAAATCCAACCGCCCCCCAGTACGAGATCGCCATCGTAAAAGACGGCGGCCTGACCGGGCGTGACCGCCTTTTGCGGTTCGTGCAGCTCGATGTGCGCGCGCGCACCGGAGAGCGGATGGAGCGTGGCGCGCGTCCCGAGATGACTGTAGCGGATCTTGACCGTGACATCGAGCGGCTCCTCTGATGCCGCACGGCTGACCCAATTCACCCGATCGATCTCGAACTCTTCCGTAACCAAATCTTCCGCGCTCCCGACGATGACGCGATTCGTAGCCGGATCCACGTCCACCACGTAGCGCGGTTGCGCGGAGCCGCCGGGCAAGCCTTTGCGCTGCCCGATCGTGAACATCTCGATCCCGCCGTGCTCCGCCAGGAAGTTGCCGGAGAGATCATAAATCCCGCCGCGATGAAACTCACCTTCACCGAGGTGCGAGCGGAGAAACGCTTTGTAATCGTTCCCCGGAACGAAACAAATCTCCTGACTGTCCGCCTTGTCCGCGACTTTCAGGCCGAGGTCTCGGGCGATCTCGCGAATCGCCGGCTTGGACATTTCTCCAAGTGGAGTAAGCGCACGCCGCAGCTGTGGCTGGCGCAGGCTGAAGAGAAAGTAGGATTGATCCTTGCGCGGATCGGCTCCTCTGCGCAAAACCGCGCGTTCCCTCCCATGCTCGATGATGGCGTAGTGGCCGGTCGCGATGTGGTCGCAGCCGAGCGCCTTCGCTTTGCTCCATAGGCTGCCGAACTTCAGCTTCTCGTTGCACATCACACAAGGATTGGGCGTGCGGCCAGACTGGTATTCGCTCGAAAAATAATCGATCACCAGCCGCTCGAACTGATCCGCTTCATCAACCACGTAATGCGAAATGCCTAACGAATGAGCGACGCTCCGCGCGTCCGCCACGGCCTGTGGGCCGCAACACTTGTCCTCCGCGCGCGAGATGCAATCCTGCGGCCACACTTTCATCGTCACACCGACCACGTCGTAGCCCTGCTCACGGAGCAAAAAGCCCGCGACGCTCGAGTCCACTCCGCCGCTCATGCCGAGGAGGACGCGCTGTTTTGAACGGCTCATTGCGGAGCGAAGTTCACCGAGAGAAGCCGCTCGGTCAACGCGCCCGAGCGACTTCGCCCGTCGGGGGGAAGGCGCTGTGTCAGGAGCTTCAACTGCCCCAGGACTTCCGGCGCGGCAGCGCCATGACT
The DNA here is from genome assembly GCA_046262275.1 of Chthoniobacterales bacterium. Classification (GTDB taxonomy): domain Bacteria; phylum Verrucomicrobiota; class Verrucomicrobiia; order Chthoniobacterales; family UBA10450; genus JACCTI01. The sequence goes on from JBHENA010000035.1 coordinate 13,295, forward strand.
ACAAAAGCACCGACGCCTGGGGCCGAATGATCATCAAGTCTTCCAACGCCATCCAATTCCGGCCCGGAAAAAGAACGGCATTGTAAAGCGTGCCGCGACCGGCTGGCCGTTGCGAAAAGCGGGGACAAAGCGGGCATGCCGCATGTGTCTCATAACTTCCGAGGCGAAACCAAATCCCTCTGGTGATTCATAACTGACCTTCGAGCCTTGAACCCTGCCGTTCGCATCGATGTCGAGAGCCACAGCGACCGTGCCGTCGCGGCTGCCGGCCTGCGGAGGCCAATCAATTTTGTATTTCTGCCCCTGTTCCCATACCATCTGCGGCGCGATGAAGTCGCTTTGCTTCATCAGCTCGTTCTCCTCCTGATTCAGGTAAATGCGAACGCGCGGTTTGCCGTCAACAATCGCAAAAACAATGGTCCCGAAGACGAGAGAGTTGCAGACCTTGTGATCCAACACCGCCGGGCTAAACGTGGCGCGACCCACTTGTCCCAGAAGCTCGTCCCCCAACCGATCGGAGCCAGGTGTGCCACGATATGTAAACGGACGACCGGGCACCCCAAGCTTCGACACCCCCAAATCGAACATGACCAAGCCGTCTTTTTGACCGCGCTTCATCAGACTCTCTGCGTTGATGAGGTTGATCAATGATCGCGGTCCGGGGTGAAATAGCGCCGACCTGTACTTAGGCAGAGGCTCTCCCCTGGCATGCATTGCCAGTGCGCAGTAGATCGTGAAAGCTACCAGCCCACTGCGAAGTCGCATTCTGCGAGAACAGATCATTTTACCCGCGGCGGCAAGCCTATTCTCCTGAAGGCGAACCCGAGCTGTAACAACGGCGCTGAGTCGCCGTTCGGCCGCCTCAGCGGACTATTTTTGATTTTGGCGCTACACTCACAAACCCGTTCCCCGCCAAGATAAACCGCCACGGCAAATGAGCTGATCTTGTTATCCCGATGCGCTCGTCCGCAACGACTTCCACGGGCTCGCGACGGAAATGAAATGCATGTTCGGGATCAGCGCACAGGTTCCGCTCGTCGTCGCGATCCGTGATCCGCAGGGCTTGCGTCAGTTTCCCGGGTCCGGAACAGAGTGCGCGCGCGTCATTGACACCGCGACGCCGTTTCATCAAATCGATCCCTCGCGTCGGCTCGAGCGCCCGGATCAGGACGAAGCCGTCGGCTCCTCCCTTTACAAGGACGTTAAGCATCCAATGCACCCCGTAGTTCAGATAAATGTAGGCCGCCCCTGCCTCATTCCGTTGGATGAATGCACGGGTGCTCGGGCGGAAGAAGGCGTGGCAGGCTTCGTCGTTCTCCGCCGTGTAGGCTTCCGTTTCCACTATCACGCCGGCGCAGCTTCCCCAGACAAGCTCGGTCCCGATCAACTCACGCGCACAAACGAGCGGATCGCGCCGGAAAAATGATGCCTCGATCATTCGCGGCGAAATCGACCCAATCCCAGGACCAAATCCTCTGCCCTTGAGCGCTCACTCCGCCGGCTTGTAGCAAACGGGAAAGACCGTCTCGCTCTCCGTCGCATCGCCGTCGCGAAAAGCAGGAATGAATTTCGCTTCGCGAAAATCAGCCAAGGCCGCGGCACCGAAGCCGAGCAGCGGAGGGTCCTCCGCCAGAACGCGCAGGTCCAGTAATTTCCCGTGCCCGTCCACCTTAAGCATGACATCGACGATTGCGGTCAGCGGCACGCGCATCGAACCCTCCGGCGCCTGCAGCCCGTCGAACTTCGAATCCGCCCCAAAAACCGGTTGCGGCGCAATAAAGTCTTTCGCTTCCTTCAATTCGCGGCTGTCCTGGTTAAGAAAAATCCGGAGCCGCGGCTTCGCCTCGACGACGGAGAAGACCGCCGTCCCGGAAATCAAGACGCTCACCGGTTGATAGTTGTAGATTGCTGGGGCGAATTTTGTCTCCTGAAGCCGCTTTGTGACTTCCCGCTCCAGTGCGTCCGAGCCAGGGATGGCCCGGTAGGTCCAGCTTGTGACCGCTTCGCCTGTTTTTGAGACGACAGAGCAAAACATAACCGCTCCGTCTTTTTGACCCTGATTCAGCAGCTCCTTGGTGTCGATCCGATTAACGAGCGAATCCGGTGCTGAGCCAAGGACCGCGGGACGAAACTGCGGCCGCTGGACCTGTGCTTCGGCCGCGCTCGTGGGCCCGACGAGAAAAAACACCAGGGCGAGATGGCAAACGACTCTGCGCATAAACGCCTACGCAAGCCACTGCCTGCATTTTCGCAACCCGATTTCTGCCGTAGTGCATGCGTCTCGCTTGCACATGTCTCACGAGTGATCGCCAGCGGCGCTCGTTTTACACACTTTACCGCGCTTGCAGGGGCGCGGCCCACTCGGCAGTCTTAGATTCCATGTTTGAACTTGAAGGAATCGACCATGTGGCTCTCGCGGTGCGCGACGTCGCGCGCTCGGCACAATGGTATACTGGCGTCCTCGGCTTCGAAGCCCGGCACGAAGGAATGTGGAACGGCGTGCCGACGTTCGTCGGAAAGGGCCGGACTGCGCTCGCTCTTTTTCCCGTCGGCCAATCGGATGCCATTCCCCGTCCGCGCGGCAGTATCACGATGCTGCATCTCGCCTTCCGCGCCAGCCGCGCGCAGTTTCTCGCGGCGCAAGGCGATCTTAAGGCACGGAAAATCGAGTTCACCTTTCAGGATCACGAGATCTCCCACTCGATTTATTTCCGCGATCCAGACGGACATGAGCTGGAGATTACCACCTACGAGGTCAGTTAGGCGCTTCCTAGGCCGACCGGCGGTGGCAAATTGTGGAAGCGAAAGAATCCGCCGCATTCCGAAAGGTGATGGCGGAGGTAGAAAGATCTGGGTTGTTGCCTCTGTCGGACCCGCACTTGCCTAGTGTCGCCACTCTGCTGGTCGGCAAGCCGATCCGCGGATCGTGGTGGGCACATCCTCGCAGCCATCTCATCTTTCGCGTTTATAGGGATCTGGAGTCCCACAGCGATTTGATGGCGCTGAAGCTCATCAACGGCAAAATGACTCTCCTGCACCGTAGTCTCTGGCCTGCGCTTTATGCTGTCGCTGCAGCGTGCGAGCCGTGGCAGATCGAGGGGCTCTCTCCTGTGGCGCGATGGCTCCTAAGTAAAGTTTCCCGCGAAGGGATCGTAAGGCTCGACCATGTGCCCCAGTCGCGTGGGACGGGATGGAAAGCGCTCAAACGCGCGGCGCTGGAGCTGGAACGAAATCTTCTGGTCCGTGGCCAAGAGGTTCATACAGAGACCGGAGCGCACGCGAAGAGACTGGAGAGCTGGGAGCATTGGGCAACAGGCAAGCGACTGAGGCCGTGGAAGCGCAGCGTCAACCACGCGAAGCGGAGATTAGAACAAAGGCTGAGGGAGCTTAGCGGTGGAAACCGGCACGCGGGAAAGCTGCCGTGGATGTGAAACCGTCCAACCGAGTTGAAAATCCGGCCTCCACAGGAGAGGAGCCGCAGCCTTGCGCGGCTAGGCTCGCCGGCCGCAGCAGTTCTTGAACTTCTTGCCGCTACCGCAGGGGCAGGGTTCGTTGCGGCCGACTTTCGGCGTCTCGCGACGCACCGGCGCAAGCTCGAGCTTCACTTCCGCGCCGTCGCCATTCTCGGCCAGCGCGCTGGCCGCCCCCACCCCAACTGGTTCCGGGCGGCGGCCCATCGCCGGCCCGGGCGCGGGACCGTTGGCGGTCGGTGCAGAGGGCGCATGCTCGCGCAGCAAAAATTGCGGCAAGGTGGACAGGAAGGTTTCGAACGCCTGCAGGTTCGAGGTGCTGCGAAAGAGGTTGTGCAGCACTTCGTTCTTAATGTTCGCCATTAACTCGACGAACATTTCGTAGGCCTCCGTCTTGTACTCGATCAAGGGATCCTTCTGCGCGTAGCTGCGCAGGTAAACGCCCTCGCGCAAAGCGTCCATCGCGTAGAGGTGCTCCTGCCAGAGCCGATCAATCGCGTTCAGGATGATGTAACGCTCTAGGCTTTTTACCGCGGTAGGCTCTTCGTGACTCGACTTCCGCTCATACGAGTCCTTGATCTTTCCAATTAAGAACTGCGCGTTCTCCTCTATGCTGCGCGTTTCGAACTGCGCCCGCTCCGCGCTTAAGCCGACCGGGAAAGTCGTGTTCACCCAATGGAGGAGGCTGGCGTAGTTCGGCTCGTCGCCCTCGCCCGACCCGAGATGCTCGCGCACTTTCGCCGGCACCGCTTCGTCGATCACTTCATAGATCAGCTTGCGCGGCTCTTCCGCGTCGATCGTCTCGTTGCGGTAGGTGTAAACCACCTCGCGCTGGTTGTTCATCACGTCATCGAAATCCAGTGTGCGCTTCCGCTGCAGATAATTGCGCTGCTCGACGCGTTTCTGTGCCGTCTCGACGGACTTGTTGAGCCACGGGTGCTCCAGCTCCTGGCCTTCCTCGAGGCCGAAGCGCTCCATGATTTTTGTCATCCGATCCGCGGCTCCGAAGTTGCGCATCAGATCGTCTTCGAAGCTGACGTAAAAGCGTGACCCGCCCGGATCGCCCTGCCGCGCGCAACGTCCACGCAACTGGCGATCGATCCGGCGCGATTCGTGCCGCTCTGTGCCGATGACGAACAATCCACCCTGCTCCGCGACACCGTCGCCGAGCTTAATATCGGTGCCGCGACCGGCCATGTTCGTGGAGATCGTAACCGTCCCGGCCTGTCCGGCGCGCTGAACGATCTCCGCCTCCTGGCGATGATATTTCGCGTTCAAGACGTTGTGCGGAACTTTTTCGCGTTTCAGCATCCGGCTGAGCAGCTCTGAGGCCTCCACGCTCACGGTGCCGACCAGAACCGGCTGCTGGTGGGAGTGGCGATCTTTGATCTCCGCAATGACGGCGTTGTATTTCTCGCGGCGGGTCTTGTAGATCCGATCGTTGGCATCTTTCCGGGCGATCGGCCGATTCGTCGGGATGACGTTGACGTCGAGCTTGTAGATATCGTGAAACTCAGCCGCTTCCGTGTCGGCTGTTCCGGTCATGCCGGCGAGCTTTTGATAGAGCCGGAAATAATTCTGAATCGTGATGGTGGCGAGGGTTTGCGTCTCGCGATCGATCTGCACTCCCTCTTTTGC
>JBHENA010000036.1:0-520 GCA_046262275.1 Chthoniobacterales bacterium
TCCTCATGCCGAAGCTACTCCCCGCCGTTACGGTCGTCTTCTGCCTGACCAGATCCGCCTTGGCCGCGGATTCATCGCTCACCATTTACAACGACAACTTCGCGGTCGTGCGAGGAACGGTGCCGCTTGAACTGCGCGAAGGGGTAAACGAAGTGCGCTTCAACGATACGACCGCTCACCTGGAGCCCAGTTCTGTTATCCTGCGCGATTCGACCGGCAAAGTCGCGCTGCAAGTGCTCGAGCAAAGCTACCGGGCCGATCCGGCGACGCAGAGTTTGATGCTTTCGCTTTTCGAGGGACAAACGATCGATTTCCGGACCATGGAAGATCAAAAGAGCGTGATTGTCCCGGGGAAGATAATCAGGAGCGGTTACGAGCGGCAGAGCCCAGGCGAGGTCCGCAACGCGAATCAACCAATCATTGAAGTCGGTGGCAAGTTGCGCTTCGAGCTGCCGGGAACGCCGCTCTTTCCGAAGCTCGCCGACGACACGATTCTGAAGCCGGAGCTAAACTGGAAGAT
>JBHENA010000036.1:558-7759 GCA_046262275.1 Chthoniobacterales bacterium
AAGCAGAGATCGCCTACATCACGGGGGAAGTGAGCTGGAGCGCGGATTACAATGTGGTCGCGCCGGAGAGCGGCAATCCGCTTCAGATCGTCGGATGGGTCACGATCAAGAATGAGAGCGGAAAGAAGTTCGAAAACGTTCGGACGAAGTTGGTCGCGGGGGATGTGAAGAAGGTCAAGGAGGAACTACCGGTAGCGAAGTATGCCGCAGACAGGCAGTCTCTGGCGGTGGAAACGACAGGCGTGACAGAAAAATCTTTCGACGAATATCACCTCTACATGCTGCCGCGCGCCGTCACTTTGCGCGATCAGGAGACGAAACAGATCGAATTCGCGCGAGCGGAAGGCGTGCAATCAGCGCGCCTCTACATTTACGACGCGCTGGGGCACGATGTAGTCAGGCCCATTTTTGGCGGAGAACCTATGCTCGAGCCGGACTTCGAAACCGGAGCGAACAAGAAGGTGGCGGTGATTCTGGAGTTCAAGAACAGCGAAGCCAACAAGCTCGGGCTGCCGTTACCAAAAGGGCGGTGGCGCTTCTATCGCCGCGACAGCGATCAGCAGCTCGAGTTTACCGGCGAGAACGAGATCGACCATACCGCGAAGGACGAAACGCTCCGCGTATTCACCGGTAACGCCTTCGATCTTGTGGGAGAGCGGAAGAGAACAAACTTCGCCGTTAACAACCCGAAGCGCACCGCGGAAGAATCATTCGAGATCAAGCTGCGTAATCACAAGAAAGAGCCGGTCGAGATCCGTGTTCGCGAGCATCTCTCGCGCTGGAGCAGTTGGGAAATCACGGCGAAATCCGACGCCTTCATAAAGAAAGATGCGCAGACGGTGGAGTTCGCCATCCCCGTGAAACCGGATGAAGAGCGCATCGTCACCTACACCGTGCGCTACGTGAATCTGCCCTCGCCACCGCTTTAGGGAAGCGTTCTCACCTGGGGCGTCATCCTGAGTCGCGCAGACGGCGAAAGCCTGCACTGAGCGAAGTCGATGTGGACCTCTCAACCGCGGGAGACGTTTTCTATCGGCGGTAAGATTTTGCGCCGATTTCGATTTCCCTGGTCGTGTAGACGGGAGCGGAATGTAAAATGAGAGATCCTTCGCCGTCTTTGCGGCTCAGGATGACAGACCTGGCTTGCTCCCACTCGATCGTACGTATGGCTTGCTCGCGATCGGACGTCTTCGGAGCTCTTGTAGCGACGCCGCTCTGTCGGCGTAAGGACGCTTGCCCTGAAATTGGCGCGTGTTTTACGGCGACAGAGCGCCGTCGCTACAACGAAGTTCGCTGACGTTACTATCCGCTACGCATTGCCATTTCACTCCCACTCGATCGTGCTCGGCGGTTTGCTCGAGATGTCGTAGCAGACGCGGTTGACGCCTTTGACTTCGTTGATGATGCGGGTGGAAATGCGCGCGAGCAGCTCGTAGGGCAGCCGCACCCAATCGGCCGTCATGCCGTCCTGGCTTTCGACGATGCGAATCGCGACCGTGTTCTCGTATGTTCGCTGGTCGCCCATCACGCCAACAGAACGCACCGGCAGCAGAATGGCGAACGATTGCCAGACGCGGTAATACCAATCCGACGCCTCCATCTCGCTGGTCACGATTGTGTCAGCCTCGCGCACGATTCGCAGACGCTCCGGCGTGACTTCGCCCAGGATTCGAACCGCCAGACCGGGTCCCGGGAACGGCTGCCGGTATACGACTTCCCTCGGCAAGCCGAGCTGCAGCCCAGCCTGGCGCACCTCGTCTTTGAAGAGCTGCCGCACCGGTTCCACCAGCTCGAAGTGCATCTTCTCCGGCAAGCCGCCGACATTGTGATGGCTCTTGATGACGTGCGCGGGATTACCGCCGATCGCCACGCTTTCGATTACATCAGGGTAGAGCGTTCCCTGGGCGAGAAAGCGGTAGCTATGGCCCTGGGCGCCATTGAGCGCATCTTCCGCGAGCAGCTCCTCGGTCGCGTGCTGGAAAACATGGATAAATTCGTTGCCGATGAGCTTGCGCTTCTGTTCCGGATCGGTAACGCCCACGAGCCTGGAGAGGAAGCGCTCCGAAGCGTCGACATATTTGAGCCGGATGTGAAAATTTTCGCCAAACACCCGCTGCACCATCTCCTCTTCGCGCGCACGCAGGAGCCCGTTGTTTACGAAAATGCAGGTGAGCTGATCGCCAATCGCCTTGTGCAAGAGCGCCGCGGTCACCGATGAATCCACCCCGCCGCTCAAGCCGAGCACCACCTTCTCCTCGCCTACCTGGCGCCGCACGCGTTCGCAGGCTTCGTCGATGAAGGAGCCCATCGTCCAATCCATCGCGCAATGGCAGATGCCGTAGACGAAGTTCTGAATGATCTCCTTGCCGCGCGGGGTGTGCGCGACTTCCGGATGAAACTGCAGGCCGTAGAGCCGCGCCTCCGGGTTTTCGATCGCGGCGAAGGTCGAGTTCTCCGTGTGCGCCGCGGCGCGGAAGCCAGCCGGGAGCGCTGTCACCTTGTCCCCATGGCTGTTCCAGATATCGAGCTGTGATCCGATGCCTTCGAACAACTGCGAACCGTTTGCGACGTGCAGCATGCCCGCGCCATACTCGCGCCGCGCGCTGTATTCCACCTCACCCCCGAGATGCCGCGCCATCAGTTGCATTCCGTAGCAGATGCCGAGGACCGGAATGCCGAGCGAAAAAACCTCCGGATCCACCTGCGGGGCGCGCTCGTCGTAAACGCTCGCCGGCCCTCCCGAGAGGACGATGCCGTTTGGCTGCGAGGCAGCGACTTCCGCGGCTGGAATGTCGAAGCGAACGATCTCGGAGTAGACCTGGCATTCGCGGATGCGGCGCGCGATCACCTGGGTGTATTGCGAACCGAAATCGAGGATGAGGATCTTCGAATGCGCGGATGGCGTGGACATTTTCCTCGCCTATTCGCGCGTGGGAGGCGCTCCTTCGCGCGGCTTCACGTAGGGATCTCCAGTGCGATCGATATCTGGCGAGAGGGTTCCTTCTCCACGCAGGCCGCGTCCCACCTGCTCCTGCAACTCTTCGCCGGTAGGGCCTTCGTTCGCGCACCCGAGGAACCCGAGCAGGCCAGCAACAACCGGCGCGAGGAACAGGGGCTTCATCTGGAAAGATTAAGAGGGTGCCTGTTCATTGCAATACTTTAGGTGGAAGGGTTCAGGATTCAGGGTTCAGATATTTTGGAGATGCAAAACCTGGAGCTCGTCAGGTTCGGGAAGAGATGATCGCGCCGGAAGTTTTGCTACAGGGATATCGGCTTGGCGTTTTTCCCATGGCGATGGACGATGGCGCGATCGAGTGGTTCTCGCCGGAGCCGCGCGGGATTTTGCCGCTGGACGGATTTCATGTGCCGCATGGTTTGCAGCGCGTGCTGCGCAAAGGCGGCTTCGAAATCCGCGCCGACACTCTCTTCGAGCATGTCATTCGCCGTTGCGCGGAACGACCGGAGACCTGGATCAACGAAGAGATCATCAGGAGTTACATTCGGCTGCATGAACTCGGCTGGGCACACTCAGTGGAGACGTGGCGAGATGGTAAGATCGCCGGAGGGCTTTACGGCGTCGCGATTGGCGGCGCGTTTTTCGGCGAATCGATGTTTCAGGAGATAACCGATGCTTCCAAGGTTGCGCTCTGCGCGCTGGTGGAGCGATTGCGGAGGAAGCGGTTCGTCTTGCTCGATACGCAATGGCTCACGCCACACCTGGAGCAGTTCGGCGGGCTCGAAATTTCGCGGCGCGAGTACATCTATTTCCTCGGCCGGGCAGTCGCGCTCTCGCGAAGTTTTACGTAGCGCAAGCTTCCAGCTTGCATTCGCGAGCAAGCGCGAAGCGCACGTGAGTTGCTGCCACCACGCAAGCTGGAAGCTTGCGCTACCCTCTCGTTCTTGCATAGTGACGCCCCGGCCGCAGACGCGCGCGCGGCATTCGGCCGGTGCAGCGGCTGGGTAGCTCAGTTGGTAGAGCAGAGGACTGAAAATCCTCGTGTCGGGGGTTCAATTCCCTCCCCAGCCACGTTCGCCCTTAGGCCGGAGGAACGGTCGCCCTGGTCGCCAAATGCGCCTGGGTTAGCGGCCTTTGACTTCTGCCAAGCCGCGGCGAGTCCGCTCCAGATCGAAGGCGGTTTCGACGTTGTCAGACTGGCGGCTAACGAGCGGTTCTAGTATGACCAACGAGCTGTTATAGTGCTCCGCGGCTTTGCCAAAATCCCCGCGCAACTGGCAAATGCGCGCAGTTGTGTAATGGGCGTAGGCGAGATCCTGTTGCGCCTCGGCGTTTGACGGATCGGCCGCGGCCAGCTCTCTCTGGATCGCCAAACCCCGCGTGGCTTCTGCATAGGCCGTCCCCAATTCGCGCTCAGCGAGAGTGCACGCTGCCGCTTTCGTGATCAACGCATCGGCCAGGGAGCGGCGGAGCTGAGCGTCCGCGGGATTTTGTTCGACCAGGCCGCCCAGGAGTGCTACCGCGCGAGCATGTAGAGGCAGCGCTTCATCGAAGTAGGCGGTCTCCCCGGTAGTGACTCCGAGCTCAACTCCGATCGCCGCGCGCGAGCATGCTTTGGCGAGGCGACGAACGTCGTCTGTGGAGCCGGGGTTCGCGGCCGCGAGTTGTTCGGCCAGCGGCAGGGCGCGGCGATAATGTTCGAGAGAAGCGCGATGCAGGTCCGGATCGCGTCGCTGATGGTTCCCCGCTTGAATCGCGTCGCCCAGCCCCCAGTGGCACGAGACAATTAACCGGCGCCATTCATCTCCACGCTGCGGAGCGTCGATGAGCAGTTTTTCGCCAATGGCGAGCGCGCGCCGATTATTCTCTGCCGCTTCTTCGCGTTGATTCATCCGCGCCTGCACGGCCGCCAGGCTGAGATACCCGCGTATCATTGCGCTGCGCGCCCGGGTTTCGGTGCCACCCATTTCCTGAGCGGCGCAGGCCGCCGCAATTTCCGTAGCCCTGGTATAACTACGGATCGCGCCCGCAGAGTCGCCCAGGTTTGCGGTATACGGCTTCCCCTGCACGTCGCCGACTTTCAGGTACGCTTCAGCCAGTTCCAGCTCCAAACTCCGTTGACCTGCAGCCTCGCGCGCGAGCTTATCCAGATATTCGAGTGCGCGGGTGACGATCAATTGTCGTGCCGCGGTCGCGCCGGGGAGGGCGGCAATCGCATCGTGGAACTCGAAGAGAAATGAATTCGCGAGCTTCCGCACATCGTTGAACCGACGCTCTGCCCGGCGCGCCTGCCAAAGAGTCGTGGCGGATCCCGCGAGCAGCGCGACAAAGAGGAGTGCCGCAGCGGCTACGGCGGGCTTGTTCCGCCCGAGGAATTTGCGTGCCCGATAGCCGGCAGTGTCGCGCCGCGCGCGAACCGGGCGCCCTTCGATGTAACGACGGATATCGTGCGCGAGGGTGGCGGCGGAGGAGTAGCGACGCTCGGGAAGTTTCGACAGCGCACGCATAATGATTGTGTCGAGATCGCCACGCAGTTGCCGCCGCAACTCGGGCTTGAGGACGGCAAGACTCGGCCGCACCGGCTCTTCGCTGCAGACCACGCGCTGGATCTCTGTTGCCGTAGGATTTGAGCCGCCGAAGCGATGCGGCGGGCGTTCGGTCAGGATTTCGTAAAGCAGCGCGCCGAGTGTGTAGACATCGCTCACCGTCGTAACCGGTTCGCCCCGCACCTGCTCAGGCGATGCGTAACCGGGAGTGAGCCGCTCGCGCCCGGCGATCGTCACCTCCCAGGCGTCTTCACCGGGCGCGAGCAGCTTCGCGATTCCGAAGTCGAGCAGCTTCGGCTCGCCTTCCGCCGTTACCAGGATATTGCTGGGTTTCAGGTCGCGGTGGACGACGAGGTTCTGATGCGCGAATTGCACCGCCCCGCAGATCTTGAGGAAGAGCTGCAACCGCTCCTTCAGCGGCAGGTTGTTGGCCCAGACGAAATCGGTCACGCGGGAGCCCCTTACGAACTCCATCACGAAATAAGGCAATCCATCTTCCGTGGTCCCACCATCGAGCAATCGCCCAATGTTGGGGTGTTCGAGCCGCGCGAGGATTTCTCGCTCCGCCCGGAAGCGGCGCAGCACTTCGTCGGTATCCATCCCGCGCTTCAGCAGCTTGATCGCGACTTGTTTCTTGAATTCCTGGTCTGCGCGGCGCGCGAGGTAAACGGCGCCCATGCCGCCGCGGCCGAGCTCGCGCACGACCTCGTAGGCTCCGATGCGCCGTCCGAGCGCCGCATCGATCAGCTCCGTCTGCGAGATGCGCAGCTCATCGGCGCAAGCCTGCAGGTTGTCGGATGAGGCGGCGGCAAGGAGCGATTCCGCTTCGTGAAGGAGAGCCGTGTCCTCCGAGCACGCATGCGCCAGGAAAGCCGCCCGCTCTGCGGTGTCCGCTCGTTCCAGCGCATCACCGACCACGTCTTTTACCTGCTGCCAGCGCGCGGGCGTCATTTCGGAGTTGAACCGGGCTTAACTCCGCCTGAGTTCGCGCTCGAGCCAAAGCTTCGCGATCGCCCACTCGCGTTTGACCGTGGCGGGCGAGATTCCCAGAACTTCCGCGGTTTCTTCCACGCTCAGCCCGCCGAAAAAGCGCAGTTTCACGATCTGCCCCTGACGCGGATCCAACGTTTCCAGCTCCTGCAAGGCCGCATGTAGGGCCGTAGCCGGCACATTTCGCTGGTCCAGAACATCCACGGCGAAATCGAGGCTCAGGCGCGTGGTGCCGCCGCCGCGCTTGCTGGTATCCCGAGCGGCCGCGTGATTGAGAAGAATCCGCCGCATCATGCGCGCGGAGATGGCGAGAAAATGTGCGCGGTTCTGCCAGCTGGTGGAGTGCTGCTCGAGGAGACGGAGGTAAGCCTCGTGCACCAGAGCCGTTGGCTGCAGGGTATGACCTGCCCGCTCTTTCCGCAGGTAGTTGCCGGCGAGTTTTCGCAAATCTTCATAAACCTCGGGTAGGAGTTCTGTGAGGGAGGCGCTTTCCGGGAGAGAAAGGGTGGCCTTGGCCGTGTCGGCGAAGGAGGCAATCAGCTCGTCAACTTCTGCGAAATCAGTCGCCCTTTTGTCTCCAGAAGCCATTTCACAGCGATTCTATGGAGCACCCGATTTGTATCGCTCCATTTGCTCGTGCAACTGGCGAACAATCTGCGAATCGGGATTTTCGTTATATAACAGGCGAAATTCCTGCGCAGCCTCTTCG
>JBHENA010000036.1:7769-17718 GCA_046262275.1 Chthoniobacterales bacterium
GTGCGAGCCACCACTTGCCCGTTGGAGCTCGTCCAGCTCAGCGCGTTTGGCCTGCGACAACACCCGAAAACGGGCTTCCGGCTCGGGTGGCGCCGGGGTTTTCGTTACGACCTCATCGCCGCGTAACGCCTCCACTTCCCACTGATACTCTCTTCCCTCCGCAAGCGGGGTAGATGACTGCCAATCCGTCTGCCCAGCGGGGATTTGCTCGCTCAGGACGAGTGAAGCACTCGCTTCATCCAGGACGTTGAGACGATAGGCGGTGGCCTCGCTGACTGCTGTCCAGCGAAACCGCGGCTGGCCATCCCGGACTGCCGTCGCCACCGGGGCGAGGGCGCGGAAATTATCGCGCGCGGCTGGCGAACTGGCCAGCACACCGGGGCGGCCGGCGAGGGCAGTGATCTCCGGGCTGACTTCGATTCTCCCGGTGCGCAGCGTCTCTGCGACCGAGTTCGCAAACGCTCCCGGCAAGTCTTTGAAGCCTTGAGCGCGGCCCGCGGCGTCGATCGTCACATCGCGCCCACCGTCACGAAGCGCGATCGATCCAGAACGACGCAGGGAATTGATGGACCACCAACTCAGGGGGAGGCCAATTGCAATCCCTGCCGCCAGCGGCAAGACCCACCGCGTCCAGCGAACGGTTCCCAGCGCCCAGCCTGCGGGCGCACCTTCTAATTGCGCTTTCCAGAGTTCCAGGTCGCGTATCTCCGCCGCCCCTCGCGCAGATTGCGCCAGTTTTCCCGCGATGGCGCGCCGTGCCAGCGGATCCAGCTCGTTGTCAATGAAGGCCGCCATTTCTTCGAAGTTGACTTCCGCGACAGAGCCCGCTGCGCGCGAAGCCTCCTGCGCTTGCAGCCAGTCCCGGCAGCTCGCGCATCCGATGAGATGATCGCTGATGGACAGCGCCTCCGCAGGCGCGACCGATCGCTCGAGGTAAGCCTTTATTTCGGTGGCTGTGAGATGCTCTTCACGCATGGTCCGAAAGGTTAAGATGAAAACTTGCGCGGTTTATTACCCGTCGGACTGGATTCTTTTTGAAAGTCCATCCATGCGCGACCGAGGCTATCGCGGGCGACACGGCGGAGGTTGATCACCTGCTGCCGGGTGCACCCGAGTTCCGACGCGATGGCGAGGTCGTCCAGGGGAAGGCGCTGCCACAATTCCGCCAGCCGCTCCGGCGGCAGCGCGAACCGCGGTGCCAGGGACCGGATGGATGCGATACCCTGGAGCTCGAAATCGCGCAAGGCGCTGGAGCCGAGGAGAAACGCGCAGCACTGCCGCGGGGGAAGTTCCCCGACGCGCAGCCAAAGCCACTGCAGATATTCCTTCCAGGCGAGTTCTTCGCTCGGCGAAAGCTGTGGCGCCACGAGCGTGCTCTCGCTTTCTTCCCTACTTCTTTCGACTGGCGCATCGACGAAGTCTGACAGCTCTCCGACGATTGAAACCAGATCGCGCAATTCGATCGGGGCGTCGATCCACCCGAGCAGCCTCGTCAAGAGCGGCAAAAGCTCGTCCGAACTCCACTTGCTGCGGCCAAAAATCTCACCACTGGCCGCGACCGGGTCCACCAGAAGCTGCTGCAGGCGCGATGCGGCCGTCACGTTCTCGACCCGGCTCTCCCAGTCGCGCGGTCCGCACCATTTGGTGCCAGCGGCATCCTGCCAGAGCGCCAGGCCGTAGTCCGCGCCGCGCTTCTCGAGCAGATAACGAATCCGATTCAGGAGCATCGAGCGGCGTGGATGATCGTTCCGCAACTGTTCCGCCCACGCCGCGTAAGCCACGCTCGCTGCGTAACGGCGAAAATCGCCGATCGGTTGCTCGCGTTCGCCTGAACGAAGCGCCATCAGTTGCCGGATCAACTGCTCCCGCGCCACACTCATCATGTCGTCCGCATCGGCTGAGGCGCCCGGTGTGCTCCCGAGGTTCTTTCTCCAGAGAACCTGCCGCATGACCGGCGTAGCTTCATGCTCGATGAGCGCGCACAACGCGCTCTCGACCGCGGAAGGGGCGGCCGCGGCGAGATAGGGAGCGAGTAATGGATCCTGCGCTGGCCCAGCCTCGCGAGCGTGAGCTTGCATCTGCAGACCCGCTCCCTTTCCCATGGAAGCAGGCTAAGCAATTTCCTGGCCCACGCTAAGCAGAAAGCCGCTTTCGCGCTGGCCCGCGGCGTCTCTACATGCCCGCACCGATCACGACGAACGGCGCCCAGTAAAATGGGTGGCGGTAGGCACGATTGGCTTTCAACTCGAGAGTTGCTGCTCGCAACGACTGCCCCGCGGAAGCGCCGCCTGCCAGTTTCCGATGGAAAGTGCGAGAAAGCTCCGCGGTGCTGGCGGCATCCACCTTCCACTGGCTCGCCACCACGGTGGGACAACCGGCGAGGAAAAAAGCCCATGACATTCCGATCACCCCTTCGCCGGTATCGCCGCGCCCGCGCGCCGTTTCGCAAGCGGCCAGCATCGCGAGAGACGCGCGAAATTTCATTTCCATGATCTCGCGCGCTTTGAGAAGCCCATCCTCTCCTTCACCTCCGCCAAGGCGGAGATGGGATTCCAGCGGAGCTTCTGGATCGAAAACGCCGTGGACCGCCCAATGCATGATCCCAAAATCCGAGGCGCGTTCTTTGACGGCGTGTTCTGTGGCCGCAGGGCCGTTCAAGACGACGGTCTCCTTTTTGCCGTATACACCCGAGAGCTCGGTGGCGAGCTGGTCCGCCCCCGGCAGGTCGGGAAAGTCGGGTCCGAGATTGGCTGGATTGCTCATGACCAGTGCGCTTCGGATATCGCGCTTTCGCGCTCTTTCTTTCATCTGGGCGAAACTGCTCGCGGACGGTGCATACGACAGTGTCCATCGATCAATCGCGAAGCGCTGCTTTTGGTCGCGCAGCACTTGAAAGGGTAACTGCCAGAGCGGTCCGGAAGGGGCAAGGATGAGGCGGCTCCGGCCCTCCAGCCGGCTCTCTGCGGGCGCGAGAATGCGATTCCAAAGAGCCTGCGCAATTGGCTCGTAGCTCATGCGTCTGCTCGCGAGAGCAGAGCGCAAATCTTCCACCTGCTTCCGCAATTCCTCGGCCGACAATTCGATAGGAAGGATTTGGAGTGCGGCTTTGTCAGCTTCCAGCGTCACCATGCATAGGAAAGCTCGGCTTGGGAGCACGAAGTATTCGAGCAGGGCCGTTTCGGGATCGAGCAGCTCCGTGGCGACCTTTTGCGCGTCGATTACCGGAGCCAGCAGCTCGGGTGCGGCTACTTCCCGCGCCAGCCGATCAAGTTCGGCTCGCGCCGGCTCCATTGCCGCAGGATTCTTGCTCGCATCAGCTTCCGCCACTTTCAGACGCGCAGCTTCCAGCTCCCCTGCCTGATCGGGCGGCAACTCCGTCGCGAGCTGTCGGCGCTCCAGCGCGAGCGCATCGAGCAGGACCCGCGCTTTCGCCTGCTGAATCCAGCGGAATGTCTGGTCCAGATCCCCACGCGCAAAGTGCAGCTCAACCAATTTGTGATACGGCTGAAGCTTATCCTCGAAAAAGGTTTGCTGCTGGATCTCGCTTCCCGTGATCCGGCGCCGGAGCCGTTCGATCACGCGCACCGCATCCGTATATCTTTCGATTGCGGACGCCTGTGCACCTGCGGCCACTTCCAAATCACCCAGGAGGGTAAGTGCAGCCCATTCAAATTCGGGTTGCTGAGCGTCCCGTGCCAACTGCAGCGCCCGCTCCGCCGCGGGCTTTCGCCCTTCGGCGGCGTGCAGTGCGATTGCCAGTTGCGTCTCCGCCAGGTCGGCTGTGGCGCCAATTTTCTCCGCCTCGGCGAGCGCAGCCTGCAGAAGAGGGACGCATTCCTCTTCCTGCTTTAACGCTGCGGAGACGAGTCCAAGCTCACGGCGGGCGGCCACGCGCAACCGGGCAAAGTTTGTCTCGTCTGCGATGTGCAAGCCCTCCTCCAGATATCGCTTCGCCTCCTCCGGACGTTGCATCTTGCGCAACTGAATCCCGAGATTCACGGCCGTGATCGCGACCCCCTTCGGCTCCTTCGACTTGGCCGCCTCCTCAGCCGCGGCGCGGTAGGTGCGGATTGCTTCTTCCTTGTCACCCTGGGCCTCGTGAATCATTCCGAGATTCGTCAGCGAGATGGCGCGGCCCTGATGATTCTCCTTCTCGCGCAGCTGCAGGCTCTCCTGCGCAAAACCGATGGCTTTGCGGTATTCGGCTATGTTCGTGTGAATGAGCGAGAGGTTGTTGAGGATGCGCGCCTCGCTCCCGGTATCACTACTGGCGCGTGCAATGGCGAGTGCCTCCTCCTGAATGCGGATGGCATCCTGCGGGCGGCCGAGGACGCGCGCGAGCGTGCCTTGCTTGAGCAAAAATTGGGTGCGCTGCCTGGCCGTCCAATGGTCCCAGCCTTTCTGGCGGCTCGCCTCGTAACGCTCCTGGGCGGCGGCCAGTTTACCCTGCAATTCAAATAGATTGCCGATATTAGTTTGCGCGAGCGCAGCGTCTCCCGGCCGACGAAGAGCGTCATAGAGAGTCGCCGCTTCTTCCAGCGCCGCGACGGCTTCGGGGTATCGGCTGGCCAATTCGAGCACCGTGGCATGCTGCGCAAGCGTGAGGGCAAGCACCGCCTGGTCTTTCGAGCGCCTCGCCGCCTCCACCAAACCCGCTGAATAGGCCGACGTTTTTACCGGCCCATGTTTTGCCCGGATCGCGTCAAGTCCTTGCGCGAGGGCCTGCACCAACCCTGCATCCGAGAGATCTCCCTCCTCAGTAAGCGCCGTTGCCGGTTCCTCCGCGGAAAGCGCGCGCTCGGTGACGATCTTCGCGCGGTCGACCGACGCCGTCGTCTCCACGGCGGGTATAGAAGAAAGGGCGAAGAAAGCCAGCCACAGCCATGAACGCTCAAGCATCGGATCTCAATCCTCGGAGATGATCACGATATCCATCCACAGGCAAAACGCCATTTGTGAGGCGAACACCAGGCTCCGGTTCTTTTTTCACGGGCTCGGTAATATGGCCGGCGATTCCCCATCTCAGTCCTTTTGTGATCAGGAAAACGCCGCAAAGGACCCTCCAAAATCGGCCCACATCATTCGGTGATAAGGAGCAAGCGCTTCCTTTCCGGCACCTATTTCCGCTCCGGAGGAAAATTTCTGAGCCGGTTGACGACTTTTTCCGGCGTTGATGTCTGAAGGCCCAATCTGCCCAAGAAAAACACGCCTCCCGCTTCACTGAACCACTCGACTCGCCCCCGCCCATGAAACGTCGCATTTCCTTTCTGCTTCCACGACCTGCCACCCTGGCGTTATTGCTGCTGCTCACTGGCCTGTCGGCGGTCACGGCGCAAATCACGCAGACCGGAGCCTCCTTTTTTGCCGGAGGAAAACGCTATCCGCTCACGGAAGCGACAGGATGGGTGGCCGTTCGGATCGCCCCCGGGGCTAGGCCTGCCGACGTTCAGGCTTCGATGAGGAACGCTGTGGCTGCCGATCCGGCGCGCGAGGCTATTTACCACTCGCAATACCGCATCCTGGTGCAGCCCGTGCAGGACGCTGCAAGCCAGGGTCGAGTTGCACAGCTGCAGCAAGCCATGGCCGCAGTGCCCGGCGTGGAAAAGCCGGTGCGGATGTTCCACAACGGCAAACTCTCGCCCATTATCGAGACCGAAGAGTTCCTGATCCAGTTCAAGCGGAAAGTCTCCCGTGCGGAGATCGACCAGCTTCTCGCGCAGCATGGGGCGGAAATTGCGCGACCGCTTGGTTCCTATGCGCGGAATGGCTACGTCGCCCGCATCACGAACCCGGAGCGCAGCTCGTCAATCGAGACCGCAAACAGCCTCCATGGAAAACCCGGGGTGATCTACTCGCACCCGAACCTGATTTGGCCAAAGGAACAAAAATTCGTCCCGAACGACGCGCTTTATCCGCAGCAGTGGCACCTGAATAACACCGGCTCAAACGGCCCTACCGGAGGCCTGGCGGGCGGCGACATCAAGGCGGAGCGCGCGTGGGAGATCACGCGGGGCAGTTCCAATGTCGTTGTCGCAATCGTCGATGACGGCGTGGCCACCAGTCACGAAGATTTCAATTCGACGAATAAAATTAAGGCAGGGTGGGACTTCGTCGATAATGACAACACGCCGGTGCCCGGTCTCCCGGGCGATAATCACGGGACGTCCTGCGCCGGCCTCGCGGTCGCGAATGGTAACAACTCGCTTGGGGGCAGCGGAGTAGCGCCGGGTTGTCGATTGATGTCGGTGCGGTTGCTCGGCGCAAACGCAACTCCCGAAAACGAAGCCGCCGCCATCAGCTCCGCGCGCGACAATGGCGCCACCGTGATTAGCAACAGCTGGGGTCCTGCTGACCGTGGCGGACCCAACAACACCTCGATCGCGCAGCCTTGCCCCGACAACGTCAGCGCTGCCATCACCGACGTCGCGACCAATGGGCGCGGCGGCAAAGGTTGCGTGGTCCTTTGGGCCGCGGGGAACGGCAATGAATCGGTTGATCTCGACGGCTATGCTTCGCACCCGCACGTCATTTGCGTGGCGGCTTCCAACAACCGCGACCAGAAAGCCTCCTACTCTGATTTCGGCAATGCCATCGACATCGCCGCGCCCGGGAGCGAGGCGGACATGGTTACCACCGACCGGATGGGTTCGGCCGGTTACAACGCTGGCAATTACACTTTTAATTTCAACGGCACCTCGGCCGCGACTCCCGTGGCCGCTGGAGCGGCGGCGCTGATTCTATCGAAAGAGCCGAATCTGACGCGCACTCAGGTGAAACAGCGGCTAATCGACACCGCCGATTTCATCGACACCGCGAACGCCACTTACGACAGCAACGGGCATCATCCCTGGTACGGCTACGGCCGAGTGAATGTCTGGAAAGCCCTCGCGAAACCAGACACGACGGCGCCAACGATTTCAATCCGCGCGCCGAGTAATGGCGTTTCGGCAACAAGCATTACCGCCGCTGATGGAACAACCGCAGACACCGGCGTCGGTGTTTATCAGGTCCTGGTCGCGTTGAGCGATTCTCAGGACCGCTGGTGGAATTGGACTTCGAACGGCTGGTCCGGCCCGGGAAGCTACATCGGAAGCACGGATTACCATCTCAAAGTCGCCACGCTCACAGATGCTTCCTGGAACACCACGCTCCCGAATCTCGGCTCCGGGTCATATCGCTTTCACGCAAAGGTGCTCGACAAAGCGGACAACGAATCCGCGTTCGCATTCGCAGACTTCGTCGTGGATTCCACCGGGCCACAAATCACAATTGCGCAGCCTCAAGACAGCCAGAACTACGGGTCTGCTCCGCAGGCCAGCGGCACCGCCTTGGACAATATCGCTGATAAGCGATTCGCGCTTTTCCGCGAAGCCGACGGCCTTTGGTACAACTGGAGCTCGAACACTTTCGACAGCGCGAACTTTGTTTACGCGAATCACGTTAAGTTCATCACTAATTCGGCGACGGACTGGACGCTCGATCTGCCATCGCTCGGGGCCGGCAAGTACGAACTGCACGCGCTTACCACCGACACCACCAACCGTGCCTCCGATTGGATTCGCCGCGATTTCCGCGTCAACCTCCCGCCGGAGGTGCGCGTTCTTAACCCCGCGAACGGCGCCGGCGTGCAAGAAATGAGCGGCATCCTCGGTGAGGCCGTCGACACGAGCGGCAAGGGACTTGTCGGCAATCAGGTGAACTTCACCCTTTATTGCGACGGTTCGTATTGGACGGGCACGCAGTGGACCACGACGCAGACGGTGCTTCACGCTCCCGTGAACGGCGGCTGGTGGGGCTACGCCGATGTTCCGACCGGATCCAATGAGCGCACCGGGGAGTATTTTATCAGCGCCAACGTGCAGGATTTAGCCGGAGGCACTTCCGCGCTGCTCCCAGGCATTAACCAAACCAGCTTTCGCATCGATCGAAATCCGCCTGATGTCGCCATCACTTCGCCTGCAAACGGCTCCACAATTGTAGCCCGCAATTTTCAGTTTAAAGGGACGGTGTCCGACCCGGGCGGCGTTGAGTGGGTCAACGTCTTCCTGCGCCGCGGAAGTGACTCCAGTTACTGGAACGGCAGCAGCTGGGGGAGCGCTCCAGTCGTCCTTTCGACCGAACCTGTTCCTGGAACTGACCAGTGGGTCAACGTCTCCGGCCTTCCGCGGTTGGGGAGTGATCCTAACACCGAGATGGCAAACGGGAGCTACAACTTCATCGCGATCGCGATGGACAAAGCCGGCAATTATAAGCAGATCGACTCGGTCGTGACTCTGGACTTCCATGAAACGTTTACCTGGACGCGCGGAAGCCACACCGACGCCATCTCAGGGAACGATAGCGAGTACTGGCAGAATCCAGCCAACTGGACGCCTTACGGAGTCCCCGGCTCCCAAGATGTGGCCATCGTTGAATTAAATCACGGGCTCCGTTCGAGCACGCCTCTCAACATCGAAAAGCTGAAGATGAGCACGGGCTCCATCCAGTTCGATAACGCTGCTCACGCGCTCACGATCACGAAGGGCGGCGAATGGAAGGGCGGGAGCATCAATGCTCATGTGAATATTCAATCGGGCGCGACGTTCGCTATCAGTGGCGCGGAAGTAAAATGGATCGGCAATGGCTACGTGGTGAACAATTCCGGCGTGGTGACCTGGGCCGGCCCAGGGACGGTGCGCGGCTACCAGAATAGCGTCTGGAACAACAAAGCCGGCAGTTCGTTTATCATGACGACGGATGGTGACGTCTTCAGCAATAACTATGGCGGAAACGTCTTCAACAATGAAGCCACCGCCCAGTTCATTAAGACGCTCGGGACAATCGAGAACGGCTCCTACATCGACGAGTGGACTTTCAACAACGCTGGCAAGATCGACAGCCGCCAGGGCACGGTTCACTTCAACACCACCTTGAACCTTAACTCGGGTTCAAACCTCGCCGGTGCTGGTCGCGTGCTCTTCAACGGCACGACCAACCTGACCACGTTGTTGAGCTCGACCGGCAATCCACACCTCGTCGGGACGCTCAACGGGAATCACGCCAGCGCAGGTTTCACAGGGACGAACCCGTTCAATTGGAGCTACGGCACCATTAACGGCGCCTTCACGCTCGCGGCCGGCAGCGTCCTCGACCTTACGACTACTGACGTCAAATGGCTCGGCAATGGCGCGATCTTTACCAACAAGGGGCGCGTGAACTGGAAAGACGGCGGGGCCTTGCGTGGATATCAAAACTCCGCCTTCAACAACGAGTCCGGGGCGGTTTTCGCCATGTTCACGGATGGAGATGTCTTCTCGAATAACTACGGCGGAAATGTCTTCAACAACAAGGCCGGCGCGGTTTTCGTCAAGAGCGGGAAGAGCACGACGGCGGGCGACTACTCCTATGTCGACGAGTGGACCTTCAACAATGCCGGTGCCATCCGTTCTGACGATGGACTGCTCCGATTCCACACGGCACTGAACCTCAACCCCGGCGGGGCCATCCGACGCTCGGGCGCGCTGCCCGCACGAGTACTTTCCACTTACTATTTTGTCCTCACCGGGACGACCACCGTCGACAACATCACCTTTGAAGCCGGTGGTGACTGGCACGGAAACCTGGCGGAAGGGACGGCCGGAAACGGAACCATCGCCACCTCCGCCGGAGGTGTGTTCGAGTGGACCGCAGGGACGGCGCACAACGTTGTAAACATCACCGCCGGATCAACCTTCTCGATCAGCGGCGAGGCCCTCAAGTGGATCGGCGGCAGCGGTGTGGTGAAAAACAATGGAAACGCCACCTGGACCGGAACGGGCGGCATCCGCGGCTATCAGAACTCCACTTTTGCGAATCTGGCCGGTGCCAGCTTCACCGCCATCACGGATGCGGATTTCACCAATAATTACGGCGGGAACCGGTTTCAGAACGCGGCGAACGCGAACTTCAAGAAAACGGGCGGCGCAGAGAG
>JBHENA010000036.1:17928-18360 GCA_046262275.1 Chthoniobacterales bacterium
CCGTGCAAGCGGTAAACAACGTGCAATCCGACAGCGCCACTGGCCTGCTCGAGATCGCCGGTGGCACATTGACCAGTGCGTCTAACGGATCTTTCAACGCCGTGGGCAATGTCAAATGGACGGGCGGAACCATTGCCGGGACTTTCAATGTCAAACCGGGCAGCGCCTTTGCGCTGAGCGGCGACGCCGTTAAGTGGATTGGCGACGGTGGTATTATCAACAACTCGGGCGCGGCGACATGGAGCCCGGCGGGCCTGCTCCGGGGGTATCAGAACAGCACCTGGAACAACAAATCAGGAAGTTCTTTCACCGTGACCGGCGACGGCGATGTCCTGAGCAACAACTACGGTGGCAACGTCTTCACCAACGAAGCGGGCGCCAGCTTCATCAAGACGGCCGGCGCTGGGGGCGATGCTTCTTCCTATCTGGACG
>JBHENA010000037.1:0-18113 GCA_046262275.1 Chthoniobacterales bacterium
GGGTACGGCTATGGCTACAGATGCGCTCCGTATTACGCGCCTTATTATCGTCCGGCCTATGCTGGCTACGGCTATTACCGCCCGTCCTACGCGAGGGTGGTGGTCCGACCACATTATCACTGGCGCCACGGGCACCGGTTCCACTGCACGCGTCGACACCGCTAAGGCGACTGCCAAAAAATCCCTGAGCTGGCTGGATTCGTTCCAGCCAGCTCTTTTTTTGCGAAAGGGCCTGGGGGCCGGAATGTTATTTCCGCGGGGACGGCGAAGCAGGTGCGGCGCTGGCTGCGGGAGTGACTGGGCGCTGCTGCGGTTGATCGAATTCCCTCTTTAGCCGCTCGACCACGGGCGCGAGCTCGCGCTGCCGTTTCTCCTTGATTTCCTGGCGAAGCGCTTGCTCGATTTTCTTCCGCTCCTGAATGTAGCGTAACTCGTACTGACGCCGCCTCTCGGCTTCGAGCTGCAGCCCAGACTCGCGGATCGCTGCTTCTGCCTCCTGTTGAAGCCGTTGCCGTCGCATCGTCTCGCGCCGCCGGAGTTCCCGCCGTTCCTCGAGCGGCATCTGGCGCCAGCGCTGCATGTTGGATTGGAATCTCTGCCGGTCTTCCGGAGACATACTGCGCCAGCGCTCAATGTTCTGCCGGAAGGGCCGCTTGGAACGAGGACCGCCATTCGGCCCGCCCGGTGGCGGCTGAGCTAAAAGCGAACCGCTGAGCAGGAGCGAAAAACCAGCGCCAACCGCTAAAGCGTAGAGGTTTCGTTTTCCGTCCACAGAGTATCCTCGTCCCACGCGAGCAGGTCGTCCAAATCGGCGACTACCTCGTAGTCCACCTCATCCAACTGTGCCACAGCCTCGGGCACCCCTTCCGACGCGCTCGGACCCGCGCTGGGCCTCCAGAGAGAAACGGCAGACGCGAGCACTACGACCGCCACTGCGGTGGCCGGGATGAGGCGGCGGAAGCGAAGCCACTGCCAGAGGTGCTCTTGCCAGCTGCTCTCCTGCCGGATTTCGCGTAGCACGTTGCGCGCGAAAAACGGCGACAGCCTTGGCTCACTGGCTTTGCCCAACAGATCCCAGAGTTCCTGATCGTCTTCGCGCTTCATCGTTCCGGGAAATTTAACTGCGTGCTGCCACAAAAGTTGCGCAGCCAGGAGGCGTCAGGCAAGCCAGAACCTACGCCTCGGCGGCTTCGAGGAAGCCTTCCAGCTGCCGAATTCGTGTGGGGTGACGCATCTTGCGGAGCGCCTTCGCCTCGATCTGGCGGATGCGCTCGCGCGTGACGCGGAATTGACGGCCCACTTCCTCGAGCGTCCGGCTGTAACCATCGACGAGGCCGAAACGCTGCTCGAGCACCTGCCGTTCGCGTTCCGTGAGCGTCTCCAGCACATCCTTGATCTTTTCCTTCAGCAGGACGATCGCCGTCATGTCGCTCGGGTTTTCGGCTCCTTTATCTTCAATGAAGTCGCCAAAGTTTGTTTCCTCGCTCTCCCCCACCGGTGCCTGGAGCGAAATAGGCTGCTGCGCCATTTTCAGTACGGCGCGGACGCGATCCACCGGCAGCAAAATCTCCTCCGCCACTTCCTCCGGGGTTGGTTCGCGCCCGTACTCCTGCACAAGCTGTTTCTGCACGCGCATCAGCTTGTTGATCGTCTCGATCATGTGCACCGGAATGCGAATCGTGCGCGCCTGGTCGGCAATCGACCGGGTGATGGCCTGACGAATCCACCAGGTCGCATAGGTCGAGAACTTGTAGCCCCGCCGATACTCGAATTTCTCCACCGCCTTCATCAGGCCCATGTTTCCCTCCTGAATCAGGTCAAGAAATGAGAGGCCGCGGTTGGTGTACTTTTTCGCGATCGAAATCACGAGGCGCAGATTCGCCTCCACCATCTCGGTCTTCGCGCGCAACGCCTTTTTGAGCCAGCCTTTTAGCTCCTGATACTGCTCCGCGTATTCCTCGAGCGACAGCCAGAGCATGTTTTCCAGTTCGCGGGACTTGGCACCAAGGGGAGACTTCGCCCCGGTCTCCCGCGGATGCTTGGTAAGTTCCGCTTGCAGGGTGGTGAGCTGCAGGAATTTCTCGTCCGCCAGGTTCACGAATTCCTCCGTCACCTTCTGTTTGAAATAAAACTTCGGGTAAAGCTTCTGGAGCGAGGCGACAGATTTCTGGAATGCTTTCAGTTTTTTCGGGTCGACCCGCGACCCATGGAGCAGTTGCCCGTATTGCTGGCCGATCGCGCTGCTCAATTTCTCCACCTGCTTGCAGAGACGAGGCAACATTTTCATGTAGCGCTCGCGGCTTTCGATTTTTTTATCGAGGATCACGCGGTCGAACCGCTCGCCGCCTTCGGTTAATTTCTCGGCCAGATCCAGATGCGCGCGCGCAATAAAGCCGAAACGGTTGATCAATCGCTGGACCATGGTCTCGGCTTCTTCGATCCGCTTCGAAATCTCCACTTCCTGCTCGCGAGTGAGAAGAGGCACCTGCCCCATCTGCTTGAGATACATGCGGACGGGATCATCCAGGATGTCGAGTTTGGTTTCCGGTTTCTCCTCTTCTTCTTCCTCGCTGTCTTTCTTTCCGTCTTTGTAGCGATCCACCTCGGAGGCTTCGATGATGTCGATCTCCATCCGCCGCAGCCGTGTCAGAATCGTATCGAGCTCGTCCGCATCCGTCACTTCCACGGGCAAGGCTTCATTCAGGTCGTCGAAAGTGAGATAGCCTTGTTCCTTGGCCAGCTTGATCAGCTCGCGGATGCGCGTTTGAATATCGCCGGAAACGGCGGCCAGCATTGCACGCGCCAGTTCTTCCGGGGCAGCCGCCTTTTGGTCGCGCTTCACCGCTGGCGAGACGGGTTGCACGCCTCTCGTTGTCCGGCGATTGACTTTGCCCTCGAGATTCTTCCGCGCCACCGCTCTTGCACTATTCTTCGAGGGCTTGTGCGTCACTGCGCGGCGGCCCTTCGCTTTGGTGACTTTCTTCAACGCCCGCCGACTCGGGGGAGTTCGTTTGGAGTGCGATGCCAAAACTTGGTGCTCTTAGAGGAAGTGCTGCGTTTCTGACCCAAATTCCACCAGGCTTGCTGCCCCGTCAGCAACCAGTCTGGCTGTCGAGCACGCGGGCAGACGAAATCGCGGAAAGTTCATCGAGCTGCATCTTTAGGTCAACAACTTGTTTCTGCAGACTCGTCATTTCTCCCGCGGTTAATTGCGGAATTCGCATCCGCCCTTCCGCGATCTGCAGCTGGCGGCGGAGAGCCGCTTGTTTGAGACCGTTCCACCAGTCTTTGGCGACGGCCACAGCGTTTGGAGGCACCTTCTGGAGCAGCCAGGAGGAGACGAGCGCCTCCTCAGCGGGAGGTAGGGTCGCCATGAAAGCGTTAATGGAAGCTGCGTCATCCGGACGCAGATCACTGGCGAGAATGCGAAGCAAAATGTCTGCGTCAGGGGTCTGTGCCAGGACTTCGCTCCAGTTTTCCGCTAACAGCAGGTTGCGCGCTGCGGTATCGCGCAATGCCAGGAGGCAGAGCATGGCGATGTCGTGCCGAGGCGCGGGCGCTCGAGGCTGCGGCTGGACCTGCGAATCATCCGGGCCGCGATCGCGCTGCGGCTTCTTTAACAAGGCTTCAAACTCACGTGCCGCAACTCCGATCCGCGCGCTTACCTTGTTCGCTACTTCGCTGCGCATAATCGGGTCATGCACACGCGCCACCGTCTCCGCCAATTTCCGCGCGAGCTGCATCTTCGCGCCCATCGCACCCAGGTCCCTCCCGGCGGCTTCTCGTTCAAGCCAGTAATCGAAGAAATCTCGCGCGCCGGCGATGCGTTTCTCGAATTCCGCCTTTCCTTTGTTCCGGACGATCGAATCCGGATCTTCGCCGGGTGGCATCTCCGCGATTCGAACCAGCAGATCATTTTGCAGCAATGATTCCAAAGAGCGCTCCGCCGCTTTCTGGCCGGCAGCGTCTGCGTCGAAGCAGAGCACCACATTCTCGACGAACCGCTTCAGGACGCGCGCCTGATTTTCCGTAAACGCAGTCCCCTGTGGCGCGACCACATTTGCGATTCCGGCTTCAAACAGGGTAATCAGGTCAAGCTGACCTTCGCAGACGATGGCGCAGTTCGCCTCGATCAACGCCCGCTTCGTTTTGTGCAATCCGAAGAGGACATTCCCCTTTCGAAAGAGCGTGGTCTCCGGCGAATTGAGATATTTCGCCGTTTCCGCGTCGTTGCTCAGGACGCGTCCGCTAAACGCAATCACCTCCCCCACATCGTTGCAGATCGGAAAGATGATGCGATTCCGAAAACGATCGTAGGCGTCGCCTTCAGGACGATCCTCGTCCCGCAGTTTGACCAGGCCACTGAGCAAAAGCTCACTCCGGCGGTAGCCCTGCTCCTTCGCCCAGTTCAGCAGCGCATCCCAACTCTCCGGCGCAAAGCCAATCTGCCAATTGCCAGCGACGGGCCGATCAATCCCGCGCTTCTTCAGATACTCACGCGCGGGAGCCGCCCAGTCGCGTTTCAGCAGGTTCTGGTGAAACCATTCCGCCGCCTCCGCGTGCAATCGCAGGAGAGTTCGCCGCGTTTCCTGTTGCCGGTCATCGATCGCGCCGGAAGCGCTGCGTTCCTCGATTACAGGAATACCCGCACGTGCGGCGAGCTTCTTGACCGCGGCGGGAAAGTCGAGGTGCTCGTACTCCATCATGAACCGGAAGACACTGCCGCCCGCGCCACACCCGAAGCAGTGATACGACTGCCGTTGCGGGCTAACGTTGAACGACGGCGTTTTCTCCTGATGAAAAGGACAGAGCGCCTTGTAGCCCGAGCCCGCCCGCTTCAATGGGAAGTAGGAACCGATCACTTCCACGATGTCGTTCGCGGCCGCGATTTGCTCGATGGTTTGTGCCGGGATGCTGCCCATGGATGCTCGACTTTTGGCTCGTGCGATGCGCGCGCGGATGGCAAGCTAATGCAGCCAGACCGCGCTTCCAGTCCGCCATGAAATCATTCCTTTGCTCGCTCCTGATGGCCGCTTTCCTGGCCGGTGCCGGCCGCGAACTGCAGGCGCGCGAAGAAATCTCGAAAGGCGACGCGCTGGTTGTGCCGCTGGAGGGAGAGATTTCGCCGCCAATGTTCCTCTTCCTGCGGCGCGCGCTGAAAGCGGCGGAGAGTAAGGGAGCGGCCGCCGTTATTTTTGAGATGAACACCTACGGGGGAAGGCTCGACACCGCGGAGGAGATCACGAAACTTCTAAACCGCGCGACCATTCCCACCTACACATTCATTAACACAAACGCCGGATCTGCCGGCGCGCTGGTCGCGCTCGCCACACAGCACATCTACATGGCGCCAGTCAGTGCGATCGGCGCGGCCGCGCCTGTTCTGGCTTCAGGCGAAGATCTCGGGGCAACCGCCCGCGACAAGACGATCTCCTACTGGTCCGCGCTCATCCGCGGGTCCGCCAGCCGCAACGGTCACAACCCAGACGTGGGCGAGGCGTTCATGAACAAGGACAAGGAGGTGAAGATCGGCGAGCGCGTTGTCCACCCCAGAGGCTCGTTGCTCACCCTAAGCGCGCAGGAGGCGAGCGCTCTGATTGACGGAAAGCCTTTGCTCGCCGAGGCGGTGGCCGATTCGGTGGCCGATGTGATTCAAAAAGCCGGATTGAAGGGCGCGCCAGTCTTTTTGAAACCGACGGGGTTCGAACGGCTGGCTTTCTGGATTACGGCTCTGGCGCCTCTGCTGCTTCTCGGCGGAATCATCTTCGCTTATCTCGAATTCAAGATTCCCGGCGCCGGCCTTCCCGGCATCATCTCCGCTGTTTGTTTCGCGCTCTTTTTCCTCGGCCACTACTTCGCGGGCCTGGCTGGCTGGGAAGTCGTCGCGCTCTTTATTGTCGGCTTCTGTTTATTGATCGCAGAGATCCTGCTCTTCGCGCACTCGACCATTCTTGTTGGACTCGTCGGCGTTTTTCTGATGCTGGCCGCGTTGCTCTGGGCGATGGTGGATCGGTTTCCCGGCCAGACATTTTTCCCGAGTGGCGGAATGCTTCGGGTTCCTGTTTTGAATCTTCTCGTCGCGATGATTGGGGCAGTGATCGCAATCGCGATCCTTGCCCGCTATCTTCCGCGCACCAGCCTCTACCGCCGGTTTGTGCTCTCTGCGGACATACCATCGGGACCATCGCTTTCTGCGATACCGCGGAACTTCGCCGCTGCGCTCGAAGTCTCGACCGGCGCGGAAGGAACCGCTCTCACCACCTTGCGTCCGAGCGGCAAGGCGCGCTTTGCAGATCACGTCGTGGATGTCGTCACCGAGGGGGAATTTATTCCGGCAGAAACGCGCGTGGCGGTTATCTCCACTGACGGGATGCGGGTGGTGGTAAAGGCGATCGGCTGAAACCCGAAGCTAACCGCCGGCGACAACCCGGATAAATTCCACCCGATCGCCCTCGCTCAACTCGCGCTCAGCCCATTCGCGCTGATGCAAAGCGACACCGTTGTGTTCCACCAGAACGGTTTTTGGAGCCAGTCCATAGCGCTCCGCCAGCTCGGCCACCGTCGCGGCGCCGCGCGCTTCGGCGTTTTCGCCGTTGAGCAGAATCGTCATCCAGCCAGCAGGGCCTGATCCCAATCTTTCCAGACCGCGTCGATGCCGCGGCTGCGCAGGGAGGCCCCGATCTCCGCAGGGGCGCGCTCGTCGCTGATTTCGAATTGGCCGGCCGCGAGGCGATCAAGGCCCTCTTGAAATTCCGGCGCAACGATTCGCCCGCGCACTGTCAGGTGGAGTTTCGCAGCGCCCTGCTGCGTGTAACCGCCTGGCTCCGTGTGGCTGCCAGCGCTCATCATCGTCACTCCCAAAGGCACGAGCGCATCGCGCAACGAAGCGCGCTCGCGCGTGCTCAGCACGATACCGATCTGAGGAAAGGTGATACGCAGCGCGCAGATCAGTTGCGCCAGTTCCCGGTCCGTCATGCTAAAGGCAGGCTGAAACCCGCCCGCCGCGGGTCGCAAGCGTGGAAGACTGACGCTGATCTGCGCCTGCCAGCAGCGTTTGAGCAAGTATTCCACGTGGGCGGCTAGAGCGACCGCTTCGCCCGCCCATGGCGCGAGACCGAAGAGCGCGCCGATGCCAAGCCGGCGGAAGCCGGCGGCGTAACCACGCTCCGCACAATCGAGGCGCCAGTTGAAATCACGTTTCGGCCCGGACGTGTGCATCTCGCAGTAGATACGTCGATTGTAAGTCTCCTGATAGACGACCAGAGCTTCCGCCCCGGCGGAAACCAGGGGCACGTACTCGGCGGATTCCATCGGTCCCACTTCGATCGCGATGGACGAGAACTCCGGAGCGAGTGCGCGAACGCAATCGGCCAGGTATTGTCCGCTTACAAACTTCGGGTGCTCACCCGCGACAAGAAGAACCTGCCGGAAGCCCTCTCCGGCGAGGTGCCGCGCCTCCGCGAGCACTTCCTCGACTTCCAGCGTTACTCGCAGGATCGGATTATCGCGCGAGAAGCCGCAATAACGGCAGTTATTGATGCACTCGTTCGAGAGATAAAGCGGCGCAAAGAGCCGCATTGTGCGGCCGAAATTCTGGCGCGTGAGCGCGCGCGACTCCTGCGCCATGGCCTCGAATTTCGGGTCGGATTTCGGAGCGATGAGGCGCTCGAACTGCCGGAGGCCCGCAGATTTCTCCCAGGCCAGGTTGTCCAGCACTCCCGCAAACGACATACCGTTAGTCTCGCGTTTCGAGACCGCTTCGCAACGACGAGAAGCGAAGGTAACTGCTATGTCCGGGTCTGGTTGCCGAGAACCCGGCCCGCGCCGCTTTGGAGCAACGGTGCGTCATCGCGCCGCTTTCCTCACGTTTGCCCAGATTCTCGACAAACCACGCCTGTGGAAAAGCGCTGCGCAGACGCAGCGCACTCCAAAGCCGCTGTGCGGCGAAAGATTGCGGGCTTCTCCCTGCGCAATCCGGCGGTAAAATGGCGCGGTGAATACGCCGCGCTTTGTCCCGCTGCCGCCGCGCCCGGTGTTTGCCGATGCCGAGATGGAGATGCGCGCGGCTGATTTTTACGATCGAATCGCAACGCGGCGCACCGTCCGTAGCTTTTCTGCCCGACCCGTTCCTCGCGCCGTGATTGAGGATTGTATCCGCGCCGCTGGCAGCGCGCCGAGCGGCGCAAACATGCAGCCCTGGCACTTTGCGGCCGTCAGTAACCCCGCCTTGAAACACCAAATCAGAGTCGCAGCGGAAAAGGAGGAACGGGAGTTTTACGAGCATCGGGCGCCGGCTGAATGGCTGGAGGCGCTCGCAGCGCTGGGAACCGATGAGCACAAGCCGTTTCTGGAAGTCGCGCCCTGGTTAATCGCGATCTTTGTGCAGTCCCACAGTCCGAAACCAGATGGCACGCGACTGAAGCATTATTACGCCAGCGAATCGGTCGGAATCGCCACCGGTTTTCTGATTGTCGCGCTGCATGACGCCGGACTCGCGACGCTCACCCACACCCCCAGCCCGATGGGTTTTCTCAATAAGATCCTGCGTCGTCCTGCACACGAGAAGCCATTCTTGCTTCTTGTCGTCGGCCATCCCGCGGACGATGCGCTCGTGCCGGATATTCGGCGCAAGCCGCTCCAGGAAATCAGCTCGTTTCTCGATTAAAACAAAAACGCCGGGAACACATTCAGTGTTCCCGGCGTTTGTTTAAGTTCCTTTCGCTTCTCTTAGAACGCGAAGTTTATACCGCTGCGGATCTGGAAGAAGTCGTTATGGCCGCCTTCAACGTGGTTGAAGCTGACGTCGTTGGTCCAGCCAATGCGAGGCGTAAAGCGAACTTCGAATCCGCCGCCATACTGCGCCATCAAACGAGCATCTTCGTCATCACCGTCCTCGAAAATGCCGTCTCCCTCGTCGTCATCGTCGAAGTCGAAGCCCTCTCCCTCACCGTGGCTGCCGCCGCCGAAGATCGCACCGCCACCGACCCAGAGGTAGGGGGCGAAGCGCGAGCACGGAATCGGATAACGGAAGGTGAACGTCCCAAGCGCGCCGCCAACGAAGCCATCGTTGTCGTCGTTGAACTCGAAACCGTCGTTCGCGTGGCTGTTGTCGGTCACGACACCGAAGCCCTGGATACCCAATCCAAAATAACGGCGGAAGAAATACTTCACATCGAGCGCTCCACCCCACGAGTGGTCGTCGCCGAGGTAGGTGTCTTCGTCATGCGCGTTCAGGGTTGGCGCGTAGACGCCGGAAATCCCTAAGTTCCATTCGTTATCCGCATACCACGTAGGGCATGGCGCCTGTTCGACTTGCTTCATCTCCTTGCCGGAGTAGCTCTGGGTGCCGGCAAAGGATGCCGACACGAGTGCGGTCACTGCGCACAAGGTTAAGGTAAGTTTTTTCATAGTTGTTGCTCCTGTTTGTTGGTTAAGTCCGGCCTCTCGTCAAACTAAAAATGCACCGGGGCATCTCGGAAATACATCGCTGCATGTCCTCAATGGCCGCGATTGTGGCATGAAAATCCGGCATTTCCAGCCCTTTATTTAACAAATATCGTGGGGATACCCCCGCCCGGCCGGGTGTTTATTTGGCCTACGGCTTCAGCTCGGCCCCCGTATTTGCGTCCGTGACGAGGAACTTTTCGTGGTGATACGTGGGATCCCCGCGAAACATGAGGCGGCCGGCGTAACGCCGCTCCAGCTCTACGAGCAGCTCCTCATCCTCCTCTTTCAGACGCCTCAAGACATCGGGATTCAGGATCACGCGGATGTCGTGAACGCTGTCCTGATACTTCCGCATCACGGTGTTGAGCATGCGGTGCAGCTCCACACTGGTTGT
Organism: Chthoniobacterales bacterium; assembly: GCA_046262275.1. GTDB lineage: Bacteria > Verrucomicrobiota > Verrucomicrobiia > Chthoniobacterales > UBA10450 > JACCTI01. Next base: position 9,842 of record JBHENA010000037.1, read on the forward strand.
CATCGATGTCTTGACTGAACCCCGGCCCTGACAATACGGACAGTTTTCGTATATCGAATCGCTCAGGCTCTCCTGCGCGCGTTGCCGGGTCATTTCCATCAACCCGAGCGCCGAAAGCGGGACGACGTGGGTCTTGGCTTTGTCCCGCTTCAAACGCTCGCGCATCAGGCTGTAAACGGCTTGCTGATCTTTCCGGCTCTTCATATCGATGAAATCGCCGATGATGAGCCCGCCGATGTTGCGCAGCCGGAGTTGGCGCGCGATTTCGTCGGCCGCTTCCAGGTTCGTTTGCAAAATTGTCTTCTCGACGTCCCGCCCGCCCTTGTTCCGGCCGGTATTGACGTCGATCGCCACCAGCGCCTCCGTCTCGTCGATCACAATGTAGCCGCCGCACTTCAGCCAGACTTGCCGGTGAAACGCGTCGTCGATTTGTTTTTGGACGCCGAAGGTTTCGAAAACCGGCGCCGCCCCATCGTAGAACTGAACGCGGTTGCGCGCGCGCCGGGAGATTTGCCCCACCATCTGGTTCATACGCTCGATCGCCGGACGGTCGTCGCAGATCACCTCTTCGATTTCATCGGTCAGGAAATCGCGCACTGTTCGCTCCACCAGATCCGGCTCTTCGAAGGCGCGGCAGGGCGCCTTCTCGTTTTTGATCACTTCTTCCACGCGCGCCCATTGCTCGATTAGGAACGCCAGGTCGCGTACGAAATAGCGCGCGCGCTGGCCTTCGCCGACGGTGCGAATGATTACGCCGACGCCCTCCGGGATGTCGAGTTGCCGCAGAATTTTACGCAGCCGCTCCCGCTCCTTCGGGTCCTCGATCTTGCGCGAAATCCCGCTCCGGTCGCTGTAGGGCATGAAAACCAGATAACGCCCGGCGAAACTCAGATTCGTGGTGACGCGCGGCCCTTTTGTCCCGATCGGCCCCTTCGTCACCTGGACGATCACGTCGGACCCGACCGGGTAAATGTTCGGAATGTCCTTGGCGGTGATCCGCTTTTTTGTGCTCCGCTTTGCGGGTCGATCGATCTCCTCGATGCCACTATCGAGCGCGGCTGGGATCGCATCCCAGAAGTGGAGGAAGGCGTTTTTTTCGAAGCCGATGTCGACGAACATCGCCTTCAGACCCATCTCGATGTTCTTAACCTTCCCCTTGTAAACGCTCCCGACGATGTTGCGCGAGGTGTTACGCTCGACGCTGTACTCTTCCAGCCGCCCATTTTCCAGGAGCGCGACGCGGCGCTCCAGTTTCTCGACACTGATGACGAGCTTGTTGCCCGTCTTGCGCCCGGCAAGGCCTAAAATCCGCTTCACTTTGTCTATCATAAAATTGCTTTCCGATCACGAGCGGGAGCGGCTGCCTGGCTTTCATTCGCGCTGCGTTGATCAAGGGTTGGAGCGGCGAGGCGGTGGCGCCCGTCGCGTCGGGGGAGGAGTCGGCTGCGGAGGCGGCCGTCGTCCGAAGAGTCTTTGGAAGAAATTGGGCCGCTGAGGTGGTGGAGGCGCGACTGCCTGTGCTCTCATCACCCGCTGCGGCCGTGCCGCGACCCTGCCGCGAGCATCAGCTTCTGGTTCCACGTCCGGAGCGGGCCCGGCTCCTGCGAGTTGAGCATCCGCAGCCTGTGCATCAGGGGAGTTGGTTTCGTCCTCCGCCCCGGGCACATTCGGGCCCGAATCTGTGAAGTCGACCGATTCCAGGAACTGGAAGGGGTTGGGTTTACGCGCCGGTTCAATCCAGGCGAGCTGCACATCGAAACGTCCTTCCTCCATTGCGAAGGTGCGTTCCATGATCCGATTGGCGATTGGCGCTGCGACAGCTCCACCGCCTTTACCGCCCTGCACCATCACGGCAATGGTATATCTGGGATTGTCGTAGGGAGCAAAACAGGCAAACCACGCAATCGTGTCGCTCTTGCCATCCGTCATGGCCTGCGCCGATCCCGTCTTGCCGCCGACCTGCACATTCGGCAGGCGCGCTCTGCGCCCGGTGCCTCCATCCTCGTTCACCACGCTCCACAAGCCGCGTCGCGCCAACTCGATCTGTTCCGGTCTGAAATCAGTGCGCAAATCGCCGCGCACCTTCGGCTTTTGGGAAATAACCGGCTGCCCCTTCTCATCCACGACCGGTTTCCCATCGGCACTAACCACGTTTTGGACCAGGCGCGGCTGATAGGAGACGCCGCCGTTCGCCACCGCCGCGTAGACCATTGCCAGTTGGAGCGGACTGACAAGATCATATCCCTGCCCGATAGAGACGTTCGCGGTGTAAGCGGAGGTCCATCGCTCGTTCGGATAGTGGATGCGCATCCAATCGGGTCCCGGCAGCACGCCCGGTTGCTCGCCTGTGATTTCCACGCCAGTCGCTTTGCCCAGACCCAGCGTCTCTCCGGTGTCGTCAATGGCATTAATGCCCGCGGCATTGCCCATCTGGTAGAAATATGAATTGCACGAGACCTTGATCCCTTCCGTGAGGCCGAGCAGGCCATGCGTGCGGCCTTTTTCCGCGATGTGACACCGGAAAAAATGATCCCCGTAGCCAACGCCACCGCCACAGCTGTAGCGCGCGGCGGCGAGGCCTTTCCGCAAACCAGCGAGGGCGGTCACGAGCTTGAAGGTTGATCCCGGCGGGAAGGCGCTCACTGCGCGATTAACAAGCGGATCGGCTTGAGCCTTGCGAAGCTCCTCCCAGTCTTTGGCTTTGATGCTCGGGATGAAAGTGTTCGGATTGAAGGACGGGACCGAGGCCATCGCGAGGATGTTCCCATTCCGCGGATCCACCACGACCGCCGCTCCACGGCCAACGGCACGCAGCGCCTCTTCGGTGATCGCCTGAATTTTGGCATCGAGCGTCAGGATCACATTTCCGCCGGCCTGGGGCGGGTCCTCGCGCAAAACGCCGTCGATCGTGCCCTTTGCATTCCGCCGCATGTAACGCACGCCTGGTTTGCCGCGCAGGTATTCGTCCATCGTTTTTTCGATGTTCGATTTCCCTTCCACGTCCCCCTGATAAAACGTGAACTTCTTCGCTTCCTCTTTATTGGTGTCGTCCGGTGCGCCAACATAGCCGAGCAGGTGCGCGGCAAGTGCCCCATAGATGTAAGAGCGGACCGGTTTGATCGCGATGTCGACCCCCGGCAGGCCGACATCGTGCTCGGAGAACTTCGCCATTGTCGGGAAATCAATGTCCTTGATGTAGGAGAACGGGACTTCTGTGTTCGTCCGGAAATGTTTCTGGAGGCGGCTGGCGTTGTAATCTCGCGCCAGGTCGAGGTCGTCCAATCGCGGAACGATGCCGTCGTTGACGATCTTAATGATGTCCGGCTCCTTCATGTCTTTCGGCATGCCGTTAATCGTGGCGCGGTATTCCGTCACGGGCGGCTGCCCGACGCGCTGGCGGTAGCCCTTCACCATTTCGGGGAGATAAAAGTCCACCTGATAACTCGCGCGATTTTGGACGAGCGGGATGTTGTTGCGGTCGCGGATTTCGCCCCGCACAGATGGGATTCGCACCGTTACCTCCGAGCTGCCGCGAATTTTCGCGGTCCAATCCGCACCGCGCGCCACCTGCACCCACCAGAGCCGGAGCATGACCGCACCGAGGCCGAGAAGGATAAAAAGACCTAGCACCTGGAGGCGCAGCGTCGAGCTGAGGCGGCGGCCGCGATTCATCAGTAGCTTTCTCGTTCGGGCAGAAACGGATTTCCCGTGGCGTCACCGATGGTATGCAGCACCCAGAAGAGGAGCGGCGCCATGATCATCGCGATCACACCGGGCCCGCCGATTTGCCACCACGCTTCCGGAGTGAAGAGAATGGAGCCGCGGCGGAACGTGATCATCAAGTATTGCGAGAGCAGGATGAGGGAGGTGCAAACGCCGCTCATAATGCAATGAATCTCCCAGCGCCCCCGGATGAACAACGGCCTGAGTCCATGCATTACAGACGCGAGCACGGTGTAGATGAGTATTGACCATCCGAGCGCGATTTCAACTCGCGCTCCGATCACCTGCATGGTGAACGCGTCCAGCAACAAGCCCGCGAAAAACGCGAGTGCCAGCATGAGGGGAAACGGCAGCGCCATCGCGCCATAAAAAACGATCACCGGCACGATATAAATGTGTGCGTTATACATCCATTCGAGCGGTGGAATGAAGAGCTCGATAATTTGCGCGAGAAAAACCAGCACCAGCAGGATCACGAAGAAGATCATTTCCGACCCGTGACTACGAAGACGTCCTCGAGCTTGGCAAGATCGACCGCGACCGTCAGCCGCGCCTGGCTGTCCAGCTCACGCATTTTGAATTCCTTGACCGTTCCGACCAGCAGCCCCGACGGGAAAACCCCGCCCATGCCCGAGGTATAGACCTTCTGGCCCGGTTGAAGATTGGCCTGTTTGGAGAGGAAATTCAGGTCGAGCAAGGGCGTCAGCGCGCCCGCCACACGTTCGCCGGAGACGATTCCCTGCTCGCGTGTGCCTTCCACCGTAGCTGCCACGCGGCAGTTTTCGTCCGAAACCAATAAGGCCACTGAGACGCTGTCGCTCACTGTCGTGGTCTTTCCCACCAGTCCTGCCTCGGTCACAACCGGCATGTCGCCCTCGATTCCGTCCCGTTTCCCGCGATTGATCGTGACCGTGCGCCACCATGTGGAAGCATCGCGTGTCACAATCTCCGCCGGGACGAGCTTGAAGATGGAGCGTTCCCGATAATTGAGCGCGATCCGGAGCCGGTTAACCTCCCGCTCCACATCGCGCAAAGCCTGGTTGGTTGCTTTCAGCGCGCGGTTTTCCACCCGCAGGCCGTTGTTATCCCGTTCCAGTTCCTCGAGCGTCTGCAAGCCCTTGCGCACGGATGTGATTTGTTTCTCCAGGCTCGAGCCGGTCTTGAGAAAGGGCGAGATCAGTTCATAAAAACCCGCCTGCAGATTGCGCGTGCTCTCCGGGCCGAAGCTGAGGAAATACCCGAGAATCGCGACGAAAATCAGCAGCGCAACGACGCTGGAACGACTCATCGGGATTTGCGATTTGCGATTTTAGATTTGCAATTTCGAGACCCGCTGCGGGGCGCGGCATTCAATCCCAAATCGCAAATCGCAAATCGCAAATGCCTACCGCCACGAGCGATCCGTGGAGGCGACTTGGCGTAGAAATTTAAGTTCATTGAGGCATTTGCCCGTTCCTTCCGCGACGGCGCTCAGCGGATCTTCCGCCACATGGACAGGCAAACCCGTCTCTTCGCTCAAAAGCTTGTCGAACCCGCGGAGCAACGCGCCGCCGCCGGCCAGCACAAGGCCGCGGTCCACCAGATCGGCGGAGAGTTCCGGCGGACAACGCTCCAGCGTGATGCGGACCGAATCGACGATCGTGGAGATCGGCTCGAGCAAAGCTTCGCGCACTTCCTGCGAAGTGATCATTAAAGTCTTCGGCAAACCTGCCACCAGATCGCGGCCTTTTACTTCCACGCTCGTCTCCTTCTCGCTCGGATAAGCGGAGCCGATCTTGATCTTGATCTCTTCCGCGGTGCGCTCGCCGATCATCAGGTTATAGGCGCGCTTCATGTACTGCACGATGGCTTCGTCCAGCTCGTCCCCCGCCACGCGCACGCTCCGGCTAAAGACGATCCCGGAAAGCGAGATCAACGCCACCTCCGTCGTGCCGCCGCCGATGTCGATGATCATGTTCCCGGCCGGGTCCTGCACCGGAAGACCGACGCCAATCGCGGCCGCCATCGGTTCTTCGATCAGGTAAACTTCACGCGCGCCTGCATGCGTGGCAGATTCACGCACCGCGCGCTTCTCCACCTCCGTGATTCCGGAAGGAACCGCGATCACCACCCGCGGTCTCGCCCGCACCCGGCGGTTGTGCACTTTTTTGATGAAGTGCCGCAACATTGCTTCCGTCACTTCGAAGTCGGCGATCACGCCATCTTTCAGTGGCCGCACCGCGACGATATTGGAAGGTGTGCGCCCCAGCATCCGCTTCGCTTCGTCTCCGACCGCGAGGACCTTGTTTGTGCCCGCCTGCACCGCCACGACCGAGGGTTCGCGCAGCACGATCCCCTGGTCCTTTACGTAGACCAGTGTGTTCGCGGTGCCGAGGTCGATCCCGATGTCGCTGGAGAGCCAGCCAAAAACTCCGTTCAACATGAATTAGCCTTTCGGTCGCTGAAAAACGCGTTCCAGTCCGTCCGAGCGCGTCCCTCTGCCTCGACCTTAGCAGCTTTCATGCGCTGCACCCGCGATGAGGACCGGGCTGAAACGCAGAGTATCTAGGAACGGAGTCTCTTATCGTCAAGGAGAAGATAGGACATATTGGTCACATCTGGCATATAGGTCGTCGAAGACACTCCGATGCACCCGATCATTATCGCTCCCTCCGTCCTCGCCGCCGACTTCTCGCGTCTCACGGACGAGGTCCGCCGCGTCGAAGACGCCGGCGCCGATTGGCTCCACCTCGATATCATGGATGGCCATTTCGTCGATAACATCTCCTTCGGCCCGGCGGTCGTCGCCACTATTCGGAAGCTGACGCAACTTCCACTCGATGTGCATCTGATGATCGAGCATCCGGATCATTATGCGCCGCGCTTCGTAGAAGCAGGCACGAACACAATCACGGTGCACGTCGAGCCGGAGGCGAAACACGACGTCGCCGCGACACTTCAGGCGATTCGGACCGCCGGTTGCCGCGCCGGTCTCACGCTTAATCCGGCCACGGCGTTTTCGTCGCTCGAGCCGCATCTCGCGAATCTCGATCTGCTCCTGATTATGACGGTGCATCCCGGTTTCGGTGGCCAGGCGTTCCGGCCGGAGATGATGGAGAAGGTCCGCGCGGCGCGGGACTGGAAGAGATCGCACTCGAGCCACATCGACATTGAAGTTGACGGCGGCATCAATCCGGAAACAGCAAGACTGTGCGTCGAAAAAGGGGCGAACGTCCTGGTGGCCGGCACGGCGATTTTTCGCGCCCGCGATTATGCGGAAGCCGTCGATCGTTTGCGCGGACGCGGTAACGATCATCCGAGCCAGCGCGCCTTGTAGCCGCTTCCTGTCGGAAGCGCGGGAAAGACATTGCTACCAGCGTCTTTCTTCGCACTGCCTGCTGGCTGGGTATCTGTTTAGCGTCCGACGCTCTGAGTTGTCATCCCGAGGCTGGCGAAGCACGCCGAGGGATCTCACGCCTGTTCTGCCGCGGCCATCTCTCCTTCAGCGTAAGTCGAAGACCGTGTGTGAGGTCCCTCGCCGTCTGTGCAGGCTCGGGATGACCGCGGGAAGCGGACGGCTCGTGCGGCAGCTACATATCTCGACCACCGCTACACGGCGAGGGGCTCTTCCGCTTCCGGCGCGACGGAAGCTGTCGCAGGGGTGCTCACCAGCGATGTCTCGGACATGACTTCGTCTGTCTGGGTCACGCGGACTACTTCCTCGATCGTGGTCTTGGATTGGGCGACGCGGCGCCAGCCATCCTGGCGCAATGTCTCCATCCCCTGCGCAATTGCGATTTGCTTCAGCTCCCCGCCGTCGCGTTTTTCGACGATGCCTTTGCGCATCGCTTCGTTGATGACGCAGATTTCGAAAATTGCGAGCCGCCCCTGGTAGCCGGTTTGCCTGCAATTGTCGCAGCCTTCGCCACGAATGAACTTCGTCCCGAGCTCGAGCGGAAATCCAATCTCCGCCAGATACTCGCGCGGATACTCGACACGCTCCGCGCAATCCGGGCAAATGGTGCGCACCAGCCGCTGCGCGAGGAATGCGCGCACGGTCGACGCGAGGAGAAATTGCTCGACCCCCATGTCGAGCAGACGCGTGATGCCGCCAACCGCGTCGTTCGTGTGCAACGTGCTGAAGACCAGGTGCCCCGTCATCGCCGCACGGATGGCAATCTCCGCCGTCTCGAAGTCACGAATCTCTCCCACCATGATCACGTTTGGATCCTGCCGGAGAATGTGGCGGAGCCCTTTCGCGAAGGTGAGATCGATCTCCGGTTTCACGTCGATCTGCGACACGCCCGGCAGCCGATACTCGACCGGCTCTTCGATTGTGATAATCCGCCGCTGCACCGAATTGATGCTGCTGAGGAAGCAATAGAGCGAAGTCGATTTGCCGGAGCCGGTCGGCCCCGTCACGAGCACAATCCCGTTCGGCTGCGCGAGTAACGAGTGCACGATGCGCGTATGCGCGGGGCTCAAATCGAGCCGCTCGAAACCGAACTGCTCATGCTGCTGGTCGCGGCTCAGCAAACGCAGGCTGATCGACTCACCGTTCACGGTCGGG
>JBHENA010000038.1:0-2054 GCA_046262275.1 Chthoniobacterales bacterium
CTTGAGCAGAAGAGGACTCCCGCGGGCGACGCTCGCGATCATCGCCAAACTCTCGCGCTCGTCCTGGCAGCGTACGATTCTGCCGCCACCGGGAGCTTTGTCGAGGTAGCGCCATACCTTGCGCTTCGCTCATGACGCTTCGGGCCGGCATTATCGGGGCAGGCCTGATGGGAAAATGGCATGCGCATGCTCTGCAGCGCGCCGGCGGCACTCTCGTCGGCGTGTGCGATTTGGATCCGGGAAAGGCGCGGGAGCTTGCTGGCGACGCGCGTGTCCACTCGGATTTGGACGAGCTCTTGCGCGAAACCAGGATAGACGTCCTCCACGTTTGCACTCCGCTACACAGCCACTTCGAACTCGCTTCCGCCGCGTTAGAACGCGGTATTCACGTCCTGGTCGAGAAGCCAATGACGCCTGCAGCTTCCGAAACGGAACGCTTGTTTGAACTGGCTGCTCAGCGCCAGGTTTTGGTGTGTCCCGTTCATCAATTTCTTTTTCAGGACGGCGTTGAGCAAGCTCGCGCCCGCGTCCGTGAGATCGGAGAATTGCGTCATTTTGAGGCGACATTTTGTTCCGCCGGGGGACAGCGCAGTAGAGCAGATGAGCTGGATGAAGTCGTCGCAGAGATCCTCCCGCACCCGCTTTCACTAATGCAGGTTTTTGCACCCGGTAGTCTGCGGGAAGAAGGCTGGTTCGTGAGCCGAGCCGCGCCTGGGGAATACCGGGCCGTGGTGAATTCGCGCGGCATTTGTTTTTCGATTTTGATCAGCATGAACAGCCGGCCGACTACGGCCGCACTGCGCTTGCTCGGAACGGCCGGCACCATTCAGATCGATTTCTTTCACGGCTTCAGCGTCATCGAACCGGGTCTTGTTTCACGAGCGCGAAAGATCCTTCACCCCTTTGATCTTTCGGCGCGCATCTTCGCTTCCGCCGGTGCAAACCTCGCGAAACGCGCCGCGACCGCGGAGAGCGCTTATCCGGGACTTCGCACATTGATTGAGCGCTTCTACGCTGCGATCTCCACATGCTCGGCGTCGCCGATCCGCCGCGAGGAAGCGGTCGAGGTCGCGTTGAGTTGCGAGCGGCTAAAAGGTTCGGCTTCGGCTTCCGCGTCGTGAGCAGTGCCCAATTTGTCGGAGCCGGTGAGGCGGTGCCAATTCTCACTTACCACTCGCTTGACGATTCAGGTGCGGTCACATCGGTGGCACCGGGCGACTTCCAAAAGCACATGCGTTCGCTCGCCCACCGCAGGTTCACCGGCATCAACTTGCGCGAATTACTGGACGGCTGGGATGGCGCGGGCACATTGCCGGCCCGTCCGGTCGTGCTCACGTTCGACGACGGCTTTACCAGTGTCTTAGAGCATGCGGCTCCGGTTTTGTCGGAGCTCGGTTTCCGCGCCACAGTCTTCGCGGTCAGCGGACGGTGCGGGCAGACGAACGACTGGCCGCATCAGGCTCCCGACATTCCTCGGCTGCCGCTGCTTTCCTGGTCGGAGCTCGCGCAAATGGCACCTGTGGGATTTGAGATCGGTGCGCACACCGTCACACACCGCCGACTGCCAGACCTGCCTACAGAGGAAGCACGACAGGAGATTCTCGACTCGAAGAAGATGATCGAGGAACGCCTCGGATGTGAAGTGTCGACCTTCGCGTTTCCGTTCGGCCGATTCACGCGCACAACTTATGAGACGGTGCGCGAAAATTTTTGCGCCGCATGCGGGGTTAATCTCGCGAAAGCACGGCCAACGGATGATCGGCATCAGCTGTCGCGGCTGGACATCTATTACCTGCGCAGCCCGTGGATGTTTAAGCTCTTCGAAACTGCGCCCGGTCGCGTTTATCTGCAGCTTCGCGCGATTGGCCGCAGTCTCGTCCGCGTTTGATGCGCCTTGAATTTTGCTGCCCACGGTGCAAGGGGACAGTCTCCGCAGTTGCCGACGCCTACCTCTGCGCGGCGTGCGACCTGAGATTTCCGATCGTGCTTGGCATTCCGGATTTTCGCATTTTTCCCGATCCTCATCTTGAAATCGGAGCGGATTACCAAAAAGG
>JBHENA010000038.1:2080-6360 GCA_046262275.1 Chthoniobacterales bacterium
CGACGGATTTTCGCGGCCTGGTCGAGTATTACTGGTCCATCACGCCCGACGAGCCAAACGATATGGCGCGGCGGTTTACGGCGCATGCACTGCGGGGCGTGGACCGCGGGCGGCATCTGCTGGAGGCGCAACCCGGTGTACGTGCCAAGTTTCAGCCGGACCGTGGCACACGTGTGCTCGAGCTTGGCACACGGACCGGCGGCTTGCTCCTCGCTGCGGCGGAGCGCACTGACAGCGCCCTCGGAATCGACATCGCGTTCCGCTGGCTGATCATTGCGCGCAAACGGCTGCAGGAAGCAGAGCGGCCGGCGCAGTTGGTCTGTTGCTGCGCGGAGTTCCTGCCATTCCATGAAGAAGCTTTCGACCTGGTCCTGGCCGAAAACCTTCTTGAGCACACGGCGCAGCCCGCTAAGTGCATCGAGGAAGCCCACCGCGTTTTGAAACAAGACGGGATCTTCTTCGCTACCACGTGGAATCGACTGGCGGCTGCGCCAGAACCGCATGTGCGGTTATGGGGCGTGGGCTGGCTGCCGCGCGGCCTGGCGAAACGCTATGTCCGCTGGCGGAAACGAGTCGGGTACGATCACGTCCGCCTGCTTTCCATCTTCAATTTGAAGCGGATCTGCGCCCGGACGTCATTTGGCAGGTGCGCGATTGAATTGCCGGACTTGAGCGCGGCCGATCTCGAGCAACTCTCACCCGCTCAACGCAGAGCCGTCCGTCTTTACCACCGCATCAAAGATGTCCCCTTCTTTCGCCAACTGCTCTTGATCATCGCTCCGATCTTCCATCTTGTCTGTTCGCGCGTTGCGCGATGAGCGATCCAACGATCGCTAGGTAGCGCCGCAGATGAATCTCCGCCGTCCAGTTCTCTGCCACGGCGCTTCGCGCAGCGGTGGCAAGAGAATCGCGCAGCGCGGGATCGGTGCGAAGGCGCTCCATCTGAAGGCGGCATTCCTCCAACGAATCGAAAAGAAATCCGGCGCGGCTGCTCTCGATAATCTCAGTCAGCGCGCCGAGGCGACGTGCTATCACCGGAGTACCATGCGCGAGCGCTTCGGCAGCGGCAAGGCTGAAGGTTTCGTAGCAGAGGGAAGGCGCCAGCACCGCGATCGCGCCGCGGTAAAGCGCGCTTAAGGCGGTAACATTTACGCTCCCGAGAAAGCGGACGTGTTGCAGCCCGCGAGCCTGTTGACGCAGCTCTGGCGCGTAATGACCCTCACCGGCAATCACGAATTCCGCTTCACGATACTTCGCAAAGAGGTGGATGAGGTCCTGGACGCCCTTGAGCTTTTCAAGTCTGCCGGCAAAAAGAAAATAGGGCGCTGCACCGGAAACCGTCGTCGTCTCGGCAGGCTCCGCCGGCACCGGCACGAAATGCGGCAGCACCTGCATCGGACAGGCCACCCCATCGGCAGCGAGCCTCGCCTTTGCAAACTCACTCGGCGCGAGCAGGCAATCAATTTCGCGCAGGCTGCGCTCCATCAAACGCGTGTAACGCCAGAACTGCGGCGGGCGTTTATAAACCAGCTGGCAACGCAGGCACTTCTTTTTCTCGCACGCGACGCGGTTGAATCGAAAGAGCACGTGGGTCGGGCAGACGAGCCAGTACTCGTGTGCGGTGTAGAGCTTGACGGCACCGCCGAGACGGAGCACGCCGGGACCGCCCATGAGTGAGATGTTATGATAGTGAATCACGTCGTAAAATTCTCGATCCAGCCACTCCCCGAGCTGCGCCGCGTACGCCGCGGGATGGCCGAACTGGTGCGCGCCAAGAGCCGACAGTCTGGGCCATAATGTTTTTAGCGGACGCCGGGTGACGTTCGGGTGATGGGGAAAAGCAGCCTCAGGTTCTTCCCGGTGTTGCAATCGATAGGCATCGACCGAGTGGAAGACGTCCACGAGATGACCGCGTTCCGCCAGCTCCTCGGCCAGGCGGTAAACAAAAATCCCGTCTCCTCCGAAGTGGTACGGAGGATAAAAGGTTGTCACCATGCAAAAACGCAGCGCTCTATCCACTGGCACGAGCGACCTCCTCCACGAGCGAAACCAATTTGTGCGCGCCCGCTTTCCAGGAAAACGACTCTGCCCGTTCGCGCCCTTGGCTTCGCAAGGTTTGACGCAGCGCCTCGTCGCTCAACAGCCGTTCAATCGCGCCGGCCATCTCGTCGGACGAGAGTGGATCGAAAAGCAACCCAGCCTCACCGACGATCTCTGGAAGCGAATTGCGATTACTGACGGCGACAGGTAATTCACACGCCATTGCCTCCACAACCGGCAGTCCGAAGCCTTCGCCAAAGGAGGGGAGGACCAGCATAGTTGCGAGATTGTAGAGGATCACGAGGTCCGTGTCGGAGACGAAGCCGGTGAAGGTTACCCGCTCCGTCAGACCCAGGCGCCGCGCCAGTTCATCTACTTCGGGGTAGCACCCGAGAAAGCTGTCTGTCGCGTAATCGCCGACGAGCACCAGATGCCAGGGCGAATGCCGCAATTGCGCAAGCGCACGCAGAAGACCCTGGATGTTCTTGTGCGGACTGATTCCACCCACATAGAGGATCAGCGACACATTTCGCGGGAGGCGATAGCGGTCGAGAATTGCTCCGCCGCTTTCGGTAACATCACGCGGCTGGAAACCCGGATCCGGACCCTCCGAGACGACGGCGATGTCCGACACGGCCAGCCGGAAAACTGCGGCCAGTTGCTTCCGCGCATCCTCTGACACAGTGACGAGCCGGTTCGCGCGGCGCAGCGCGATCCAGCTTTTCAGGCGCCAGAACAGGCGAGATCTCCATGTCGCGAAGATCAGCTCTGGATGCTGCTCCGCGATCGCATCGTGAAAGACGACAACCGCGGGCGTGCGACACAGCAACGGGTAGAACGAATAACTGGCGGGAAACAGGAACGCATCTAAGCGCAGCCGCGAAACGGCACGGCCAAGCTTCCACATATCAATCGGACTGCGCGCGGTGCGAGCGGATGCCGCACGGGTTGGTTGTTCGCGCGTGTTGACGATTTCGAGCTGTGCTCCCTCTGGAAAATCGCACTCCGCCGCGGTGTGTTGGTCCACGACCAGGATAAAGTCGTGTTGCGGGTATTCGGCCACCATGGTCGTGACCAGCATGCGGGTGAAGCGGCCGTAACCGCGACGGTTCGACCATATGCATGCGTCAATGCCGATCCGCATCGTTACTTCGCAGTTGTGTGGCGCGCGTAACCGAGCGTTTCGCCGGCAGACCATGCGCCGATAAGCAGCACGAGAAATGGCAATCCGCGGATGATCTGGAGAAGACGAGCGGGATGCCGCGTGGCCGCAATGCGCAGGATGCGGAGCAGCAAAACAAACGGAATCACCAGAGCGGCGAAGAACCAGAATGGACGCGCATGCCAGCTCGTCCTGGACTTTCGAAAGCAGCCGTAATGCGCGCCGCCGGTAAAGAGATGGTGGAGCGCTTCGCGAAGCGGCATTCGCAAACGGCTGCTCACGCACGCGGTCGGGAGCAAGGTGAGCGTATGCCCGGCGCGCAAGAGCGCGGCATTCACATCGGTTTCGTAAAAGGCGGATTCCCACACATCGCGACACTTCATGAGCGCTTCCCGATCGTAGGCAATGTTCGCGCCGGAGAGAATTCCTGCTTCGCCTTCGGGAATTGGCGGCATGTAAATGCCGTACTCGACAAAGTACAACGCCCACTGGTAGGCGTCCGCGCCGGGATCATTCTCGATTGGCCCGCCGCAGATCATTTTGCCTTCTGCGTGCGCGGTCGTGATCGCCTCCACCCAATGTTCGGAGACCGTCACGTGATCTTCGAGCAGCGCGATCGATTTCCCACGCGCTTCCTTCACACCTAGACTCCGCAACAGAAAAACGCTCGCATTGGCAGGGCCGCGCACGAACCGAATGCGCGGGAAAGACGGCGCGAGGGTAGCAGCAAGATCAGAAACGCCGCGAGAAGCGATGATCACCTCGGCAGAGCCCGCCTGCGGCAGCAACTTCTCAAGGCAGCGCGTGATTGCGTTCTCACCGGACCACGAAGCGATCACAACCGAGAGCGCAGGAATTTCTCCATCGTGCATGCTTATTCCACCCGCGCCAGACTATCGCCGGGCCCGAGCAATGCGCCGACCGCTTCGCCGCAAGCCCAGCTCGCCAGGAAGGTGATCATGGCTGGTGTAGCGAGCAGAAATTCTTTTTGCCGCCGTTTTTTAAGCCGAATCGTCGTTGCCATACGCCACCACAGCAGGAACGGCAGGAGCGGTGTCGCGCAGGCGTAGCCGAGACG
>JBHENA010000038.1:6370-17622 GCA_046262275.1 Chthoniobacterales bacterium
GGCATAGCCGAGACGCTGCCAGAACGGCGCCGCCCTCAGGCGCATCGCGGCAAAAGACCGGGAATAGTGGTAGCGCTGCAAAAGGAAGTAACCAAAGCCGAAGCGCTTTTTGTGCACGACTGTCATCGCTGGATCGCAAAAGAACGGCACGCCCTCTTCACGGATGCGCTGGTGGAGAAAGGACTCCCAAACTTCGTCGTTCTGATGCGATCCGACACGGTCTAGGAGCGCGCGATTGTAGACGGCGCAATTACCCGGAATCTCCGGCACAATTCCGGCGGCAACAGGCGGCATGAAGCGCGTATATTCGCAAAAAAAAACCGCCCAATCGATAGTTCGCTCGACGTTCCCATTCTCCACACCGCTGCCGATTGCCTGATGTCCTGCTTCATGCGCGCGGGCGATTCTTTCGAGCCAGTGCGGCGGTACATTGCAGTGGTCTTCGAGAATCGCGATTAGTCGGCCATGCGCGGCGCTCGTCCCGATGCCGCGCAGGCGAGGAATCGAGGGCGAACCATTGACAGGCATTAGCCGAATTTCCTGCTGCGGGAAACGGCGGCGGATTTCCTCGCGCGTCTGTTCACCGCAACGATCGACGACCAACACTTCGTAAGGAACTTGGCCGCGCTGCTGCGTGAGCGCTTCCAGGCACTCCCCAATGCACGGCATGCCATTAACGGAAGCGATCACGACCGAAACCAACGGCGCGGTCATGCGGAAACATGGCGCTCCGCTGCGAGGGAAGAGCTGTCGGAGGAGAGGGCGGCGAGATAACCCCAGGCTTCACCGAAGGCCCACGAGAGAAGGAACAGCAGCAGTAGCGGCAGGGAACGAAGAAACGCTCCGAGATATGCCGGCTGCGCAAACAGCCGGCGCGTGATTTTCATCAGCAGCAGAATAGGAATGAGCGGCGCAGCAAGGAGGCCCGCCACTCGAAACGGGAGGGGTTTGCCGCGCATGCGCTCGTGTCCGAAGTGGCGGCCATGTCGCAGCCGTTGCGCGAAAAAGCGTTTGAATCCCGGAGTAGCAGCCAGCCGGACACGAATGTCCGGAACAAACGCGAGCGTTCTGCCGTCCGCGAAGAGCAGGCGGTGGAAGCTCGGTTCCCAGAAACCCCCGCTGATTGCTTCCCGGTGCGCCATCAAAGCCTCGCGTTTGTAGGACGCATTGTCCGCTGCGATCTCAGACACGCTCTCTGCACCACGGCACGCAAAGTAGTTGCTGTAACGCAAAAAATACGTCGCCCATTCGATTGCACGGCCCTGGTGAGGCGGGTCAATTGCGCCGCCAATCCCTGCCGCGTCGAGCCGCTCGTGAGCCCCACGCATGCGCGCAATCCAGTCGCTCGCCGGAACGCAATGAGCGGTGGTCGTGGCAACGATTTCGCCGGCTGCGCGTGCTAGTCCGAGCGACCATAGCTCCGGGATCAACCGCTCCTTCCCGCCCGCGAGCCAATCCACCTGCGGAAACCGCTCCTTCATCTCAGGAGGTGCGGCTGTCGAACTTGCGACAATCACCTCCGTGCGCTCGTCGCCTTGCGCCGCGATCGATTCCAGACAGTTGCTCAAACCTGTTGTGTCCGGCCAGGCGGCGATCACGATCGACAAATCGCAGTCTGTGACTTTCAATGCAGAAGCCTAGGTCTCAAGAGACCGTGTCGCAGTGATGAAGTGCGCTCCGTAACGGTAGGCGAGCCGGCCGTTCCGCTCCTGCACTTGGCGGCAGAGGCCGAAGAATTCATCCTTCAGTGAAGCGAGCGCTTCCGGAGGCGCGGTCAAAAGCCGCTTCCTGGCAAGGGAGGAGTAGGTTGCCTGAAGGGCCCAAAATTCCTCGGCAGTTTCGACGAAGCCAAGGTGTCCCTCCCAGCGCGACTGAAGGTTCTGAAACCCGGCGTCGCGCAGTAATACAGGAACTGCGGTTGCGGGTCGGCAATGCGAGCGCGCCAGTTGCGATTCCTCCGGTTGCTCGGCTGCGGGCAAATGTTTGCGAACAAGGTGTTCCAGAAAATCGGGCGCGCTCAACCAGGCGCCACGAAGACGGTGGAAGAGCTCGGGAATGCGGCGGAAAAAGTGGCGGAGCGCGCTAACCGAGAATAGCGGCGGCCCGCTTCCAAACCCAATCACCAGCCGTCCGCCAGGGCGCAGCACGCGGTGCATTTCACCGAGCGCGATGGCGGGATTCGGGAAGTGGAGGATCGCAAAGAGCGAAAGCACGCGGTCGAATGAGGCGTCGGCGAATTCCAGCTCCTCCACATCTCCCGTCACAAAGCGCACCGTATCCGCGAGTTCATTTTCGAGAGCTTTGCGCTTAGCGACCTGCAGCATGCCTTCTGATAAGTCGACACCAATGATCTTCGCGGTGGGCTTCATCACCGCCGCCGCCTGAAATGCGACGACGCCCGTGCCGGAGCCGAGGTCGAGCACACGCTCGGCATCGCGCAACTCCGCCAGCTCTACCAACGTGCGCGCCAGGGGGACGGTGAACCGCTCAGTCAGGCGGTCGAACGTGGCGCTTACAGGATCGTAGCTGGAGGCGTCGCGGAGCTTGAAGCTCTCAGCGTCAACGTTCTGGGCAGACATGCTTTTACTTCAGTGGGGACACGAGGCCGATCGGGAATACCCTTCGCAGGTGCGGTAAAAGATCTTGCGGCACTCCTCGGAACAACACCAGAGCGGGCAAATAAATTGCAGCGCCGACAAGGATCGCGACGGTAAGCGACTTACCGCCACTCAGTGCTGAGATTACCGCACCCATGACGGCCGCGGCCAGCAGGGGACGCAGGATCGCTCGGAAACCGAGGCGTATTTTCATGCGATAAATGGTCGCCACTGCTCCGATACAGTACAGACCTTCCGCCGCGGCAGTGGCCGCAGCCGCGCCAGTGAGGCCGAAGCGCGGAATGAGCAAAAGGTTGAGAACCACGTTAGCCGCTGCTGCCGCCGCCATGTTCCACATCTCCACATTCATGCGGTGGTGCGCGACGAAGACATTGTGCAACGCACTGTGCAGGAAAATGAAACCGACGCTCAAAAGCAACAGGCGGAAGCAATCCGCGGCGGGTCGATAGTCGGCTCCGAACAAACCGGTGAGGAGAGGCGCCGCGAGCAGAATTCCTCCCACCACAAAGGGAGCTCCGACGGCCGCTTGCAAAGCGAGGGACCGATCCGCAACGGCGCTCGTTTCGTGCGAGCCGTGGCGAGAAGCGCGTGTCATCGCGGGCAGATATGCTACCTGGATGGTTGCGGCAATCGCCAGGAGCAGGAAGCAAATTCGATAAGGCGCGGTGTATAGCCCGGCGTCAGTTTCTCCCAGCCAAAAGCCAATCAGCACGAGATCGAAAGTAAAGATCAGCGCGCGTAACAGTTTGGTGACGGCGAGAAAACGCGTCATGGCGAGGATTCGCCAGGCTTCATGCAGATCGAGCCTGAGCCGGCCCCATCGCAATAACGGAATAAGGAGGAGGAGTGCCGCGCCAAGTTCCCCCGCGAGCTGCGCGATCGGCACCAGGGCGATGTCGCCCGGGCCGCGCACGAAAGCCCAAACGGCTGCGAGATAGATCAACTGTGCGAAAACCAGCGCGAGGCAGACACGCCCATTGCGCTCCAGGCCCTTGTAGGCCCATGAAGTGTCGAGCGCGAGTGTTACGGCCAGCGGCGCCATCAAGAGGACGACAAGTTTTACTTCCGGTGGTTTCGGTAGAAACAACGCGAGCAGCGCGATGCCGGCCGCCGCGAGCAGAGCGAGAGCGAGCCGCGCAAGCGTTACGCTCGCTGCAATTGAGGAGGCTTCATCTGGGCGGTGCGCCACTTCGCGCGCGCCAACCGCATTAATGCCCCCGCTGACCAGGAGCGAGAAGTAGACAAAGAGCGCACTCGCAAAGCCAATAATTCCGAATCCAGCGGGAGCGAGAGTGCGCGCCAGATAAGCCGTGGCAAAAAATGCTACGATCCGCGCCAGGATCGTGCCGCCGCCGATGTAGAGGATGCTCTGCACGACGCGCCCGGCCGAGGCGTCGTTCGTTTCCTCGCCCAAATGCGCGGTCGGCTCAGCTGCGTTCGCGGGGGTAGCCAATTTCCGCGGAGTGTTCAGCTTTTGGTTGCGGGGGCGGGATTTGAACCCGCGGTCCGGCGACTCCCGGATTATGAGTCATTCCGAGACAACCCTGTTAATGTGAAGAAACCTGTCCCGCGTCCCTGCCGCTTCAATCGAGTCTCAAGTTTTTCGCGCTTCAGATAAGGGCAACCTTTCGCTCTGCCATACAATCTTCCAAGGACCCTTGCCGCGTGTCCATCGCGAGACGCCGTGATTATGCTGCTTCACTCTCCGTTCTATGTCTTCGCTGAACGTAGTAACGTCGAGCTTCGTTTTGCAGAACATAAACGCGGTAAGCAACCACTGGGATTTGGTTGCGGGGGCGGGATTTGAACCCGCGGCCTTCAGGTTATGAGCCTGACGAGCTACCAGACTGCTCCACCCCGCGTCTTGAGGTGGGTAGTATGGCGCGCGAAGCGCGATGCGCAACTCCATTAATTTCTCGAAGGCGCCGGTTGCTTTCGTCACCGCTCGCGCTTGTCATAGGGAATGGCGGAAAGCAGCCCCAGTCGATCGGCTCCCGGGAAAGTTCTCGTCGGCACGGCGAGCTGGTCGGATCCAGGCTTTGTGGAGCGCTGGTATCCGCAAGGCATGCCGGCGGCGGATCGGCTGCCGTGGTACGCAGAGCACTTCGAGATGGTGGAGGTAAACTCGACATTCTACTCCGTGCCGGATGCGCGGATGGTGGAACGCTGGTGCCGCAGCACGCCCGATCAATTCACATTCGACGTGAAACTGCACCAACTGCTCTCGCGTCATTCCACGCAGGCGAAGTTGCTGCCGCCTGCTCTCCAAAAGCAGGCGGAGACGGACGGGAAAGGGAAGGTGAAATTGTCGCCGGAGATTGAGAAGGCGATGGTGAGGGAGATACTCCGTTCGCTCGCGATTTTGCGGGAGTCGGGAAAGCTCGGTCCGCTGTTGTTGCAATTGTCCCCGGGCTTTTCGCCGCGAAAGCATAAACTCGATGAGTTGCGGCCGCTCCTTGAGTCGCTTTCGGGGTACCGCGTCGCGGTCGAGTTCCGTAACCGCAACTGGGCACTAGGGGAGCAGTTACCGGCGATGCTCGAGTTTCTGCGCAAGCACTCGGCCGTTCTCGTTTCTGTGGACGCGCCGGCGAAAGACCATTTCACCATTATGCCGCACGATCTGGATGAGATCACCGATCCGCGCGTGGCTTACCTGCGACTGCACGGGCGGGACGCGAAGGCTTACACCACGGGCAAGACGGTGGCGGCTCGTTTCAACTACGACTACAGCGATGACGAAATCACGGAGGTAGCGCAACGGAGCCACAAGCTGGCCAAAGGCGCAAAGGAGGTGCACGTGGTCTTCAACAATAACGCGCTCGACTACGCGCCGCACGCGGCGTTGCGGCTGCGCAAGGCGCTGAAACAGATTGCGAGTCTGCCTCCCAGGCAGGGAGAGCTGCTTTGAGGGCGCAAGCTTTAAACTTGCGAGCGGAGGCAAGTTGCGCCGTCCCTCACGCAATCGCTGCCGCCTCGGTCCAAATTTCCCAAACGCGCGGCACGAGAGTTGCATCAAAAACCGCCAACCATTCGTCTGGCGCGCCGTTAGGGCGGGCCGGTGCGGGTCTGATTTACAGAATATGAAACCGTTCATCGCCATCGTATCCAGCAGCCTGCTCCTT
This sequence comes from Chthoniobacterales bacterium, assembly GCA_046262275.1. Lineage (GTDB taxonomy): Bacteria > Verrucomicrobiota > Verrucomicrobiia > Chthoniobacterales > UBA10450 > JACCTI01. The sequence continues at coordinate 12,111 of JBHENA010000038.1, forward strand.
TGCTCCTGTGCCGACATGTATGTCACCAGGACCGATGTCGCCACGGCGGGCGGCGGGTCGTCTGCGGCCGTCGATCCTAAAGACTACGGTTCCGTAGCCGGTGTGCGCTTCACCACGAACTGCGGCGTGGGCGCGCACGACCCGAAGGCGATTTACATCCGGCCGTTTTGCATCGACAACGCGAGCTTCACTGGTCATCAAACGGCCTCGGAAGGCGAAATGCCGCTGCGGAAAGCGCTGACGCCTGTTTCCTTCGCCCAAACCTTGAAAGAAAGCCTCGAAAAAATGGCGCCGGCCCGGATTTTGAAAGACGACGAGACTCCGCGTACGGGCTGGCTTGTGGAAGGGGAATTCCGGACCGTGGACGGCGGGGGACTGCACTCGCATTTGTCGATGCACGTCCGGATTACTGATGTCGATCGCGGCCTGGTCATTTACGAATTCGATGTGGCGGGCGGCAACCGTGGACAGGGGCCCTTCGGAACGGTGCGCGCGAGCGGCCTGGGCCGCGCGACGCCATTCGATCTCGTGAATGCCGCCGAGCGCATTTACCTCGCGCTGACGCCGAACGTTCATCGTTACGGCACCCGCTCGAGTCTCGCACTGGAGTAGTCGTTTCGGCAGTGCCGAGATCCGGCAGGCTTCGGATTCTTGATTGGTGTTGCCAATCAAAGGTCACCGATTAAGGTGCAGCGGTTTTCGCCATTGTGACTCTCTCTCGCCGCTTATTTCACACTTTCTTTTCCTTTGTTCTGCTGCTCGCGAGCGCGGGCGGAGCGCTCGGCGCACAGGCTTACATCATCGTCGATTCCAAGAGCGGCTACGTGCTCCAGGAACGCGAATCGAAACAGAAACGCCAGATCGGTAGCCTGACAAAAGTCGCCACTGCCATGGTCGTGCTGGATTGGGCTGAGAAGCGTTCGGGCGATCTCGGGCAAGTGGCTAGAATCCCGCCGGAGGCGTTCGTCGGGACGACTGAAAACAATGTCGGATTCCAACCCGGCGACACCATTACGTTGCGCGATCTGCTATACGCTGCACTCGTTCAGTCAGATAACATCGCAGCCACCACACTCGCCGCCCATGTCGGCCAGGCCATTCAGGGCATCGTTCCACCCGCGGGAAACGGAGGCCCGGTCGACACCTTCGTAGGCCAGATGAATGCTCTCGCGCAGAACCTCAAAATGGAGCGGACACGGTTCGTTAATCCGACCGGGTTCGACTCAAATGTGAAGCCGCTTCCTTACTCGACTGCGGCGGACATGGCGCGGCTGACCCGTTACGCGACCAATAAGGCTGGCTTCCGCTTTTACGTGTCGCAAAAGGAACGGCAGATTTCCTTTCAGCGCGCGGGCAAGCGGATGGATTACATTCTGCGCAATACGAATGAGCTTCTCGGAACGAACGGCGTCGATGGCGTTAAAACCGGTCGCACCGCGCGCGCCGGCGATTGCCTCATCCTCTCTGCGCAACGCAAAGCGGATGTGATCAAGCACAGCGAGACGAGCGCAACGGTGATCCCGCGACATCTCATCATCGTTCTTCTCGGCAGCCCGAACCGCTTCGTGGAAGGCGGGCAGCTGCTCGCGCAGGCCTGGCAGCTCTACGACCAATGGGCCGCTGCGGGGCGCATGGTCGAGCCCAAGAAAGTGCTCTGACCCGCGCGCGCGCAAACTGATGAGGCCCCGGATCGGCGTCCTGACGAGCGGCGGCGACTGTCCAGGATTAAATGCGGTTTTGCGCGGCATCGCCCTCGCCGCCGAGAAGCTGAACTTCGAAGTGCTCGGTTTCCTGGATGGCTTCGAAGGCCTGCTCCCGCCGGGTAATTTCATCGTGCTGGATCGCCGCAGCACCAGCGGAATCATGCCGCGCGGGGGAACGATCATCGGTACAACCAACCGCGGGCATTTCGTCGCGAAAGTGGGCGCCGGGAAAAAGGCGGTCGTGGCGGCGGAGGTAATCGCTGATGCCCGCCGGATCCTGCAAGCCAATCGCGTCGAGGCGCTGATCATCGTCGGCGGTGACGGTTCGATGGTGACTGCGCTGCAGCTTCAGGAAGCGGGCATTAACTGCATTGGCGTTCCGAAGACGATCGACAACGACCTCGAAGCGACCGCAATGACCTTCGGATTCGATTCTGCGGTCGCGGCCGTCACCGACGCGCTTGATCGCCTGCATACGACCGCCACCAGCCACAAGCGCGTGATGGTCCTGGAAGTGATGGGGCGACACGCCGGCTGGATCGCCTTGCACGGTGGGCTTGCCGGCGGCGCGCACATTATTTTGATCCCGGAGATTCCGTTCGATTACGACAAAATCGTAGAGGCAGTCAGAACTCGCGAGAAACGGGGCAGCATTTACTCACTCGTGGTGGTAGCCGAGGGAGCGTGCCCTGCTGATGGTCAGGTGGTCATGCGCCCGGAGGAGACGGGCGAAAATCGCTTCGGTGGGATCGGTGATGTCGTGGCCGCGGAGATCGCGGCGCGGAGCGGCAAAGAAACGCGTTGCACAGTGCTGGGGCATCTCCAGCGGGGTGGGGCGCCAACTACGCTCGACCGGATCCTCGGCACGCGCTTTGGGGTCAAAGCCGTGAAGCTCATCGCGGAGCGCCAATACGGTTCCATGGTCAGCTACCAAAACTACCAGGTGCAGCATGTCCCGATCGCGGACGCGATCAACAAGCTGAAGCTGGTTCCGCCCAGCGGCGAGATCGTGCAGACCGCGCGCGACGTGGATATCTCGTTCGGCGACTAACGAGGACGGGCCGGCCGCCGGCTCAATCTGCCGGGCGAACGATGTACGTACCGGCCTGTTTGTCGCCTTCGAGCTTCAAGAGTCCGCGTCTCTGCGCTTCGAGCAGCAGTTCGTTGAAAGCGCGAAAGCCGTGCGCGCGTTCGTTGAACCCAGGATTCCGGCGTTTGATCGTCTGCTTGATGAGTGAACCGCGGATCTCGTAATCCTCGCCGCGTTCCGCGCGCAGGGCTTCGAGCGTTTGCGCGACGAAATCGAGCGCTTCATCCGGCGAGGGTCCGCCGCTGTTGTCTCCCGGCGATGCGGCCGCGGGCGTTGCACTCTTCGTCGAGAGCCGTCGCGCTCGCGCAGGCGCCGCGCGTTCCACCCGCACCAGATCATCATAATAAAGAAACTCATCGCAGTTGCTGATGAAGAGATCGGAGGTCGATTTCTTCACCCCCATGCCGACGACGGTCTTGTCGTTCTCGCGCAGTTTGCTCACCAGCGGCGAAAAATCCGAGTCGCCGCTGATGATGACGAAGGTGTCGACGTGACTTTTGGTGTAGCAGAGGTCGAGAGCATCCACCACCATCCGGATGTCGGCGGAGTTCTTGCCCGATTGGCGCACGTGCGGGATCTCGATCAGCTCGAAGGCCGCTTCGTGCAGGCTGCGCTTGAAATCTTTGTAGCGATCGAAATCGCAGTAGGCCTTCTTCACCACGATGTGGCCTTTGAGCAGGAGGCGCTCGATGACTTTGCGGATGTCGAACGCCGGGAAGCGCGCTTCGCGCGCGCCGATCGCGATATTCTCCAGGTCGAGAAACACCGCCATTGTGGCATCGGGCTCGTTAGAGTTCGTCACGTCCGGGAGCTTACGCAAACTGCGCCGAGGCGCATCATGAATACGCACTGGCCACGGTTGCTCAGCCGCCGTAGGCGTTATTCACTACAGCGCACGGGCACAACTTCGCACGATTATTGTGCCGCGGCTTAGGCTACACCAGTTCCGGCTGGCACCTGGAAGTTCTCGATCTGCTCTTTGATGGTGTGGACGAAGCTGGCGGCGCCGGCGCCATTGACCACGCGATGGTCGAAGGTGAGCGATAGGGTGATCACTTCGGCGGTTTCCTTTTTCTTGCCGTTGCCGAGCAGTTCCTGGTGAGCGGAGCCGACGAAGAGCGTTCCGATTGAGGGCGGAACGACAATCGGCGCCGCGGCGCGGACACCGAAGGCGCCGAGACTGCTGATCACGATGGGCGCGTTCACTGCGTCGACTCGCCCGCGACGGGTTTCTTCTACAGTCTCGTTGTAACGGCGGACAAAATCGGGCCAGTCGCGTTTGTTCGCTTTGGTAACGACGGCGGTGGCGAGCCGGTCGTTTTCGAGGGCAACGGCGATCCCGAGGTCGAACTCATCATGCTCGACGATGCTGTCGTCCTCGAGGATAATGCGGCGGAACGGCGGGTGCTTTTCCATGGCTCGCACCACCGCCCACGCCACCATCACGGAAGGTGAGGCAGCATCTTTGCCTTCGGCTTTCTTAAGCGCCTCACGCGCTTTGCGGATCGGGACCCAACGCACGTCGATCTGCAAATTAGCCGGAACGACGCGGCCCAACCGGCGCGTGATCGTGGGGGTGAGAGCCGGCTCGATTGCAGCTGGCTGGCGCGAGGGCGCTGGCGCGGGCGCGCGCGGTGCTGGCGCGGCTGCTTCGGCGCCGTTCGCGGAGATTTCAGCTTTGGCCTCGAGCTGATCGTCCCATGAAGCTTCGGAAACATTGATGGTGCCGATCTCCTGGCCGATATCCACGATCGCGCCGACTTCGGTCTTCCATTCTCCCATCACGCCGGCAAAGGAAGATTCGATCGGGTAAACGGCTTTGTCGGTCTCCACTTCGCAAAGCGGATCGTCCAGCTCCACTGTGTCGCCGGACTGCTTCAAAAGCGCGACGATTTTCGCGTTACGAATGCCTTCGCCCATGATCGGTATTGTGATCGGCTGACTACGTTGCATACTCCTGCCGGCCGCACGAGGAGGGGCGCTCTCCAGACCGCCCCTTTCTTTGTCCCGCGGCGACCTGGAGAGCGCCGCTCCTTGTCTGCGCTCGACACTTGACGTTGATCGTCTGATCGCACTTACGATTCGCTCCACGTCCGGAAGCGCGGCGTACTCGTAGATCGGGTTATACCCAATCATCACATTCTCTTTGCTGACGAGAATGGGTGGGGCAACCAGCTCGCTCCAAAGGTCGGGCTGCGCCGCGATATGAGCGATGATCATCTGACCGACGCTGCAATTCTCACTGTCTTCCTGCACGACCACGAGCCGACCGGTTCTGCGCACGGATTCCTCGATTGCGGCGCGATCCCACGGAACGATCGAGCGGAGATCGATCAGGTCGATGCTGATGTGCTCGCCGATTTGCGCCAGCGCTTCGAGCGACTTCTCGACCGTGTTGCCCCACGCAACCAGCGTCACATCAGAGCCGGCGTGCCGCTTGCGTGCGACTCCGAGTGGCACCGCACGCACGGGCTCTTTCGATTCGTGCTCGGCCCAGAGGAGATGTTTCGGGATAAGGACGAAAGTGGGGTCTTCGCAATGCATGGCAGTCCAAAGCAGACCGGCGGCGTCCTCCGGTGTGCTCGGGATTACGACATTGATCCCCGGGAAATGCGCAAGCGCGGCCTCGTTTGCCTGGCTATGCCATAAGCTGCCGCCCGGCAGGTAGGCACCGTACGGCGCGTAGATAACAACGGGACATGTCCAGGTGCCGAACGAA
>JBHENA010000038.1:17849-18092 GCA_046262275.1 Chthoniobacterales bacterium
CTTCGTCGTCTAGTCTCGGCAACTCGCCCGTCACTTGCAGGAGGAGTTCATCGGCTGATGGATCTTCGGCGCGTTCCGCATCGCTGAACTCCTTGCGGACGCGCTCTTTCACTTCCTTGTCGAGTTTCTCGTACTCCTCGGAAGTGATGACGCCGTCGGCGATCAGCCGATCGCTCCAAATGCGGAGCGGATCGCGCTTCGCGCATTCGGTCAGTTCTTCGGCCGTGCGATAAAGCTTCTGGT
>JBHENA010000039.1:0-18081 GCA_046262275.1 Chthoniobacterales bacterium
ACATCCTGACGACCTATGCGGCTGTCGGCATTAACGTCACTGCGGAAATTCGTGTCGCTCGCGACCTGATCCCTTTGTCCTCTCGTCTGGACACTATCGGAGCCATCCACCGCTCCATCTGCGGTCGTATCGCCGAGCAGGATTATCATCCGCACAACGACATCGTTCGCGACTGTCCCGTCGCTCACGTCCGAAAGTTTGAGCGCGAGTTTCTGCGCATTCCTGACCCCGGTGAGGTTGACCGTCACCTGATTCCCACTTCTGCTGGTGCTTGCCACAGTCGCGCTACCTGCCGCGACCGAAGCGCCGCTACAGGTGACAGGTGTCCCGAAGGCGAAAACTACCTGATAGGCATCGTTCTTCCCACCACTGCGGCATTCAATCCCGGGAGTGCCTGTGAGTGGAAGGTCGATATCAAAAGTGCCGCCCGTGCCATGCGTCTTTCTCGACACCACGCTGAGCCGTTCCACCAGCAGCGGCGCCCGGACCGTTCCTCGATAATCATGATCCAGGATGGTGGCGCAGGCATTTTGTGTAGCGGCGGGTTTGGCAACAACGAAGATGCTCATATCATCAGCACCGGCCAGGATGCCGAACCCTGGAGTCTTCAAGATGTTGCTCGAGCCATTAAACCGCACAGCCGGATAGCGATTGATGGCGCCCTCGACCAGGATCGGTTTTTCCGCTTCCCTCGAGGGAGCGGCAGAAATGCTGATTCCCGGTGCCTTGTTTGCCCAGGAAATGACTTCCGGCGTTACCGATTCCTTTGTCACGCCGTCGTCCGCCTTAAACCAGAGACGCAGGTTCGTGCTCGGGATTTCCGTCTGTCCCGGAGCAGAACCAGCCACGGCGACCAGTGATACCGTGACGAAGAACCGAGCGAACATTGCGCATTCTTGGGGAAAACGCTGCTTCGTTTCAAGGGGATCGTTGTATCCTTGCCAATTCATCATGGACTTCGAACTGACTCCCTCTGATCACGAGGGGCCGCGGAGATGAGTCTGCCGGGGAAAAAGCTGCTGCGTCACTGGTTTTGGATCGTGATGTTTCGCTATCCCCGCCTCCGGATTCAGCTCACGCAAATGCTGCTCGCGGAGCGCGAAGTGGACATTCAAATCTTCGGGGCGCCGCTGCGCATCAACACGCGGGAAGAGATCGGCCTCTGGCGCGCGGCAAAGATCGCCGATGAAAACATTGTCTTTCGAGACGAAGCCGCTTCGCTCCTGAACCTTGCTCTCCTGCTGCGACCGAGAGACGTTTTCGTCGATGTGGGCGCGAACGTCGGGCTATACAGTTCCGTCCTTTCGCGTTTTCAGAGCTTGTTTCCGGAGACGAAATTCGTCGCGATCGAGGCAAACCCGGCGACGGCGCGACGCTTGCGACAGTCTGTGGCCGGTCGGGAGGTGACGGTGATGAACATCGGAGCGTCGAATCGCGCGACGGAACTCGCCTTTGAACGCGGCGTGACCTCAGGCGTCTTTCGAGTGGCGGCGCCGGGACGCACCAGCGGTGTCACGAGAATTCCGTGTGAGCGGCTGGATGCCTTGAACCTGCCGGCGGGCGATCTCGTGGTGAAGATTGACGTGGAAGAACATGAACTGCCGGTCCTGGAAGGGGCGTCCGGTTTGTTCGAGCAGGAGCGCATCAAGGTGATTTACCTCGACGGCTATGGCAGCGCCGCGATTCCGCCTTTGCTGCGGCGACATGGCTTCGTTTTGTTCGATGGACGAACGCTGGCGCCCTCCGTGGCCGACCTTCCCGATTTTTCCCTGCTCGCAGTGCATCAAAGCCGGCTCCCGCAACTACATGGCCACTGATCGCGAGCGCGTTCCGGTTTCGATTATTGTTCCGATCAAAAACGAAGCGGCGAATCTACTGCGCTGCCTTGGATCGATCAGCTGGGCCGACGAAATCTTCGTGGTCGATTCGCAAAGCACCGACGGCTCAATCGGGATTGCTCAGCAGGCCGGCGCGCACGTCGTCCAGTTTGAGTTCAACGGCACCTGGCCAAAGAAAAAAAACTGGGCGCTGGATAATCTGCCGTTTCGCAACGAATGGGTCTTCATCCTCGACGCAGACGAGGTCTTGCCGCCCGAAGCCGAAAACGAGTTCCGGCAAGCAATTGCACGCGCGGGCGAAATCGCGGGCTACTGGATCAATCGACGCTTTTTCTTCATCGGTCGTTGGTTGCGTCACGCCTACTATCCGAATTGGAATCTGCGGCTGTTCCGGCACTCATTAGGGCGATATGAGAAACTGACAGAAGTGGCGACAAACAGCGGAGACAACGAAGTGCACGAGCACGTGGTGGTGCGCGGTCCCACTGGCCGGCTCCGCTGTGAGATGGACCATTACGCCTTTCCGTCGATAGACGTGTTCATCGAGAAGCATAACCGTTACTCGAACTGGGAAGCGCGCGTCGCGACGGAGCGGGATCTCGCCGCCAGCTCGGGTAGCTTGGCGCATGGACGGGTCGAGCAGCGGCGCAAGCTCAAGCTCCTCTCACAGCGGCTGCCTTTTCGCGGCTTGCTCCGCTTCCTCTACGTCTACGTGTGGCAAAGAGGGTTTCTCGACGGGCGCGAAGGTTATTACTTCGCGCGGCTGCACGGCATTTACGAGTTTCTCTCCGTCGCGAAGACATACGAGCTGAAGAAGAAGGGCGAGCGATGAAGGGGAGCCGACGTAGCGCATCCTTCCAGCTTGCGCGGTGTTGCTCGCGTGCTGTCATCCCGAGCCTGCGCAGACGGCGAGGGACCCCACACGTGGCCGTGGAGTACGCTTGGGCCGCTCGCGTAATCGGCAGAGAAAGCGTGAGGTCCCTCGGCGCGCTTCGCCAGCCTCGGGATGACACGACAGTAGGCGCCGGCTCGTTCAGAAGTGACACGCGTGAGGAACGGCAACCATGCGCGTCCTAATCTGGGGCATCAATTACGCGCCGGAGTTCACCGGGATCGCGCCGCATAACGTGGCGCTCTGCGAGTTCCTGCGCGCGCGAGGACATCACGTGGAGATGGTGACGGCGTTCTCGTACTATCCCACTTGGCGTAAATTACCGCAGGATGGCGGTCGGCTTTACCGCAAGGATGAGATCAACGGCGTGCCGGTGCATCGCTGCTGGCATTTTGTGCCGCCGCAGGTCTCCGCGCTGAAACGCATTCTGCACGAGGCGACGTTTGTTTTCACGTCGACCTTGCGCACCCTCTCGCTGCCCTGGTCGGATGTTTACGTCATTGTTTCGCCACCGCTGCTGCTCGGGACCGCTGGCTGGCTGGTCGGGAAACTCAAACGCGCGCCGTTTATCTTTCACGTGCAGGACATGCAGCCGGATGCGGCGGTGGGCCTCGGGATGCTGCGTGAAGGCTGGTTCATCAAAGCGCTGTATTGGCTTGAATCATTCGCTTACCGCAGCGCGGCCAAGGTATCGGGGATCACGCGTGGCATGCTGGTAAAATTCCGCCGCAAGGGCGTGCCGGAAGAAAAGCTCGTCTATTTTCCGAACGCCATCTCCCTCTCGAACGATGCGTTAAGCGAGCGCGGCGAGTTTCGGCGCAAGAATGGCTTCCCTGCCGAAAACTTTCTGGCGGTTTACGCGGGCAACCTGGGTGTAAAGCAGGGACTCGATCAACTGATCGAAGCGGCGCGGCTCGTGCGCGATGAGGCCGTTCACATCGTCATCTGCGGCGACGGCGCGCAACGCGACATTCTCGCGGAACAGATCCGTGCCTGGAAGCTGCCGAACATCTCAATGCTGCCGCTGCAGGAAGGAGCCAACTACACATCCCTTTTGGACGACGCCGACGTTTGCTTCATCACGCAGCAGTCCGGCTCTGGGAATTCATTCTTCCCGAGCAAACTGCTCGGCCTGCTCGCGCAATCGAAGCCCGTGATTACGGTAGCCGATCCGGAAAGCGAACTCGCAGGAGCGGTGGCGGAAGGTGGTTTTGGACGAAACGTTCCCCCCGGCCGGCCGCAGGAACTAGCCGACACTTTGGATGAAATGGCGAAAAATCCTGCGTGCCTGGCGGCTTACGGGGCGGCGGGGCGCGTGTATGTGCAGCAGTTTGAAAAGACGCAGGTCTTCGAAAGCTTTCTCAAGGAGCTGGAGATACTCGCCGCGCAACAGGACCCATAGGTCCTGTGGGAATATTCAATACGCAGTCCGCGGCGGGATTAAAAGCTGCGCGCAGGTGCGCAGAATGATGCCGCACTCGAGCGACAGGTTCCAATTCTCCAGATATTCGAGATCGCACGCCACGCGGTTCTCGATGTCCGAGCTATTGCGCGCTTCCCCGCGGTAACCACGCACTTGCGCGAGGCCGGTAATCCCCGGTTTTACGAAGGTGCGCACGTGGTAGTTCGCCATCAACTGCGAGAATTGATTGTTGTGCTCGATCAGGTGGGGGCGCGGACCGACGATGCTCATGTCGCCGCGGAGGACGTTCCAGAACTGCGGGACTTCATCGATGCTCAGCTTGCGGAACCATTTCCCGAGCGGGAAAACGCGCTCGTCACCGTCCCGCGCCTGACGCGCCAGATCGCCGTTGTGCGGGTGCATGGTGCGGAATTTCAAAATGGGAAACTGCCGATTTTGCATTCCCGCGCGGGTCTGGACGTGAAAAAGCGGGCCCGGCGATTGCAGGCGCTGCGCGAGCCACACAATCACGGTGAGGATTGGGAAAAAAATCAGCATCACCGGGAGCGCAATCGCGATGTCGATGGCACGTTTACAGAAGCGGTTCAGCGGATTTTCGAGCGGCTCCTCGCGCAAACCGATGAAGCGAAAACCGTCATCCTCGAAATGCGTGACCGGATGCCGCAGTTTTTCCTCCAGATCACTCACGATCAAGAGCCGCACGCCCACGCGATCACAGACGCTGATGATGTTGCGATTAATCTCGGTGAAGAGCGGAAACTCGAGCAGAATGACCTGCGTGATTCCCCGTTCGCGCAAAATTCGTTCGACGTCATCCGGGGTTCCAAGCACCGGAATTCCATCCTCGGTTTTCTGGATCGGTTCGTCGCAAAGGAGTCCGACTGCCTGCAGACCGATTTCCGCTTTTCGCCGGAGCCACCCGCGCAGCTCCCTTGCCTTGGCGGAGGATCCGATCAGCAGCGTTTTCTCGAGGCGGCCGCCCTTGAAGACGACGCGGGCGAGGAAGGAAGGCAGGTAATGATGCGAGAACAGGAGTGCGACATACAGCCAGGGAACAAAATTGAAGAAGAACAAACGCGAGATGAAGGTGTCGTGCGTCGCGACGAGGTAGACCACGAGCGTGCCGGCGCTGGCGAAGGTCTGCCGGAGGCTGAGGCGGTGCTGCCGGAGGAGCTCATTTTGGAGGAGGTAGTTTTTTGAACCTTCGCGGCTGAGGGATTCGATTGTCATCCCCAGAACGAGCAACACACAGTAGATGCTGTAGCGCCGCCAGGTCATCTCGGCGCCCTCGGAATACGACCAGGTCATGATCCAGACCCCTAACCAGAAGAGCGCCGCAACGATCAGAATCTGGCAGAGCAGGAAAAGCCGATAGAGACCCTCCGTGCGTTGCGTAACCATGGTTAAGCCTTACTGGATGGGCGGAGAGTACGCGATGGAAGCGGTGCTTCAACTCGTGGTAAAACAGGCAGGAACATGGCTCTGGGCGGAAGAGAGAAACTTCGCTCATTATGCCAGCTAATCCCATACCAATGAGACTCTCCTGATGGCCGAGGATGCGCAGGATGCAAAGCCGGCGGTTCGCCGCAAGACACCCGAGGCGACTTGGGAGGACGTGGCCACCGGCCTGCTGCCGGTGCTGGCCTGTTTCCTCGGCGGCGCCACAGAGAAATGGGCGGAAGGAATCGTCGTGGCGTTCCTCGGTCTCTTGCTGCTGCTGAATCCGCCGCGTTTCTCGCTCGGGCTCCCCTTCCATCTCATCCTCCTCGCGTTGCTGGCCTGCGCGGCAATCGCGTTCCTGCCCAGCGAGTGGTTCTTCCAGTCTGCCTGGCGTGAGGCATTGATGAACGACTTCGGCATTCCGTTGCCCGGGACCGTTTCGCCGCAGCCGTGGATCACAGCCGGGTGTCTCCTCAGTTTTGCCGCGGGTTTGTGCTGGCTCTACTACGTCGGCGGACAGGAGGTCGAGATCCGCGCCCACCGGCGGCAGCTTCGTATTTTTGCCATCGGCATCATCCTGCTCGCGCTGGTTGCGATTGTGCTCCATCTCAAGCACAGCGCATTACCATTCTGGCATAATCAGCGCGGCTTCGGCCCCTTCCCGAACCGCAACCAGACCGCGAACCTGCTCGGGCTCACCTCGATTCTGCTGGTCGCCTGCGCGCACAACGAAATTCGGCAGGGGAGGAAAGGCTGGATTTTCTGGCTGGCGGGATTGGGTGTGCTTTTCGCCGCAATCATCCTGAATTTCTCCCGGGCGGGAATCGCTCTGCTGCTCGTGGGCAGCGCCTTATGGATGGCGGTGCTGGTGGTGCGCAGCGGGTCGACCGCGAGGATTGCGATTGGGGCTTCGGCATTACTTGTGTTGCTCACGCTGCTGCTGGTCTTTGGCGGTCAGACGTTCGAACGTTTCAACCTCCGCGGAGCGGGCTCGGACGTTTCGAGCGATTTCCGCTGGCTGATTTTTCACGACACACTCGATCTGATCCGTGCCTCGCCCTGGTGCGGAGTAGGGCTCGGTAATTTCCAGCCGGTCTTCGCGATCTTCCGCAACGCCTCGGTGGGCCAGACGCTGGCGTTGCACCCGGAAAGTGACTGGCTGTGGCTCTGCGCGGAGATCGGCTGGCCCGGTGTCCTTCTGATTCTTGCAGGCGGAGCGCTCCTCGTGTGCCGCGTCTTTCCATTCCGCGAGGGGACGAATCAGTGGTTCCGAACGGCGGCGCTGGTGGCGTTGTTCTTGTTTGCGCTCCATGGACTCGTCGACGTGGCTGGACATCGTGTCGGCACCGCGTACGCGGGAATGTTTCTCTTCGGCATGGCGCTCCGCCGGCCCATGCGCACCCCCGCAAGCGCGTGGCTGACGAACTCGTTTCGCAGCCTCGGCCTGATTCTGTTCGCGCTCGGGATGACCTGGCTTGTGGCGGTGTATCGCGGGGTGTCCTTGCCAGGCGCGCTCGGAGCTGATACCGAACGACGGCTGGCCGCCGCGGCGAACGTGGGGCGGCTTTCTGAGGAGACGATTCGCCGAGCCACGCGAGGGCTCGAATGGGCGCCGCTGGATTGGCAGCTCTATTTCTTGCGCGCTCTCGGGAAGGTAGGGGCGAACCGGCCGCCGGGCGACGCGTTGGACGATTTTCGGCGCGCGCGCTTTCTCGAGCCAAACTCCTTCGAAGTTCCGTATCAGGAAGGCGTGGCTTGGCTCCCGAAACAGCCACTCCTGGCGGTGACCGCCTGGCGAGACGCTCTCCGGCGAGCGGGCCCGCAGCGCCCGGAGCTGTATAACCGGATGCTCTCGAGCGCCTCGCCCGTCAATCCCGCAGTGCATGCCATGCTGGAGGAGTTTGGCAGCCGCGAGCCGGACCTGCTGCTGGCTTATCTCGAGCGCACCAGCGGCGAGAAGTTCACATCCGCGCTGAACCGCTTCCTGGAAGTAAAACCGCACCTGCAAGAAATGACGTCTGCGCAAAAGGCAAGGTTGTTTTCGCTCTGGGCGGAGCGCGGTGATCTGGCGCATCTCGGTTCTTTCACTCAAGAGCGGCCGGAGCTGCTCGAGTTTGCGTGGCGTGGCGTCGCAAACCACCAGGCGAGCAAACGGGATTTTCGTGGTGCGTGCGAAACGACTGCGCGTTTCGCGGTGCGCCCTGCGCTGCCTCAGGTGGAGAGCGCGTCAGTCGAACAACTGCAAAAGAGGCTGTTCTCCAATCCAAATAACTACGAGGTGGGATTCGCGCTCTATCAGCAACAGATGCAGGAGGGGAAAACGGATGATGCCCTGATCACGCTGCGGCGGCTGAGCGAGCAGCCCGGTTGCCCCGCTTATTTTCATTTTCTGGAGGCGGAAGCGTGGGCGGCGAAGCAAGAGTGGGAGCGGGCTTGGAATGCCTGGCGGACATACGACGCCGCAGCTCGAAAATAGCTTGAGGCCCTCGACGGTTGCGGAGTCGGGCTCGCGCGCCACGCTCCTCAATGCTGTTTTGATTTTCATCTGTGTCTGCGGCGTGGCCGATTGGCTTAGCGCTGAAACGCGCCGGCTCTACGTGCAAGACGCTGACGCGAGCCGGCAGGCGGGCACGATCTCACAACGTTTCCCGATCCGGCGGAACCAGGTGGTCCCGCAGATCATCACGCCAGGCGATGCGCGCCTGGCGTTCCCACTGCGCTTCGCGGTGCCACACCAGCTCGCCTTCACGGTGGAACCGGAGGGCGTCGCCTCCTATGAAATTTTGTTGAATCATGCCGGGGAACGGAAACGCCTAATCGCCGAAGATCGTGCGAAGAGCGAGCGGCGAACAATTTCGCTTCCGGCGGACACGAGTGAACTGGAACTGATCGCGCACGGACCCCTCGCATGGCTGGACCTACGGCTTGTCCGGTCGGTTTTCTTGTGGCCGCTCTATTTTGCTGCGGCTGTCGGTTTGGCCGTTTCGATTCTCGCGCAGTTGCGCGCGAAAACGCCGCGCGTCGGAGAGTGGGTCACGTTGGGTGTTACCGTCCTTGTTTCTGTCGTGCTCATCGAGTCGGTGCTGCGGCATTACCGGCTGAAGCTTCCTGCCATGATCGTGGCGGCGCGCGCTCAGTTTGGATTGGTAGGTCAGGACGGTCGCTGGGTCGACCCGGTCCGCTACAAAATGCGGTTGCGCGAAAAATTGGACACTTACGCGGAGTGGCGCGTGGGTGACATCGCCCGGCTCGGTTTTATTCCGGCAGGGCTGAGCCGGCCTGTTTTACATCGCTATCCGATCCGGACGGACGCAGAGGGCTTCCGCAACGCTGCGGTGCGGGAGAAGATCGACGTTGCTGCGCTGGGTGACTCTTTCACCGACGGCACCACCTCGCCAGTGGAAGAGACCTGGCCGGCGCGGCTCGAGCAACTGAGCGGACGCGCGGTGCAGAACTACGGCACGTCCGCGTTCGGTCCGCAGCAGGCGCGCTACGTCTTTCAGGATTTTGCCGCGAAACACCAGCCGCACTGGACGGTGCTCGCCTTTTTTCCGGCAAACGATTTGCACGACGCGGAAGTATTCGATGACTGGGAGCGCGCTGAGCATCGGCGCGATGAGGAACTCACCAGTGCGAAACTTGCGCCTTCTTTTCGGCGCTACCAAAGCTTCTATCTTTGGACGATCGTCCGTGTCGCGGCTGAATCCGTGCGCGGTTTAATGCATGGCGGAGCAGCGGCGCTCAACGAGCCTCTGCCGGTCGCTTCGTCCGCTACGCCGCGCTTTGATCGCGGGATGTTCAACGTTCCGGTCGGCGGTCGGCTGCTGCAGTTCGCTTTCTTTCCTCCGTATCTGCAAAAGCTGGGCGCCGCGCGAGCGGAGCTTGAGAGCACGCGGGGCTGGGAACTCGCGCGCACGAGCCTCATGCAGTTGAACTCGGATTGCGCGCAGAAGGGGAGCACTTTTGTGCTCATGCTTGTTCCATCCAAAGATCAGGTCTACTGGCCTCTGGCGGAGGCGTCCTTCGCGCCGGCGGAGTTGCAGCGGGCCGTCGATTTCTACTGCCGATTTAACAAGATGCCCCTCCGCATTGACGACGTTCGGAACCACCGGCTGGCGATCAACGAGTTGCTCCGGGATTTCTGCGCCAGCAAAGGTATTCCGATGCTTGATCTCACCGACGCATTGGAGCGCGAACTGGCGGCCGGACGCGAGGTCTTCTTTCCTGACGACACGCATTGGAACGCGACCGGGCATGATGTGGCCGCGCGTGAACTGGCAAAGTTTCTCTCGCTCACACCGTGAACATCCTGGGCATCTCCGCGTTTTATCACGACAGCGCCGCATGTCTGGTACGCGATGGCGCGATCGTGGCCGCAGCGCAGGAGGAGCGGTTCACGCGCAAGAAGCACGATTCCGCCTTTCCGCGGCACGCGATCGAGTACTGCCTCAAAGAAGCGGGTGGCCCGCTCGATCTGATCACCTTTTATGAAAAGCCTTTCCTGAAATGCGATCGGCTTTTCTCCACCTATCTGGCCTGCGCGCCGCGCGGCTGGCGGTCGTTCCTGAAAGCGATGCCGCTTTGGATCAAGCAAAAGATCTGGATCAAACAACTGATTCAGGAGGAGTTGAACTTCAGCGGGCCGATCGTCTTTCCGGAGCACCACGAATCTCACGCGGCTTCCGCGTTTTTTCCGTCGCCCTTTCAAGAGGCGGCCATTCTGACAATCGATGGCGTGGGTGAATGGACGACCACGAGCATCGGCCGCGGAAAAGGAAACAGAGTGGAACTGCTGGCGGAGATGCGCTTCCCGCATTCCATCGGGTTGCTCTACTCCGCGTTCACCTATTATCTCGGCTTTCGGGTCAACTCCGGCGAATACAAAGTGATGGGCCTGGCGCCGTATGGCACGCCCCGCTTTCGCGATCTAATTCTCACCGAGCTGATCGATCTGAAGGAAGACGGCTCGTTCCATCTCAACCTCGGTTATTTCGACTACATGGCTGGGCTTACGATGACGAATCGCCGCTTCGATCGATTGTTCGGCGGTCCGGCGCGCCAGCCGGAGCGTGAGCTTACGCAGCGGCACATGGATCTTGCGCATTCGATTCAGGCAGTGATCGAGGAAGCGATGCTGCGAATGGCGCGACATGCGCACGTGGTGACTGGTTCTCGTCACCTGTGCCTCGCCGGTGGAGTGGCGCTGAACTGCGTTGGCAACGGACGAATTCTGCGCGAAGGGCCGTTCGAGAAAATCTGGATTCAACCGGCGGCGGGCGATGCAGGTGGCGCGCTCGGCGCCGCCTTGATCGCGTGGCATCATCACCAGGATCGGCCACGGAAGGTTGGCCCAAACGGTGAGGACATGCAGGGCGGCTCGTTCCTGGGCCCTGAGTTCGATCCACGCGAATTCCTCGAGCGCGAGCAAGTTGCGCACGAGGAGCTGAACGAGCCTGACCTGATCTCCCGCGTCGCTGCCCTGCTGGAGGCTGGGAAGGTGATCGGCTGGTTCCAAGGCCGAATGGAGTTCGGCCCGCGTGCGCTCGGGAACCGATCGATTTTGGGCGACGCGCGATTGGCGACGATGCAGGAGACGCTGAATCTGAAGATAAAGTTCCGTGAAAGCTTCCGCCCCTTTGCGCCGTCGGTCCTGCGCGAGTGCGTCTCCGAGTACTTCGAGCTGGAGGAGGAAAGCCCCTACATGTTGCTGGTGGCGCCGGTGAAAGAGTCACAACGGATACTCACGGATCCGGCAGCGAACGAACAAAATTTTTCAGAACGACTGCGCGCCGTACGCTCCGTAGTCCCGGCTGTGACGCACGTCGATTACTCCGCGCGGGTCCAAACCGTTTCAGCAAAAGGAAATCCTCGTTTTCATCGGTTGTTGAGCGCGTTCGCGGAGCGGACCGGATGTCCCGTCCTGGTCAACACATCGTTCAATGTGCGAGGCGAGCCGCCGGTCTGCACGCCGGAAGAGGCGTTCCGCTGCTTCATGCGAACGGAGATGGATTATCTGGTGTTAGGCAATTTCCTGCTCGACAAACCGGAGAAGACATCCGCGGGCCAGCGAACGCCCCGGGAAGCTTATGCCCCACAGTAACGAAGAGTACCGGAACTTGGATCGCTCGCCGGTGGCGCTGCGTAGCTTTGGCTTCACAGTGGGCACCGCGCTGCTGCTCGTTGGTGCGATTCTCATCTGGCGCGACAAAAATCTGGGCTGGTTTGTTGCCGTTGCCGGCGCCCTTCTCGTTCTGCTCGCGCGCATCGCACCGGCAAAGCTCCGCCTCTTTCATCGCGCGTGGATGAGTGCCTCGCTCGCTCTGGGCTGGATAATGACGAACCTTATTCTCACGATCATCTTCTTCCTCGTCGTGACGCCTCTTGGTCTACTGCAGCGGCTGCTTGGAAAGCGCCCGCTCGATGTTGCATTCCGCAGCAGCGCGAGCAGCTATTGGCGAGGACGCGCGCGGCCGCACGCAACTGCGTCCGAGTTCGAACGGCAATTCTAGAGCAACTGCCAATCCCACCTGGCGAAAGGCGAGCGGCTGTAGCAACGGCGCTGCGTCGCCGTTCTGAGCCACGCGCGCTTCAACGCCTCGACACAGCGAGGCGGCTACAGCGTCGGAACTGTTCGCACCTTGGCCCAGTTGTGTGAGCTTGGTCGGGTGAGCGGAAAACTCTCCATTCTTCGCGAGCTGTGGACATTCTTGCGCGTCCGCAAGAAGTGGTGGCTGGCGCCAATTCTGATCTTGCTCCTCGCTGTGGGCGGTCTGCTCGCGCTGGCCGAGGGATCGGCCCTCGCGCCGTTTATTTACAGTTTGTTCTGAGCGGCGGAAGACAGGCTTCCAGCCTGGCCCCGCAGGCAGGCATCCAGCCTGCCGTTTTGCTTTGATCCGACAGGCTGGAAGCCCGTCTGCCGAAACAGGCAAGATGCCTGTCTTCCGCACACCGTTGCGGGAGACGGTCTACTTTTCGGCGATTGCTGCTTGTGCCGCCGCCAGCCGCGCAATCGGCACACGAAACGGACTGCAGCTGACGTAGTCGAGCCCGAGCCGGTGACAGAACTTCACGCTTTCGGGATCGCCACCATGTTCGCCACAGATGCCGAGCTTGATGTTCGGGCGGGTGCTGCGGCCCTTCTCAACCGCGATCTGCATCAACTGGCCGACGCCGGCCTGATCAAGCGTGGCAAAAGGGTTCTTCTTAAAGATCTCGTGCTCTACGTAGGGCATGAGGAAATTGCCCATGTCGTCACGGCTGATCCCGAGCGCCATCTGCGTCAGGTCGTTGGTGCCGAAGCTGAAGAACTCCGCGCTCTGCGCGATATCGTCGGCGGTCAAAGCGCCACGCGGCACTTCGATCATCGTACCCACCAGGTATTCAAACGTCACCTTTCTCTCGGCCATTACTTCCCGCGCAACCCGGTGTACAATCTCAGCCTGGAGATCGAATTCCTTTTTGAAACCGGCCAGCGGAATCATGATCTCCGGCTTCACCCTGATCTTGCGCTTCGCGACATTGGCGGCCGCTTCGAAGACGGCGCGCGCCTGCATTTCGGTGATCTCCGGATAGGCGATGCCGAGGCGGCAGCCGCGATGCCCAAGCATCGGATTAAACTCATGGAGTTGCGCCACGCGCTGCTGGATGAATTCGACCTTGATCCCGAGCGTTTTGGCCAGGTCCATCTGCTGCTCCTTGGTGTGGGGCAGGAATTCGTGTAGCGGCGGATCGAGGAAACGGATCGTAGCAGGGAAGCCTCGCAGCGCCTCGAAGATGCCGGTGAAATCGTCCCGCTGATACGGGAGCAGCTTGGCGAGCGCCTTTTTTCGGTCTTCCACGTTGGCCGCAAGGATCATCTCGCGCATCGCGTCGATGCGATTTCCCTCGAAGAACATGTGCTCGGTGCGAGTGAGGCCAATCCCAACCGCGCCGAAGGCGAGCGCGTTCTGGGTTTGCTCAGGATTGTCTGCGTTACAACGCACATCGAGACGCGCGGCTTCCGAGCACCACTTCATGAGTTGGTTGAAGGCTTTGAACTTCTCGGTCTTTTGCGCGGCTTTATCGCCGTGCAGCATCCCGGTAATGATCTCGCTCGGTGCGGTCGCGAGCTGGCCCGCGTAAACGGTGCCGGCGGTGCCGTCGATCGAAAACGAATCGCCTTCCTTGAACGTCTGTCCGTTGACGGTGACGGTCCTGGTCCCGTAGTCGATCTGCAATGCCGACGCGCCGCAGATACAAACCTTGCCCATCTGGCGGGCGACAAGCGCCGCGTGTGACGAAACCCCACCTTTCGCGGTGAGAATCCCTTCCGCCGCAATCATCCCGCGCAAATCTTCCGGGCTCGTTTCGTTGCGCACCAGGAGGACCTTCTCGCCCTTTTCCGCTGCGGCGGCGGCGCGATCGGCGTTGAGATAAATCTTGCCGGACGCCGCCCCCGGGCCCGCCGGCAGACCACTGGCGATCGCCTTCGCTTTCTTCAGTTCAGCAAGATCGAAGATCGGCGCGAGCAATTGGTCGAGCTGATCCGCCGGATTGCGCATCACGGCTGTCTTCCAGTCGATCAGCTTCTCCTTGAACATGTCCATGGAGAATTTGAGCGCCGCGGCGGCGGTGCGTTTACCGTTGCGCGTCTGGAGCATGAAGAGCTTCCGATCCTGGATCGTGAACTCCACGTCCTGGACATCTTTAAAATGCTTCTCGAGCCGCTCGCGCACCTTGAGGAGTTCGGCGTAAGCTTCCGGCATCAGCTTCTTCAGTTCCAGCACTGGCTGGGGAGTGCGAACGCCCGCGACCACGTCTTCCCCCTGTGCATTGATGAGGAACTCACCGTAGAAAACCTTCTCGCCCGTCGCAGGATCGCGAGTAAATGCGACGCCGGAGCCGGACTGCGGGCCGGTGTTTCCAAAGACCATCGCCTGCACGTTGACGGCCGTGCCCCACTCCTGCGGGATGTTGTATTTCCTCCGGTAGACGATCGCGCGATCGTTCATCCACGAGCCGAAGACCGCGCCGGCGGCACCGAGAAGCTGATCCCAGGGATTGTTCGGGAAGCTCTGCCCCGTGCGTTCCTTCACCAGGTTCTTGAAGCGGGCAACGAGCTCCTTGTAATCGGCTACCGTGAGGTGCGCGTCGTCCACATCGTCCTCGTGCGCCTCGTGCTTGTAGTGGTGGATCAGCGATTCAAAAGGGTCGTGATCTTCGCCTTCCCGCTTTTGCACACCCATCACCACATCGCCATACATCTGGATAAATCGCCGGTAACAATCCCAGGCGAAGCGCGGATTGTTCGTCGCCTTCTCCAGCGCGAGCACCGTCTCGTCGTTAAGCCCGAGATTAAGAATGGTGTCCATCATGCCGGGCATGGAATCGCGCGCGCCGGAGCGAACCGCGACCAGGAGCGGCATGTTCTGCGAATCGCCGAAGCGCGTGCCCATGATCCGCTCCATGTTTGCCATTCCCTTTTCGATCTCAGCCTGGAGTGACCGCGGATAAGTGCGCTTATGCGCGTAGTAGTAGGTGCAAACTTCGGTCGTGATGGTGAAACCGGGCGGCACCGGCAGTCCGATACGCGTCATCTCGGCCAGGTTCGCGCCTTTGCCGCCGAGGAGCGGCTTCATCGAGCCGTCGCCGTCAGCCTTGTTGTTGCCCCACAGGTAGACGTACTTTGGCGCCTTCGTTTGCGCGGCTCCGGACCGAGAGGATTTGCTCGCGTGTGAAAGCGCCCTCCGAGAAGATTTTTCCACTCGCGTCTGGGCGGCGGAGCGCTTCGATTTCGTAGGCATTAGGGAGAAATGAGCCGTTAGCAGAAGGACGGCGGCAACCCTATCGCCAGCCTCCGAGGTGTCAACGCGGCCCCCATGGGGAGTCAGCGGTAGTCAGGAATGTTGCGACCGAGGACGATGTCGCGCCGGCCGATCAGATGTCGTCGGGCATCGCGCAAACAAGACGCCGCCGAAAAAACAGGGAACGCGAACCACTGCAGCTTCCCTTGCAGACTGTGGCGTGGCGCCTGCGGGCGCGAAGTCAGGAGGCCGGCGAGAGTCCCTCGCTGGTGGCCAGCATCTGCTCGATGGCCGCAGTAAACTCTCCGGCGCCCGTGCTGGGTACGATAATCGTGTTGCGGCGGCCATGCGCCTCTTCGGTGATGCGCAAAAACCTGCCACGATCGTTCTCGCGCAGCTCCACGTGGAAGTGCTTGCGCTCGATCTGCAGTTCTTTCGCCTCGATGACCTGGTCCATGTCCGAACGAATCGGGAACTTAACTGATTTCGCCGGTGGATTGGAAGCGAATTTCTCAACGAATCGGGGACGCAAGCTCTTTGCGTAGAAACAATTGGCGCGTGGGCGCTCTCGCTGTGTGGTCATCCTGAGTCGCACAGACGACGAAGGAACCTCATAGTTATTATTGGGCACACTCAAAAAACGGTGGCAACAAAACATTGTGAGATCCTTCGTCGTCTGCGCGACTCAGGATGACAGCCTTATGCGCGGCTGCTAAAACATTA
This sequence comes from Chthoniobacterales bacterium, assembly GCA_046262275.1. GTDB lineage: Bacteria > Verrucomicrobiota > Verrucomicrobiia > Chthoniobacterales > UBA10450 > JACCTI01. Next base: position 16,099 of record JBHENA010000039.1, read on the forward strand.
ACGCCTGCGACGGCTCGACCTTTCCGGCTTCTCCTCAGCGATCGCAAAATCCACTTGGCGCTTGAAGACATCGACGCGTGCGACGTAGACGCGCAGCTCGTCTCCGACGGAGAAGCGGCGGCGCGATTCGCGACCGATGAGGCATCGCTGCGCCTGATTGAAAATGTAAAAATCATCCGCCAGGGACGAGATGTGAATCAATCCGGTCAGCAAAACATCCGGCAGCTCGACGACCAGACCGAAGTTCTTCACCTCCAGGACGGCGGCGCGGAAAACTTGCGGATCTTTCGCGTTCAGTTGCCGCTGGAAGAATTCGAGCTTCTTCATCTTGACGGAATCGCTTTCCGCTTCCGCTGCGACGCGTTCGGTGGTGGAGATGTGCTCGGCGATGGAAGCAAGCGAGCCCATGTCGCTCCGAGCGTGCCGGGGATGGTTGCGCCCGCCGAGCGTGCGGTGAACGACGAGATCGGCGTAGCGGCGAATCGGGCTGGTGAAATGAGTGTAATTGTTCTTGGCCAGGCCGAAATGGCCGAGCGGTTGGGGCGCGTAACGGGCGCGCTTCAGGCTCTTGAGGAGTCCGATCTTGAGCGCCTGTTCCTCCGGTCTGCCACGAAGTAAGGCCAGCAGGCGCTGAAGCTCGGGGCGCTGGGTTAGATCGCCCGCCTTGTGGTTGTAACTCAGCACCAGCTCGCGGTATTCGGCCAGCTTCTCCGGTTCCGGATTTTCGTGGACGCGATAGATCGCAGGAATGAGACGGTTCTTCAGCTCGAGCGCGACTGCTTCATTCGCCGCGAGCATGAACTCCTCGATCAACTGGTGCGACTCGTCATTTTCGATCCGCTCCAGCTGGATTGGCTTACCCTTGTCATCCAGCTGCACTTTCACTTCCGGAAAATCAAGGTCGAGCGAGCCGTGCTGAAACCGCCTCCGCCGGAGGAGCGCGGCGAGCTCCCAGGCGACATGTAATCGCTCGCTCAAGTGGTCGTTAGCCGCGGCTTGCAGAATGGCGTAAGCCTCGCGGTAAGTCAGCCGCCGCGCGCTGCGGATGACAGTCCTGGCGAAGCGAAAATTCCGCGGCCGGCCGTCTTTGTGGAATTGAATGAAAACCGAATGGGCCAGGCGATCGACTCCCGGTTTGAGGCTGCAGACGCCATTGCTCAGGCGCTCCGGCAACATCGGCAAGACGCGGTCCGGCAGATAAACGCTGTTGCCGCGCTTGAGCGCCTCGCGATCCAAGGCAGTCCCGGGAGCGACATAGGAGGCGACGTCAGCAATGTGGACGCCCACGCGCCAGCCGCCACCCGGAACTCGTTCCACGTTGATCGCGTCATCGAAATCGCGCGCGTCGTCCGGATCGATCGTGATGATGAATTGCTCGCGTAGATCTTCCCGGCCGTCCCACATGGAACGCTCGACCGTCTCCGGAATTTTCGCTGCCTCTGCCAGGACGGCCGCTGGGAAGTCGGTCGGAAGGTGATACTTCCGGATGATCGAAAGCATGTCGACGCCGGGGTCAGAACTTCGCCCCAGCACTTCCACGATCTCGCCCTCGGGGTTGACGTGGCGCGATTCCCACGCCTCCAAGCGAACGACGACTTTGTCGCCCACCCGCGGAGCAAGATTGTTTGTTGCAGCCGACTTTGAGACCTGCCCGACGTAAACGTCGTGGACAATGCGAGGATCATCCGGGACCACGTAGAAGAAGTTCTTCGACTGCTGGACCGTGCCGACGATCGTGTCGTGTGCGCGCTGCAGAATCCGGATAACGCGGCCTTCTGGGCGCGCCATTCCGCGCGCGCGCGGGTCGCCTTCATCACGCGTGATCCGCGCCACTACCCGGTCGCCATGCATGGCGGTGCCAGTGTTTTCCGCCGCGATGAACAGGTCCTGTTCTTCCGATTTGCCCTCACGCGAGAGAAAGGCAAAGCCCGCTTGGTGAACATGCAGCACTCCCGTCACGAGATCGGCTTCGGAGGGGAGGAC
>JBHENA010000040.1:0-17972 GCA_046262275.1 Chthoniobacterales bacterium
ACGGACGCACCCACGTTCGGGATCGCTTCCAAGACCGCGGCCGATCGAGCATTTGCCGCCTTTCGTGTCGGTGGCTTCGGCATGTTCTCTTTTTCGAGCCGTCGATTGGCGCGGGCTTAGGCCGTTTCGAGGTGGATAAAAGGTGTGCCGGTATCCTTCTTCCCGTGTTTTAGTGCGTCCCGCGACTTCTTCGCGATCTCCTCGTAGCACTGCTTGATCGTCTTCAGATGTTTGTCGTCGAGTTCTTCGAGGTCGAGCAACACCGTGTGGGCGCCTTTGGTTGCACGGATCAGCTCATCGAGCTTGATCTGGACGGCTTCAGCATCGCGGTTCTGTGTGTTCTGGATGAGGAAGACCATCAGAAAGGTGACGATCGTGGTACCGGTATTGATGATCAGTTGCCAGGTGTCGCTGAAGCCGAAGAGCGGACCGGTGATGGCCCAGACGATGATGATCGCCAGAGCGATAGTGAATGTGACAGGCCGGCCGCTGATGCGCGCGGCCGCTTTCGCGAAAATATTGAACCACGATTTCTTGTTCATATTGAAGAGTTAAGCTGTGGGGCGCGTTTTTAGCGATCCGCTTCTGGAGCACCTTCTCATTTATCGGCCTTAACCGGCTGTCGCGCGCCGATAGACCAGGTCGGCAGCAACGATGTCCTCGATGGCTACGCCGACTGATTTGAAGAGGGTGATCTCTTCTGCTGATTGGCGGGCGGGCTTCGCGCCAGCAACCACTTCGCCGATTTCCGCGAAAATTTTACCCGCGGCCATGACGTCGCCGGATTCTTTCATCGCGGCTTCGCGCGATTCCACGTAGATGCGCGCCCTCTCCACGACAGCGTCGTCGAGTTCGCGCCAGGTCGGTCGTGTCGCGCCAACCGCATTAATGTGCGTGCCGGGCGACAGCCATTCGCCGAGCAGGACCGGCGTCGTGGCTGATGTGGCGACGACGATCACATCAGCCCCGCGCACTGTTTCCTCTGCCGACGTTTTCTGGGTGAGATTAAACTCGCGCGCGAATTTGCCCGCGTTACGTGGGCTCCAAACTCGCACCTCGGAAAAGTTTCTCACCAGCCGGAGAGCTTCCAAATGGCTCCGCGCCTGCACACCCGAACCCAGGATAGCGAGCACCGAGACATCACGACGCGCGAGAAGATCGGTTGCCACGGCGGAGACGGCGGCGGTGCGCATTTCGGTGATCAGGCGACCATCCATTGTGACGAGCGGTTCGCCCGTTCCCGGGCGGAACAGCTGAATCATTGCGTGATGCGTTGGCACTGGCTCGTTGTTTGGATAAAACGTGACCAGTTTGGCCCCGAGCGCGGCGCGCGAGGCGGCATAAGCCGGCATGACGGCGAAGAAGCCATTGTGATCAGTCACCGGCAGGACCTGGCGGATCGGCTGTTGGACGTCCCCTGAGGAAAGCTCGCGCAACGCTTCTGCCATCGCGGGAATCAGCTCCTCCATGCGCAAGAGGGCGCGGACATCTTCTTCAGAGAGGAACATGATTTTTCGGAAGGGACGCAGACGCTACCAAGTCCCTACAGCTGGATGAGCTCGCAGAATTTCTTCAGATCGATATTGCCGCCGGAGACGATGCAGACAATCGGGCCCGGACCAGCCTTGCCAGTGAGTGCGAACGCGAGCGGCAACGCGCCGGCGCCTTCGGCAATCACTCGTGCTTTCTCCGCCATCAGACGCATGGCGTTGCGTGTGTCTTGCAGTGTAACCGCAAACGCGCCGTCGACGACCGGACGCATGCGTTCCCACATGCGCGGAAACACGCTGCTCCCGCCGGCGCCGTCGACGAAGGACTGCTTAAAATCAGCGAAGACTTGTGGCGACCCGGCGGCAAATGAGAGCGTCGCCGGCGCGGCTGTCTCTGGCTCGGCACCGTAGACCTTTACGTCTGGTCGGAGGGCCTTGATCGCGCTGCCGATTCCCGTGATGAGTCCGCCGCCACCTATTCCGGCGATAATCGTCGCGGTATCGGGCGCGTCTTCCAGAATCTCGAGAGCCATCGTGCCGTGCCCGGCGATGAAATTGTGGTCGTCGAATGGATGCACAAAAGTTCCTTCGGCGCCGTCGAACCAATGCTCACCGACAGCTTTCCACGCGACTTCGTGCGGCACCGGAATGAGCTTTGCGCCTAGTGCACGCATCCGCTCGATCTTCGTCGCCGGCGCCGTCTCAATAACAACGACGCTGCAAGTCACGCCGCCTTTTCGCGCCGCGTATGCTACCGCCTGGCCGGCATTCCCTGCGCTGACGGTCCACACGCCGCGTTGACGCTCATCGTCCGACAAAAGGGCGACCGCGTTTGCGCCGCCGCGCAGTTTATAGGCGTTGATCGGCTGCAGGTTCTCGAGCTTCAGGCGAATGTCGGGAAAACCGGCGCCAAGCTCCAGCCTGACGAGTGGTGTGCGAACAATCGTCCCGGCGATGCGTTTCCGCGCTTCTCTTATCTCGCTGAGGTCGATCGGGCGAATTGGTGGGGGCGTGACGTGCATAGAACAGGTTACTCCATCGCCGAAGCAGGAAGACAGCAGATGCGCTGAGATTCAATCTGGAAACCACAAAGCACGAATCGAGGCTTGAGTTCAGCGCCGGTGGTTTGATTCATGACGCCTGAGGCGTCGCCAAACGCCTGCTGAATAGACGAGATAATAACCGAGCACAACGGCGCCCACGGCCATGGAACCGGCTAAACCTGACGCTGCAAGCCAGGACGTGCCCGATCCAGTGGCGCCCCAGGCGTGCCAGGCTCGCCAGGATCCGTAGAGCAGGCGCGCCGTCACGGCCAGTGTGATGACCAGGATGAGCCAGCGGTTGGGTGTGTAGAAGAGCGCTCGTGACGTCTGCTCCCACCGCGTCAATCCCACGCCGAGCAAACCGAGTAGGCTTCCGCAGGCGAGCCCCACGAGAGAGTAGATGAAGGCCTTTGGCACCCAAAAATTAGTTAGTGCCGCCGCCCACACGAATAGCGCGACCGAAAAAACGAGGGTGAGGAGGTTGATGGTTGCCACCCATCTGCGACCCAGCCGGCGGGCTGTGCCGATGCGGTAGCGTTGAATGAGCGAAAATGGCAGCGCAAGAACCAGTATCACCGGGAGGAGCAGTGCGAGGACGAGAGGAATGAGCGGCACGCTGTGAATCTACGCCGCAAACCGCGACCTGCCGCGCTTGCAGTGAGGCAGCGCGGTCACGGCTGCCTCAGCAGCAGGCGCGTCTCGCCTGTTGTCTTCCAAAACGGCAGGCAAGAGGGCTGCCTGCCGAGCCGGCAGGGCTGTCCACTTCCTTTTTGAAGTTTGAATCCAACGAGGCGGTTAAATCCATCGAATTGACGATGTATTCTTTTCAGTCATATATGTCACTGGCATATATGTCTTCGCCAATCCTGGACCGTGAGCTGAAGAAGGGGAGCGCCGAGTTATTGATCCTCTCACTCGTGGAAGACCGGCCGCGGCACGGTTACGACATCGGGCAGTTAATCGAGCTGCGCTCGCGGGGCGCGCTCCGCTTCAACGTCGCCTCGCTTTATCCGCTCCTCTACCGCCTCGAGAAGCGGGGCTGGATCCGGGGCCGATGGGTGGAAAAAGCAGGACAACGCCGGCGGCGCTATTACCGCCTCACACCCGCGGGCAAAAGAATTCTGGCCGCGCAGCGTGACGGCTGGCGCGAGTTCGTGGAAGCGATTTCCCGCATTACCGGAATTCAACATGCCTGATTTCCGCCACGAGATCAGGAAGCGTCTGGCGGAGCTGAGGCTCTCGCCCACGCGCGAGGCGGAGATCGTGGAGGAACTCTCGCAGCACCTGGAAGATCAATATGAGCAGGCGCTCACTGCTGGAGCTACGGAAGACGAAGCCGGCCGGGCGGTATTGCGAGATTTACACGTGCCTGACTTGTTAGGCCGCGAGTTGCGAGGCGTGGAACGCCGCGCCTCACAGAACCCCCTCCCGATGGGAACACAAAAGAAAACGAATATGATTGGAGATCTCGGACAAGACTTGCGCTACGGGCTGCGGATGCTGGCGAAGAATCCCGGCTTTACCATCGTCGCTGTGCTCGCCCTCGCGCTCGGCATCGGCGCGAACAGCGCCATCTTCAGCGTGGTTAACACCGTGCTGCTCCGGCCGCTCCCCTTCAAGAACCCCGATCAGCTGGTGATGATCTGGGAGAACGCGACGCATCTTGGCTTTCCGAAAAACACTCCTTCCCCGGCGAATTTCCTCGATTGGCGCCAGCAGAGCACCGTCTTCGAAGCCATGGCGGCGACGGCGCAGCGAAGTTTTAATCTTACCGGCGTGGGCGAGCCGGAGCGTCTCGATGGGCGGCGGGTTTCCGCGAACCTGTTCGATTTGTTAGGCGTTCACCCCACGCTTGGGCGAACGTTTCTTCCCGAGGAAGATCAACCCGGCACGCGGGTCGTAATTCTGAGCGAAGGCCTGTGGAAACGCCGCTTTGGCGGGGATCCGAGCGTAATTGGGCGCGCTCTTACTTTGAGCGGCGAAAGCTACACGGTGATCGGCGTGATGCCGCGAACTGTCCAGCTGCCAGGTATGGACAATTGGCGCGACCAACTGTGGGTGCCGATCGCGTTTCCGAGCGATGAAGCCGCCTCGCGCGGGAATCACTACCTGGAGGTTCACGCCCGGATAAAGTCGAGACTCAGTCTGAAGCAGGCGCAGGCAGAGATGGACACGATCGCCGCGCGTCTGGCGCAGCAGTATCCTGAGGAAAACGTGCGAATTGGTGCCGTTGTCACGCCGCTGCACGAGCACCTCGTCGGTGACATCAAACCCGCGCTCCTCGTGTTGCTCGGTGCGGTTGGCTTTGTTCTTCTGATTGCGTGCGCGAATGTCGCCAACCTCCTCCTGGCCCGCGCCGCCGTGCGCCAAAAGGAGATCGCTCTTCGGGTGGCTCTCGGTGCCAGCCGCTCGCGCCTGGCGAGGCAATTTCTCGCCGAAAGTGTTCTTCTCGCGGTGCTGGGGGGCGGCGTGGGACTCGCCCTGGCCGTGGTCGGACTCAACGTGCTGAAGCGCTTCATTCCCGACAGCATTTCTCAGGCGGACGCGATCAGTATCGACGCCAAGGTGCTGGTGTTCACGGGCGTGGTCGCACTCCTGACCGGACTCATCTTCGGTCTCGCGCCGGCGAGTCAGGCGTCGCATCCGAATCTCAACGACACCTTGAAAGAAGGCGGCCGCGATTCCGGCGCGGGCAGCCGCAGCAATCGTATCCGAAGTACGCTCGTCGTAGCCGAGGTGGCCGTCTCGTTCATCCTGCTGATCGGGGCGGGGCTTTTGATCAACAGCTTCATGCACCTGCGGAACCTCAATCCCGGATTCCGCGCCGATCACCTGCTCACGATGAAGGTTGTCTTGTCGGAGACGAAGTATCCAGACAAAGAGCGGCGCGCTCCCTTTTTTGACGAATTGATACGGCGGGTGCAAAACCTCCCCGGAGTCGAATCCGTCGCGGTGGCGAGCAACCTGCCGCTGACATATAGCGGTGATTCCATGCCGATCGGAGTCGAAGGCCGGCCCGATCCTCCGCCGGACCAGAATCCGGACGTGATTCTGCGCGTGGTCAGCCCTGGTTACTTCAACACCATGGGAATCCCCCTGGTGCAGGGGCGCGATTTCACCGAGCAGGACAACGCGGCGGGAGCGCGCGTCGTGGTGGTGACGGAGAAAACCGCGCGGCATTACTGGCCGGGCCAGAGCCCGATCGGCAAACGCCTGAAACCGGGCTCGACTACATCAGACAGCCCATGGCGGGAGGTAGTCGGCGTCGTAAGAGATGTGCGGCAAAACGACTTCGTGAAAGAACCCAAGATGCAAATGTACATGCCACACGCGCAGGTAGGTTCGTTTGCGGCCAACGCGCTCGTCGTGCGCACGAAGGTGGACCCGCTCAGCGTCGCGACAGCGGTCCGGAATCAGGTCTGGGTGATCGATAAGGACCAGCCGGTGTCGGACGTTCGCACGATGGACGAGATCGTTTCGGAAGCCGTCGCGCGGCAGCGCTTCAGCATGCTCTTGTTAGGGGTCTTCGCGACGCTTGCGCTCGTCCTCGCGGCGGTCGGGATTTACGGCGTGATGAGCTACTCCGTCGCGCAACGCACCCGCGAGATCGGCATTCGCATGGCGCTCGGCGCGCAGAGGACTGATGTGCTCAAGATGACCGTGAAGCAGGCGTTGAAGCTTGTCGGCTTTGGCTTGCTAATCGGGCTCAGCGCCGCGTTCGTGCTTACGCGTGTGATGGCGAGCCTGCTTTTCGGGGTCAGCGCGACAGATCCGACCACATTTGTCACGATCTCGCTCCTCCTGATCGGAGTGGCGGTTCTGGCCAGCTACATTCCTGCACTTCGTGCAACGAAGATTGATCCGATGGTCGCCTTGCGATACGAATAAGCGTCAGCTGGCGGCCGCCGGTTAACGCGAATGCACACAGCGACAGCGATTCCCCGATTTCGCAAGACCACCGAAACGTTTACCGCTGGAGCGAAGACGCTGCCGCAGCGCTACTTCGTGTCACCGGAAATTTTCGCGAAGGAGCAGGAAGCGATCTTCTCCAGCCAATGGGTCTGCGTCGGACATCAGAGTCAGATCCCGAAGCCCGCTGACTATTTCGTCATGGAAGTCGCCCGGGAGAGCGTGATCGTTCTGCGCGACCAGCAGGGGCTTGTGCGGGGATTCTACAACGTTTGTCGCCATCGGGGAACGCGGTTGTGCGAGGAGCAGAGCGGACACTCGGCTGCGCTCCAGTGTCCGTATCACGCTTGGACGTATGGGCTCGACGGGAGGTTGATCGGCGCGCCGCACATGGAGAGCGTTCCAGGTTTCGAGAGGGAGGAGCATTCACTTCAGCCCGTGCACCTGGCCGTTTGGGAGGGCTTCATTTTCGTGAATCTGACCGCTGGTGCGATTGCGCTCGAGGAGGCGTTCGCGCCGCTCGCAGGAAAATTCACACACTGGAACCTGCCGCGGCTGCGCTCCGCCAAGCGTGTCGAGTATGAAGTCCGCGCGAATTGGAAGTTGATCTTCGAGAATTACTCCGAGTGCTATCATTGCCCCGGCGTGCATCCGATGCTGTCGAGGGTATCGCCCTACGATTCGGCGGAGAACGATCTGTGCGAGGGCCGGTTCCTGGGCGGGTTCATGGCAATCGCAAAAGGCAGCAGCCTGACGATGAGCGGCAATGCCTGCGCCCTGCCCGTTGGCGACATCGAGGGCGAAGAGCACGCCCGAGTTTTCTATTATTCCATTTTCCCAAACATGCTCCTGAGCATGCATCCCGACTACGTGATGGTGCATCAGATCTGGCCGCAGTCGCCGGCAACTACGCGAATCCTTTGCGATTGGTTTTTCCATCCCGAGGCGTTCGAGCGCAGTGATTTTCATCCCGATGAAGCGATCGACTTCTGGGACATGACGAACCGGCAGGACTGGCACGTCTGCGAGTTAAGCCAGCAAGGCATTGCGTCGCGCGCGTATCGACCCGGTCCATATTCGCCGCGCGAAAGTATTCCGGCCGCGTGGGACCGGGAGTATCTTCGGCACGTTGGCTGAGGAGTCCGAAACGCCGCCGCGCGTTCTGCTTCGACCCCTCGCAAATTCCGTATAGGCAGGAAGGAGCTCTCCCAATATCATGGTGCTTGGAACGGAGTTGGAATAGCGGCTCCGAATCCAACCATGACACCTCACATCCTAAGTCCGGAACTGAAGCAGCAGTATGAAGTGCTCAGGGGCCTGCTCCAGCGCGCCCTCTGGCTGGCGGAAAAGCGCGCCGATTACGAAGCGACACAAATTTTGCGGATCCGCCTCACGAACCTGCAGGCGCCGGCTTTGCTCGTGATCGTGGGAGAAGTGAAGGCTGGGAAAAGCAGTTTCATTAACGCGCTCGTTCGCGAGAATGTTTGCGAGGTTGCGCCCGGGCCGTGTACGACACGGATTCAAGAGTTGCTCTACGGTCTGGAGCGAAACGTAGCCACGTTGGGGCAATCGTGGGAAAGGGTTTACCTGCCCAAAGAAGTGCTGCGGGAGATCACGATCGTCGATACTCCAGGAACGAACTCAATCATCAGGGACCATCAGACGATCACCGAAAACTACATTCCGCAGAGCGATCTGGTGGTTTTTGTCTTTTCCGCGGTCAACCCGCATACCAAGTCGGCCTGGGAGCTCCTGACCGCGATCCGCAAAGATTGGCACCGCAAAATGGTCTTCATCCTTCAACAAGCGGATCGCGCCAGCCAGCAGGAGCTGACCACAAACCGCGAGCACGTCCGGCAGTATGCGCAGGAGCGGCAGGTGGAGGAGCCGACGATCTTTACCCTTTCGGCGAAGCAGGAGATGGAAGGCAACCCGCAGAGCGGCTTTGCGGAATTTCGCCATTATCTGCAAAGCGCGATCGCGCGCGGCGAAGTGTGGCGCATGAAAGTGGAAGGCTCCTACGAAACCATTCGGGTCGTGATCGCGAAACTGCTTGAACACCTGCGCGCGGAACAGGAAGCAGTCGCGGAGGAGCGGGCCTTTTATCACGACCTTCTCCAGAAAGTCGAGGCGCGAGAAACAAAGGCGCGAGCCTTGAAGCAGTTGATCGTCGAGAGTCTTTCGGCGACTTACGACCGCCTCGCGGAAGAGTCGGAGCATGAGTTCGCGGAAGGTCTTCGGATTGGGAAACTACTCAGGCGCACAATTCCATTTTTGCGGGACAAGGATCTCAAGACCTGGCTCGAAGATTTGGAGGCGGGATTTCAGGCGTCGGCCCTGAAGCAGATCGCAACTGAAGCCCCTGACTTATCACGGGATTTGTTCGAGGAGATGCAGACGTTGATGAAAGAACTCGCTGAAGGCGTCGCACAAAGGCAGGAAGGACTGAAGACCAGCATGGTCCTGCCGCCGAGCGCTCAGCATCTGGAAATACTGGAGCAATTGCGAGCGAAGCTGGACCGCATCCGTGTCGCTGACGATATCCTGACCGACGAGGTTGCGGAGACGTCGGATATAAGACGGCTCGCTCTGGCTGGCAGCGGAGTAGCGGTCATCGGCGTCGTGATTGTGGTGCTTTCGGAGAACGCGTGGCTCAATATCACCGGCACAGCATTCGCGGCGATCGGAACTCTTTTAACGGCGAGTGGACTGCTTTGGCGGCGCTCAGGTATTCTGCGCGACTTCCGGCGAAAGCTCGGCCGTTCGCGGAAAGAGTTTCACGACCGGATCGAGGCTGAGTTCAGCAAAGTTTTCGACGGCTTGTTTTACGAGCTCCGGCAGTTTTTGACTGAAACCATCTTCCGCCTGGACTTGCAGGCATCGCACATCAATCCAGTTCTGGATGAGACATTCCGCGTCGGCGAAGCGGCATCCGAACTGCTTCTTGGTTTCCAACGTAACCTGACTCCGCCGCCGTTCGCCAGAATATGAGCCGTTGGCGATCGGCGTGCGGCGGTGAGCGCTGTCACTTCAGGCCGAGAAACTCACGCGCGGTGCCCGCCAGCAGTTGCGCTTTCTCCGCCTCGGAGAGTTCGCTCATCGACTCGATGAGCTGGCCGGGCTGAGCTTCGCCGAGGGGGAATGGGTAATCGGACCCGAGCGCGACCCGCTGGGCGCCGAAGAGCTTGAGTAGCAACTTGAGGGCGTCAGGATCGTGCACGAGCGAGTCGACGTAAAAGTGCGCGGGCGCGACGTCACCCTGATCGCTGGCGCGCGCGAGATAATCTCTGGGGCTCGCCTTGCTGTCGATCGCAACCAGGTCGGGGCGCGCGTGAAATGCGTGCTCGATGCGCCCGCTTGTAAATGGGAAGGAGCCCCCGCCATGGGCGAAGGCGACGCGGAGCTTCCGGAAACGCTCGAAGACGCCCCCCAGCATCATGCTGCAAATCGCGAGACAAGTCTCCGCCGGCATTCCGACAAGCCACGGCAGCCAATATTTCGGCATGCGGTTCTCGCCCAGCATGTCCCACGGATGGACAAAGATCGCCGCGTTGAGTTGCTCCGCCGTTTGCCAGATCACATCCAGTGAAGGGTGGTCGAGATTGCGGCAATCAGGGCCATGACAGTGTTCGTTCGCGTCCACGTGCGTGCCGATCTGAACGCCGCGCAAACCCAGCTCCCGCACGCACCGTTCCAGCTCACGCGCCGCGAGGGCGGGGTCCTGCAGCGGGATCGTTCCCAGACCGGCGAATCGCGCCGGATATGTGCGCACCACCTCGGCGATGTGATCGTTCAAGCGGCGGGAAAGATCGAGCGCATCCGCCGCTTTCGCCCAGTAGCTAAACATTACCGGCACAGTCGAGAGGACCTGCATCGATACGCCCGCGCGATCGCAGTCTTCGATTCGGCGCTGCGGATCCCAGGAGTTATGGGTGATCTCGCGAAAGAGGCGGTCTCCCTTCATCATCCGTGCGCTGCAGGAATCGCAATGCTCCAGCCGGACCCAACCCGGGTAGCCATACCTGGCATCCAGATCCGGCCACTCGCGCGGCAGGATGTGCGTGTGCAGGTCGATCTTCATTTGGCGTCAGCTGGCAGTGCCGCAGCTATTTAGCGCGCCAAACGACGAACGCGCCAGAACAGTTCTTTTCGCGCAGACAGATTTTGGTTCTGGACAGTCTCTACGGCCTGTGCAGATTGGCCACGCCGAGATTCGCCTTACGAAGACCGTTACCAGTATGCGAGCCAATCACTCCCTCCAGCCAACGCTTCTTCGCGTGTTCGCGGGAGTCGCTCCGTCGCTTCGCCAGTACTGGCGTCGCTAATCCTGCGGCAGTACCGCGTCGAGGCCGACGCGACGCGCAGCACTGCCCAACGCTCACCTATTCGACGGCACACTCTGCCGACGCATGGGCTCTCCATTTCGGATCGGCTCCATCTTTCTCCAACGACACCACATGCATCTCACTCCATCGTTTGAATCGGCCCAGCGGCTCGATGCCGCTGATCGATTGGCAACATTCCGCGCCCGCTTCCGCGTCCCCGACGACCAGATCTACCTCGACGGCAACTCCCTCGGCTTGCTCTCCCGTGACGCTGAAGAAGCTGTCGCGGCCGTGCTGCAGAAGTGGCAGACGTCGGCTATCGGCGGCTGGGTAGAAGGCGACACCGCCTGGTTCACGATGGCGGAAACCCTGGCCGCGCGGGTCGCAAAGCTCGTCGGTGCGCAACCCGATGAGGTGGCGATCGCTAATTCAATGACGGTGAATCTGCATCAGCTGCTGGCGACACTTTACCGGCCCGGATCAGAGCGCACCAAGGTATTGATCGATGCGCAAAGTTTCCCGACCGACCGCTACGCGCTTCGCAGTCACTTGCGATTGCGCGGTCTCGATCCCGACAAGCACCTCGTGATTGTGCCGACGAACGCATCCCGCTTTCTCGACGAGACGGCGATTGAGAAGGAGCTGAGCAATCCAGAATTGCAGATGGCGCTGCTTCCCTCCGTCGTCTACACGACGGGGCAGCTCCTCGATCTGGAACGGCTCTGTCGCGCCGCGCGCAAATACGGCGTCATTCTCGGCCTCGACATGTCGCACACCGTAGGTGTCATGCCGCATGCGCTCGACAAATGGGGCGCCGATTTTGCCGGCTGGGGCCACTACAAATGGGTCAACGCCGGGCCCGGTGCCGTAGCCGGTCTTTATCTGAACCGGCGGCACTTTAACGCGGAGGGGCGGGTCGACGCCGGATTGGCCGGCTGGTGGAGCGTGCACAAGGAGAGCATGTTCGAGATGTCGGACGAATTCGTGCCGGGTATCGGCGCGTCGGCGCTCCAGATCGGCACGCCAGCGGTGCTGAGCATGGCTCCTATCGCCGGCGCCCTCGCGCCTATTGAAGAAGCGGGCCTTCACGCGATCCGGCTAAAGTCCGGCGCAATGACCGAGTTCATCATTCGGGCGGCTGACATGCAGCTGGCCGAAGTTGGATTCAAAGTCGGCACTCCGCGTGAACTGCAGCGTCGGGGCGGGCACGTCTCCCTGGTGCACCAAGACGCCCAGGCGATCTGTCTCGCACTTCGGGCGCGCGGGGTGGTTCCCGATTTTCGCAAACCAGACGTCGTGCGGTTCGCGCCTTCGCCCCTTTACAACACCTTCGCTGAATGTTGGGAAGCCATCCAGATCATGAAAGACATCGCAGCGACTCGTTCATACAGGGAATTCGAATCGGTGCACGCCCTCGTCACATGACCTCGCGCGCCATCAGTCTACCGGCGGAACGTCACGGACGGGTTCGCTGCTTTCCGCCCGCTCCAGCGCAGCTTGACTGTCCTCCACACGACCAAGGACTCCGCCTGCTGCTCGCGCGGCTCATGCGCGGCAAAGATCTTACACGCGCGGAAGCGGCGATGCTGTTGGGCGCCGCACTCGATGAACAATCGACAGACGTTCAGATTGCGGCGGCACTTGTCGCGCTCGCGCTCAAAGGGGAGACCGTCGAAGAACTGACCGGTATGGCCGAGGCGATGCGGGCGCGCGCGGTGCGCATCAAATGTCGCCACGCGCGTTTTGTCGACACGGCGGGGACTGGATCGAGCCGCGCGAAGACGTTTAACATTTCGACCGCGGCGGCGTTCGTATGCGCGGCGGCAGGTTTACCGGTTGCGAAACACGGCAGCCGCGCGGCCACGAGTCTATCAGGAAGCGCTGACGTCCTGACTGAACTCGGCGTCAATGTGCAGGCAGACCCCGCGGTCTCCGAGCAGTGCTTGAACGGCCTCGGCATCTGTTTTCTCTTCGCGCCCCTCTATCACCGCGCGACGGCGCGTGTGGCGAACATTCGCCGCGAGCTCGGCGTACACACGACATTCAATCTGCTGGGCCCGTTAACGAACCCTGCCGGTGCGTCGCGCCAGATCATCGGTGTCTGGCACGAGGCGCTCCTCGAGCCGATCGCCGAGACGCTACTCGCGCTCGGCACGGAACACGCGTGGGTTGTGCATGGTAGCGATGGCCTGGACGAACTGACGACCACCGGGGGGAGCACCGTCGTCGAAGTGAATGGCGGGAAGGTTCACACGTTGCGCATCGGCCCGGAGGATTTCGGCCGCAGCCAAAGCGATTCGCTGGACCAGCTACGCGGCGGGACCGCACGCGACAACGCTCGAATTATTCGCGAAGCATTTGGGCCCGGGAGTGGGCGGCACATAGAAACCGCGCGTGATTTGATCGTCATCAACGCTGCAGCTGCACTGGTGGTCGGCGGGATAGAAACAGACTTTACCGCGGCCGCGGAACGCGCGCAGAAGAGTATCCGATCAGGCGCCGCGCTCGCAAAACTGAACGCTCTCTGCGAGCAAACACAAAGCGCGGAGGCCAGACTGCCGTGACTAGCAGGGGTTTTCTGGAGAGGATTGTCGCGCAGCGGCGGGAGCAGGTTGCGCGCGAGAGAGCAGCTTGCGATTGGGAAGTGCTAGGCCGAGAAGCGGAACTAGTGCGGGAAGGCAAACCGCGGCATCGATTCCACGCTGCCTTTCGGACCGATCGACGCGTCCATATCATTGCCGAGTTCAAGCGTGCCTCCCCATCTCGCGGGCTGTTGCGCGCGGATGCGAATGCGGCCGCGTTCGCACTCCTGTATGAGAGCGCCGGGGCATGCGCGGTGTCCGTATTGACCGAACCCGATTTTTTTCGCGGATCACTGGGCGATTTACATGCAGTGCGCTCCGCCACCGCGCTGCCGGTTCTGCGTAAGGATTTCGTGATCGACACTTACCAGATCACGCAGACTGCGGCGGCCGGTGCGGACGCGATCCTGCTGATCGCCGCCGCTTTGAATGACGATGAGCTGCCGCGGTTTCGTGCCTATGCGGAGGACGATCTGGGGCTCGACGCGCTGGTCGAGGTGCACACCGTGCGCGAGCTGCAGCGTGCACTCGCGTGCGCAGCTACGCTGATCGGCGTCAACAATCGTGACCTGCGGACTTTTCAGACAACGCTCGCGACCTCCCACCAGCTTGCGGCGCTCGTCCCGCCAGGAGTGACGTTGATCAGCGAGAGCGGCATCTCTTCACGCGCTGAGATCGAACGGCTGCTGGAGTGTGGTTATCGCGGATTCCTGGTCGGCGAGGCGCTCATGCGCGACGTTGATCCCGCTGCCGCCCTCCGTTCGTTAGGCGCAAATCGGAGCGGAGAGATGCACCATGCATGATTTCCGCAACGGTGTGGTGGTGAAGATTTGCGGTATTACCAACCTGGCGGATGCCGAGGCTGCTGCGGGTTGCGGTGCCGATATCCTGGGGCTGAACTTCTCACCCTTGAGTAAGCGCTGCGTCACACCTGCAATTGCGGCGGCTATAGTCTCGAGAGTCAGCAAGCGCTTCGAACGGATCAGGTTTGCAGGCATTTTCGTGGATCAAGATCGATCGTTGGTGGAAAAGCTCGGCTCGCAGCTCGGTCTCGACGCGGTCCAACTCCACGGTGATGAGTCGCCAGAGTATGTAGAGGCGCTTCGCGTTCCGGCCGTGATCAAAGCCGTGCGCGTGCAGTCTCGTCTGCCTGATCCTGCTGCCGGCGCTTACCGTTGCGACGCGATCCTGCTCGACACCTGGGATTCCAACACCCGCGGTGGCACAGGTGAAACATTCCCGTGGTCGATAGCCGCCGAGATCCGTCCACGTTTGAACCGCCTCATTCTGGCAGGTGGCCTCACACCGGAAAACGTAGGTGAGGCGATCCGAATTGTGCGGCCGTTTGGAGTCGATGTCTGCAGCGGCGTGGAAGATTCGCCCGGGCATAAAGACGCGGAGAAAATTCGCGCATTCGTCGAAAAAGTGCGCGAGGCGGAACAGTTCCTCGATTCGATATGAAGAAATTCAGATCAGAACCGACAGCGGAAGGGTACTGGGGCGCGTACGGCGGGCGCTTTGTCGCAGAAACCCTGATCGCGCCGCTCGAGGAACTAACTTCGGCCTACCGCTCCGCAAGCGCCGATGCCGCGTTTCACCGGCAGCTCAAGGAACTTCAACGCAACTACTGCGGCCGACCAACTCCGCTCGGCTTCGCACCCGGCCTGACGAAACACGCTGGCGGCGCGCGCATTTTCCTGAAGCGGGAAGATCTGCTCCATACTGGAGCGCACAAGATAAACAATTCGATCGGGCAGGGCTTGCTTGCCGCGCGGATGGGCAAGCGCCGCATCATCGCGGAGACCGGCGCGGGTCAGCATGGCGTCGCAACTGCAACCGTGTGTGCTTTGCTTGGCCTCGACTGCGTCGTCTACATGGGCGCGGAAGATGTGCGACGGCAGGAGCCAAATGTGTTGCGCATGCGCCTGCTGGGCGCGGAGGTGCGTGTGGTCGAGAACGGCTCGCGCACCTTGAAGGACGCGATCAACGAGGCGTTGCGCGACTGGGTGGCGAACGCGCGCGAAACCTACTACCTGCTTGGCAGCGCGCTTGGGCCGCATCCATATCCGCTGATGGTGCGCGAGTTCCAGAGCGTCATTGGTGAGGAGGCGCGGCGGCAGTTTCGCGCGCGCGAAAAGAAGTCGCCGGACGTTCTGATTGCCTGCATCGGTGGCGGTTCAAACGCGATCGGTTTTTTCCACCCATTCCTGCGCGACAACAGCGTGCGTCTGATCGGCGTTGAAGCCGGCGGAAAAGGACGAGCACTCGGGCAGCACGCCGCGCGGTTCGCAGCGGCCGGCGGAGGCAGACCCGGCGTGCTGCACGGAACGATGAGCTACGTTCTCCAGAACGGCGCCGGACAGATCGCGAAGACGCACTCGGTTTCTGCCGGGCTCGATTATCCGGCGATCGGCCCAGAGCACGCTTATCTGCGCGACCGCAAGCGCGTCGAGTATGTCTCCGTTAGTGACGCGGAAGCGCTAAAGGCGTTCGAATCGACAGCCAGGCTCGAAGGAATTATCCCCGCGCTCGAGTCGGCCCACGCGGTGGCGTATGCATTGCGGCTGGCGAAGACGCTGCCGCGGACGAAAACAATCGTCGTGAACCTGTCTGGGCGCGGCGACAAGGATCTGTCGACCGTCGGGTCCATGGCCGAAGATAAAGCGAGACGTTTACGCCGATGACCGTTCTTACAGAACGGTTCGCGACGCTGCGCCACGAAAAGCGGTGTGGATTTATCCCTTTCGTCGTGGCGGGCGATCCTGGCTTGAAAGCAACCGCCGCCATCATTCACGTGCTTAGCAGAGTTGATCCTGTCGCGATCGAGCTAGGTGTGCCATTTAGCGATCCGGCGGCCGACGGCCCGGTGATCCAGCGGGCAGCGCAGCGTGCGCTTCAGAATGGGACGGACCTCGCTGGTATTTTGCAGATGCTTCGCGGTATCAGCGGGGATGCGATCGCGCCGGTCGTTCTGTTCAGTTACTACAATCCGATTCTGCAGTTCGGGATCGAAGAGTTCGCTCGTGCGCTGTCCGGGTGCGCTGTTGCAGGCGTTCTCGTGGTGGATTTGCCACCGGAAGCCGCCGCCGCCTTGCAGCAGCACCTCCGCAAGGAGGAAATCGATCTCATTCTCCTCGTCGCGCCAACCACCAGTGACCGCCGATTAGAGCAGATCGCGCGTCTGGCGAGTGGATTCATCTACGCGGTTTCGCGGACGGGTGTTACCGGCACGGCACGCGAGTTGATCGACGAATCCCGGCAGCTCGTCGGCCGCATTCGCGCGGTGACGGATCTTCCTGTCGCAGTCGGCTTCGGAATCACCGCGCGTGAGCAGGCGCGGCGCATCTGCCGGTATGCCGATGCCGCTGTGGTGGGATCGCGCATCGTCGCCGATGTCGAACGCGTGACGGCCAAAAAAGGCTTCACACAACAGGCTCTCCTGCGTGCAATCTCCAGCTGCGTCCACGAATTCGCCTAGAATGGTTTCACGGGCTCCGGCTTCTGCACCTTGTGCCCGCATTGCTTGCAGGTCCGGCGCGCGTCGTCGTTCCAGAAGTCCAGCATCGCTTGGCTGAAAGCCTGCACGATATCCGCGCAGTCGAAATGAATGTCTTCCACGAGCGCCTCGCACTTTTCGCAGTAGAAGATGACGTGTTCTCGCTCGCCCGGCGGACGGCGACGCTCCACCACCATGCCCAGGGTGTCGGGCGGGCGCACCGGCGCGTGGGGGACATTAGGCGGAATGAAGAAGGTTTCCCCTTCGCGCACGAGGTGATCCACGATCCGTTCGCCTTCACGAATCCGCACCTTGATGTCGCCCTTGAGCTGGTAGAAGAACTCTTCCGAATCAACCTGATGGAAATCATTCCGCGCGTTCGGCCCCATGATCACCATCACGAAAAAGTCGCGCCCATCATAAACATAGCGATTGCTCACCGGCGGCTTAAACAGATGGCGATTCTCTTCGATCCAGGCGTTTAGATTGAGCGGCGGTTGCACGGAGGAAGCGACATCGCTCTCCGAAGGTGAAGTTGGCGGTTCGGCAAGTTTAGCCATGAAGCGAGGCTATTTCCCTCTGGTGTTAGCGTCAAACCGATCGTTGCGCGCGCGTCCGCCGGCTGAACCGGAGAGCGAGATGAAGCTGGCGCAAGGTTGCGGCTTGCGTTGTATTGGGCTGCCGGCCGGAAGCCTGTGCTCCGATGAAGATTTTCGACATCTCCCGCACGCTCGCAGACGATCTCGCGCCCTGGCCGGGCGACGCCGCTTTTCAGTTCAAGCTCAACGCCAGGATTGCAAAGGGCTCGAGCGTAAACCTCGGGATGGTCAGCATGAGCGTGCACAATGGCTCGCATGCCGACGCGCGCTTCCATTTCGAAAACGAGGGGTGGACAATCGAGCAGGCGCAGCTCGATGCCTACCTCGGACCCGCGATCGTGGCTGATCTCTCGCAGAAATATAACAGCGGCGCCTTGCCGCAAATGACGACGGAGGATCTCGCGCGATGGGACGAGGAGCTGAAGAACGCGCCGCGTCTCCTGCTCAAGACGAACGTGTGGACCGATTCGCGCGTTTTCCCGAAACGCATTCCAACGATTGCACCAGACGTGCCGGCGTGGCTGCAAA
>JBHENA010000041.1:0-17481 GCA_046262275.1 Chthoniobacterales bacterium
GGGTTTGATTAGTCTTTCGCTCCTACCCACAAGTCATCCCAGAAGTTTTCAACCTTCACGGGTTCGGCCCTTCAGTTGCGGTTAAGCAACCTTCAACCTGCTCATGGGTAGATCACCTCGGCTTCGGGTCTAGTGCCAGCGACTATGGTCGCCCATTTCGGACTCGCTTTCGCTTCGCCTCCATCGCAGAACGACTTAGGCTCGCCACTGACACTAACTCGCAGACTCATTAAGCAAAAGGCACGCCATCACCCCTTGCGGGGCTTTGACACCTTGTAAGCACATAATTTCAGGTACTATTTCACTCCGCTCACAGCGGTTCTTTTCACCTTTCCCTCGCGGTACTGGTTCACTATCGGTCGCCAATTAGTATTTAGGCTTACGCCGTGGTCGGCGTGGATTCATACGAAGTTTCACGTGCGTCGTATTACTCAGGAAATCCCTAGGCGTGCTCCGGTTTTCGATTACGGGCCTGTCACCCTCTATGGAGCGATTTTCCATTCGCTTCATCTAACCTTTGCACTACCACATCGGGCTCCTACAACCCCACCAGCAAGCTGGTGGTTTAGCCTCTTCCGCTTTCGCTCGCCACTACTCACGGAATCGCATTCGCTTTCTGTTCCTCCGGTTACTGAGATGTTTCACTTCACCGGGTGTCGCGATGCTCCTGCTATGTATTCACAGAAGCTCGAGCAAGTATTACCTCACTCAGGTTACCCCATTCGGAAATGCACGGGTCAAAGCGTATTTGCCGCTCTCCGTGCCTTATCGCAGCTTATCACGTCCTTCATCGCCTATTGGCACCAAGGCATCCATTATGTGCTCTTTGTAGCTTGATCAATCTGTTGTGTCCTTGTTCCGCGCTGCTTAAGGCGCGGGGAACACAGATCTTTTTGATAACTGAAACTCTCGGACCGGGACATCTTACCTTCCCGGTCGATACTTCAGACTCAGCTCTTAAAAGTTGTTTTTACTACCCTGTATGTAGATGTCAAAGAACCAGCGCTCCGCAGACTTCAGCCCACAAAAAAACCCAACCCTGTCGTCCGATCTAAAGTCCGCCTTCGCCAGAGGCTACGGCGCGATAAACCGGGACAAAATTGAGTTCCAATTTGCAGTCCCAAAATGTGCAAGAACACAACTCCGTCCGGCTTTCGCTTTCAGGAGTCCCGCGCTCGGCAGGGTGTCGAAATTAGCCCAGTGGACGAAAGCGTCAACTGAGTTTTTGCAGAAAACTTAAACTTTTTTGCGCCACCTGCCGATTCGCCACTCGCACGAGGGGGAAAGGACTTCCAGCGGTCGAGCACGGTAGCGCAGACGAATCGCCCGTCAACGACTTTTTACGTGATTTTCTTGCCGGCTACGCGTAGGCTGAGACGCGAACTCTTGAGCCATGCCCGAGAAACAAAAGAAACAGCCAAAACAGGAACAGCCACGTCAGCCCGGTCGCGAGTATGAGATGAAGCCGCGGCCCAAGGCTGAGGACACGCAGCACCGCGGCAGCGGGAAACTGGAGGGAAAAGTGGCCCTGATCACAGGTGGCGACAGCGGGATCGGTCGGGCGGTGGCGATCGCCTTCGCGAAAGAAGGAGCCGATGTGGCCATCAATTACCTGGAAGAAGACAAGGATGCGAAGGAGACGCAACGACTTGTCGAGAAGCATGGCGGCAGATGCCTCTTGCTTCGGGGTGATGTCGGCGACGAGAAAGTTTGTCGGGATATCGTGCAACGGACGGTGAAGGAGCTGGGGAAGCTCGACACTCTCGTGAACAATGCCGCGGAGCAGCATCCTCAGGGCAGTATCGAGAAGATCAGCGCGGCGCAACTGGAACGCACCTTTCGCACAAACGTCTTCGCCTACTTCTTTACGGTGAAAGCGGCAATGAAGCATCTGCGCGAAGGCAGTTGCATCATCAACACCACCTCAGTGACAGCCTACAAGGGCAGTGCGCAATTGCTCGACTACTCGGCGACAAAGGGCGCCGAAGTGGCATTCACTCGGTCGCTCTCGCAGGCATTGGCGGAAAAGAAGATTCGGGTGAACGGAGTTGCGCCCGGGCCGATCTGGACTCCGCTGATTCCATCGACTTTCCCGGGCGAAAAGGTGGAGACGTTCGGCAGCGATACACCGATGAAACGAGCCGGACAGCCGGAGGAAGTTGCACCGAGCTACGTTTTTCTCGCCAGCGACGACGGCTCATACATGACCGGCCAGGTGTTGCATCCGAACGGCGGCACGGTTGTGAACGGCTAACGAGCGCCTACACTGCGCGCATGACGCGCCTCGATGGCCGGGCGGCCGATCAACTTCGTCCGATCAAATTCGACATCGGCATCGCCCCGCACGCGAGTGGGTCGGTGCTCGTCGCGATGGGCAACACGCGCGTTATCTGCGGCGTCATGATCGAAGAAGGCGTGCCGCGCTGGATGAAAGAGCAGGGCGTGACCGGCGGTTGGCTTACAGCCGAGTATTCGATGCTGCCGTATTCGACCCAGACGCGGAAGGCCCGCGACATTTCCAGAGGCAAACTCGACGGCCGCAGCAGCGAGATCCAGCGCCTCATCGGCCGGTCCCTTCGCGCGGTGCTCGATCTCGAAAAGCTCGGCCCCCGCACCATATGGGTCGATTGCGATGTGCTGCAGGCTGACGGCGGGACCCGCACCGCCGCGATCACAGGTGCGAGTCTCGCGCTCGCGATCGCCTGCCGAAACCTTGTCGAAGAAAAGAAGCTCGCAGCCACTCCGATCCGGAACCTCGTAGCCGCAGTGAGTGCCGGAGTAATCGATTTGGACTACGAAGAGGACAAGCTCGTCACAGTTGACTTCAACATGGTCGCGACAGAAGGCGGCGAGTTTGTGGAGGTGCAAGGCTCAGGCGAGGAGTCTACGTTTTCGCAGGAACAGCTCTCCGAGATGCTGACGCTTGGCCGCAAGTGTATCTGCGAGCTCATCGCGGCGGAGCGCGCGGTGCTTGCTGAGACGCAGCCGATGAGCTAGAGCCAACCCCACGTGAAAAAGGCGCTCATCACAGGAATCACCGGTCAGGACGGAAGCTATCTTGCCGATTTGCTGCTCGAGAAAGGCTACGAGGTGCACGGCATCATCCGGCGCGCCAGCACCTTCAACACGTCGCGCATCGACCATCTTTATGCCGATCCGCACATCAACGGGGTGCGGATGTTCCTGCACTACGGCGACCTGAGCGACACGGTCAATCTCGTGAAACTGCTGTACGATCTCAAGCCCGAAGAGATTTACCATCTGGCTGCGCAAAGCCACGTGCGTGTCAGCTTCGACATCCCGGAATACACCGCCGACATCACCGGCACCGGGACAATTCGCATCCTCGAAGCGATGCGCGAGACCGGAATTCGTCCCCGCTTCTACCAAGCCTCCAGCAGCGAGATGTTCGGGAAAGTGCAGGCGGTTCCGCAGAATGAGACGACTCCATTCTGGCCACGCAGCCCGTATGCGGTTTCAAAGGTATTTTCGTACTGGGCCACCGTGAACTATCGCGAAAGCTACGGTTTGCAGGCGAGCAATGGAATCCTTTTTAACCACGAAAGCCCCCGTCGGGGTGAAACGTTTGTGACGCGGAAAATCACACGCGCAGTGGCGGCGATAAAATACGGCCTGCAGAAGGAGCTCTTCCTCGGGAATTTGGATGCGAAACGCGATTGGGGCTATGCACCCGAATACGTGGAAGGCATGTGGCGCATTCTGCAGCAGGATCACGGTGACGATTTCGTGCTCGCGACGCAGGAGACACATAGCGTGCGCGAGTTCGTCGAAGCCGCCTTCGCACACGTCGACCTCGATTGGAAAGATTACGTCAAGCACGATGAGCGCTACGAGCGGCCGGCGGAAGTCGACCTCCTGATCGGCGATGCCACGAAAGCGAAGAAGCTTCTCGATTGGGAGCCGAAGGTCCGCTTTGCAGAGCTGGTTCGCATCATGGTGGACGCCGACTTGGAGTCGCTTTCCCGTCAATCCGCGCAAGAGCGGCTGGGCAAAATGCCCTAACGAGCAGCGGGAGCATCGGCGGGCCGCGCGCTGGCTACTGCCGGCGTGGCAGAACGTAGCTCCGGCACTGCCGCGGCCAGCGGTGCGTCAAGGATACTCACGCGGGCTCCTTCGCCGACGATGTCGTAAAGGCTGATCACGTCGCGCGAACGCATCCGCACGCAGCCGTAGCTGGCGGGTCTGCCGATGTTCCGTTCCTCAGGCGTGCCATGAATGTAAATATAGCGCCCATACGCATTCCGGTTCTGCGATTCGCGTCCCCGCAGCCACAGAATTCGAGTCACAATCGGATCGCGCCCCGGCGCATCCGGAAGAAGGATTTCACCAGTTCGCCGCCGATCCTTGAAGACGGCACCGAGCGGTGCGCTACCGCCGATCTTCTTTGCCACTTCCAACTGGCCGAGCGGCGTCCCGCGGCTGCCGGGAAGATCGCCGATCGCGAACTTCGAGGTCGAGACGGGATACGTGGCAATCGGCGCGCCGTCTTCCAGCACGACCAGCTTTTGTTCAGGCACGCTAACCACCACTCGATGACGCGTGTCCGGCGCGGCACACGAAGTGACGAAAAGCACAACAGCCAGACCGGCAACG
The DNA here is from genome assembly GCA_046262275.1 of Chthoniobacterales bacterium. Taxonomy (GTDB): domain Bacteria; phylum Verrucomicrobiota; class Verrucomicrobiia; order Chthoniobacterales; family UBA10450; genus JACCTI01. The sequence continues at coordinate 4,615 of JBHENA010000041.1, forward strand.
AGCCAAAAGCGAAGCCCAATTTCCAACTTCATCAGCGGTGGAACCTGAAAAACTCTTCCGCGGTTTGGGTTGTCATTTCGGCCACGTCGAGCAGTGAAATTCCGCGCGCCGCCGCGATCGTTTCGGCCACAATGCGGGTGTGGGCCGGTTCGCACCGCTTTCCGCGGAATGGAACCGGTGCCAGGTAGGGGCAATCTGTTTCCACCATGAACTTGAAAAGCGGGAGTTGTGCCGCCACATCGCGAACGGCCACGCCGTTTTTGAAGGTAACGATCCCGGTGAAGGAAACCAGATGTCCAAGATCGAGAACTGTATTCGCCTGTTCCAGTGATCCCCCGAAGCAATGGAAAACACCGCGTAGCATGCCTTCATATGGCCGCATCAGCTCGAGAGTATCTTCCCATGCATCGCGCTGATGGATCACGACATTGAGACCAAGCTCGACCGCTAGATCGAGTTGCTGCTCGAACAAACTTGCCTGTCTCGCTGTATAGGCGCCGTCTTCAATTTGCACTTCGATCTCTCGCTGGGTGGAACATTGAAGCGCTTCGCCCACAGCCCGAAACAGTGGCTGGTGCGGAAAGAGCGGGTTTTTCCGCGCCGTCTGCAATTCCATGCTTGGCAGCCGATGATAATCCAACCCGGTTTCGCCGATCGCCACCACGCGCGGGCTCTGCGCGATTTCACGTAGCGGCCCCATCACATCGTCCACCGCCTCTTCGTCAGAAGTGGGATGAACGCCGACGACCGCGTAAACATTCGCAAACGATTCCGCCAACTGCACCGCGCGCCGGCTGCTTTCGGTCGAAGTTCCGATGGTGATGATCCGCGTCACGCCGGCCTCGGTCGCGCGTTGCAGGACGTCCTGAAAATCCGGCGCAAAATCGGGATAATCGAGATGGGCGTGGGTTTCGATCAGCATTGCGAATGGAAACGTCGCACGCTCTTCCCTATCCGATCAGTTCCAGTATTTTTTGATAACGTGGATGGCTTCGAAGCGTGTCTAGGTCGGAGTCATGCTTGATCCACCCCATTTTAAGCACTGGACCGGCAAGCGGGAGCAAACGTTCCAGCAAATCGAACGCCGCGTCTGTGTCGCCCAGGAGGGAGTAGACGCAGGCGGCGTTGTACTGAGTGAGAATATCGTCAGGATCGATAGCCAATGCTCTGGATATCCATTCCCTGGCGCGGTCCGTCTCCCCAAGGACGACGAGGGCAATCGCACCGAGGTAAGCTGGTCTCGAATTTTCAGGATGAAGGGTGAGTTCGCTCTCTGCCCGTTCGATGCCTCTCCGCGCGGCATCTTTGCTATCCCGCTCACGGTCAAGCGATCGGTAAATCTGAATCAATAGGCACAAGGACTGATAATCATCCGGCTTGATTTCGGCCGCACGCTCGAAAAGCGCGGCAGCGCGGTCGAGCTTGCCCTGCGCAAAGGAGGCACGGGCGCAGAAGTAATTTGCCTCGAACAAATTGCGGTCGAGCGCGATGGCTTTTTCAAATTCCGCCATCGCCTTCTCGTAGTGTTTCTCAAGTGAGAGCGCGAGCGCCTGGGAGGCATGTGCTTCGGCCAGCCCTTCGTCCAGCTCGAGCGCCTTCGCGCTATTAGCCAGAATCCTGTCGATCCCGACATCCACATTGTAGTGCAGGAATAAGAAGGAATCGCAATCGGCGATGCCGGCGTAAGCGCGTGCGTAGCGCGGGTCCAATTCCACGGCCTTGGCGAACATTCGGCGCGCCAGTTGATAGTTGGGTTTGGAGTGCCGGTTCAGGAACTGCCGACCTCTTAGATAATAAGTGTAAGCTTCCACGTTATCCGTCGGCGCTGCCGCGATGGACTTTCTCTCTTGTGGCAACAGCTTCACCTTCAACTGCTCCACGATGGCGTGGGCTATTTCATCCTGGATCGCGAAAATATCGGTTAGATCGCGGTCGTAGCGCTCGGCCCAAACATGTCCCCCGTCCTTGCTGTTGATGAGCTGACCTGTCACACGCACCCGCGACCCGGCTTTTCGAACGCTTCCTTCGAGAATAAAAGCAACCCCAAGCTCTTGACCTACCTGCTGGACTTTTACCGGTTTGCCTTTGTAGATAAAGGCGGTGTTGCGCGCGACGACGAAAAGCCCGGACACCTTCGACAGGTCGGTGATGATATCCTCGGTGATGCCATCACTGAAATATTCCTGCTCCGGGTCGCCGCTCATGTTGTTGAATGGGAGGACGGCGATTGATGGTCTTTGCTTATCGAGTTGCTCCTGAAGCGCTGGCCCTGCGTCCTTCATATCGCGCGCGGCGGCCTGGCCCAGAGAGACACTGTAAACGCGCACCGGCCGGTCGATATTTTTGAGCGTCTGCTCGCCCATATCCTCAAAAGCCAGGTCCAGCCGATTGCCCACGTGATCCCGCACCGAACCAGAGATGGTGATCCCGCCCGGGCTCGCAATGCTCTCCAGTCGTGCGGCGACGTTGACACCGTCACCGAAAATATCTTCGCCTTCGACAATCACATCTCCAAGATTGACGCCGACGCGGAATTCGATGCGGCTGTCTTGTGGTACATCGGCGTTGCGCTCACGCATCCCGCGCTGCATCTCCGCGGCGCAGGCAACCGCATTCACCACGCTTGGAAACTCCACCAGCATGCCGTCGCCTGTCAGCTTGACGATGCGTCCTTGATGCTCGGCGATCTTGCCGTCGATGAAGTCTGTTCGGAGTGTCTTGAGTGCGGCGAGCGTGCCGCTTTCGTTCGCACCCATAAGCCGGCTATACCCAACCACGTCAGCGGCAAGAATAGCACTCAGGCGGCGTTCCATCTCTGTGTTACCGAAGCGACGCTGGGAAACTTTCGCGCGCTACCATTCGATGACCGAGCTGGCCCACGTTAACCCGCCGCCGAAGACCACCATGAGGATATAATCTCCCTGCTTCAAGCGGCCGCTTCGATTGGCTTCATCGAGGGCGATTGCGACCGCGGCGGCGGAAGTGTTTCCATAGCGGTCCACGTTGATGAAGAATTTTTCCATCGGCACCTTCAATCGCGCTGCGATCGCTTCAATGATGCGGACGTTTGCCTGATGCGGAATGACGCAGGCAATGTCGTCGATAGTCAGCCCGGCTTTGTCCAGTGCCCGCTTCGAGGCATCCAGCATGGAGGTCACCGCCTGCTTGTAAACATCCTTGCCCGCCATGTGGATGGTTTGCAGGTGTTGGTTCGCATTTTCCGCCGTGATGGGCTGACGGCAACCGCCACCGGGCATCCAGAGAATATCGGCGAACTGTCCGTCGCTGCCGATGTGTGTGCTGATGATGCCATGCGCGCTTTCGCTGCGGTGCTGCAAGATCGCGGCGCCAGCGCCATCGCCGAAAAGCACACAGGTGTTCCGGTCGGTCCAGTTCGTAATCGAGCTCAGCTTTTCCGCCCCGACCACGAGCACGGTGTCGTAGGTATGGGAAGTGATGAACTGCTGTGCGATTTCCAACGCGAAGACGAATCCGGCGCACGCGGCTGAGACATCCAGACAGGCCGCCCTGGTGGCCCCGATCTTCGTCTGCAAGAAGCAAGCAGTGGCAGGGAAGACCATGTCTGGAGTGGCGGTCGCCACCAGAATCATGTCGATCTCCTCCGCTTTCAGTTTCGCCTGCTCCATCGCGGCGCGCGCCGCGCTCGCGGCCATGTCGCTCGTGTGCTCGTCCTTACCGGCGATCCGGCGGGTCCTGATTCCGGTGCGAGTTAGAATCCACTCGTCCGTGGTGTCGACCATTTGCGCGAGGTCCGCGTTGGTCAGAACCCGTTCCGGCACGTGGCTGCCGGTGCCGACGATAGAAACGGTGCGCGCGGGTTTAGCGGATCGCCGGCTCGAGCGGGGCTGTCGTTTCATGATAGCGGCGAACTTCCTCGATGATATGCGGGTTCACCTCGTGTTCAATCGACTCCGCCGCCACCCGCAAAGCGTTTTTTATCGCGAGCGGCGTGCTGGCCCCATGGGCAATGATGCAGATGCCGTTCACCCCCAGCAGCACCGAGCCGCCGTACTCCTCGTAATTCACCTTCTTCTTGATCGCGCGGAAAGCGTTCTGCGCGAGATACGCGCCCGCCATGCGCAGCTTGTTCTTCATCAGCTCGTGCTTCAGCCATTTGAGGATCGCATCGCCCACCGACTCGCATGTTTTCAGAATCACGTTGCCGACAAAGCCATCGCAAACCACCACTTCCACCGGATCAGCGAAAAGATCGTGCCCCTCGATGTTGCCGCGAAAGTTCAGCGCGCTCTGCTTCAGCATCTTGAAGACTTCCTTCGTCAAGTCCGAGCCTTTCACATCTTCGCCGCCAATCGACATCAACCCAACGCACGGATTTTCGTAGCCGAGCACGTGGCGCGAATAGACCGAGCCCATGATGCCATACTGCAGCAGGTGGTCGGCCCGCGCGTCGCTGTTCGCGCCGGCGTCGATCAGAACGAAAACGTTCGTTTCCGACGGGATCACGGCCGCGATTCCAGGACGGTCAATACCCGGCAGCGTCCGTAGCTTGATCGTGGTCGCGGCCACGGCGGCGCCTGTATGTCCCGCGCTGACGATCGCGTCGGCGGCTCCTTTTTTCACGAGGTCAACCGCGCGGCTGACGGAGGAATCTTTTTTGCGGCGCACCGCCTCGACCGCGCCGTCGCTCATTTCCACTACCTGCGTGCTGTGGACGATCTCGACGCGTGCATCGTCACAGCCGTGCTTGCTCAATTCGCCTTTGATGCGCGGCGTATCACCGACCAGGTAAAGTCTCTCGATCTGCGGATACTCGCGGAGGGCCATGACTGCGCCCGCCACGAGGTTCGGGGGACCGAAATCGCCGCCCATCGCGTCGAGTGCGATTTTCATTGGAGCGGAAGGAGTTTCGGAAACGTGGCGCAAGTTTGCAACTTGCGATTGTGTGCGGAACGCAAGTTACTAACCCGCCGCTGGACGAGTCCGTCCGACTGGCGAACTTGCGCCACGCTCGTGAGCTACCCGCCTTCGACGGTGAGGACCTGGCGACCCTTATAGTAGCCGCACGATGGGCAGGCGGTATGGGATGCGACGGTGCTCCCGCATTGGGTGCACTTGTTCAACTGCGGCGCATGCCAGCGATGAGAAGCCTTCCGCGTCCGCAGGCGCATCTTGGAGGTCTTGCGTTTTGGGACTCCCATAAGAGGGGTGCTAGGAAAGCAGAGAAATACCGATGCGCAACTCGTGCTCCTGTTCGTGATCGCAATCATGCTCGAGCGCAGTGCCCTCGATTAGGAGCACGATCATGAGGATGACTACGAATTAAAGATCCAGCTTGTCGAGCGCGCTCCAGTCCGGCTTTCGCCTTTCCGTTTCCGCTTCGACGTTTCCCTGTTGAAGATCGGCCGCGGGACAGACGCGCCCGCCCTGCCGGTCGCAATGGGGATAGGGCGGCAGATTCAAGAGAATGTCTTCGCGAAAAAATGGCGTGAGATCAACGACTTCGGGTCCTGCTAGTTCGGTATGCATCGCAAAAGCCGGGACATCGATCGTGTGGACAAAGCGCTCCAGGCACAAGACACAGGTCAGCTCCACCGGTTGTGACAGGAAGCCGTTCGCCCAGAGCGCCCCGTTCGAGATGCCAAGGTCGAGTGAATAGTGCAACGGCCCCGCGCAGAGAATCTCTTCCGCGGCCAAGTCCGGAATCGGACAATCCTCCTCTCCTTCGAGACGCAGGCCCTTGTCGGGGATCTGCCGCAAGTGAACTTTCATTGGCGAGATCTTTTCCGGTTCATTCTTTCAATTTCCTGGCGAACGCTTCCACCACGCGCGCCGGCACAAACTTTGCGATGTCGCCGCCGAGCCGGGCGATCTCCTTCACAATCCGGGAGCTGAGATAAGTGTATTCTTCCTTCGGCATGAGGAAGATGGTTTCGACGCTGCCTTCCAGTTTGCGGTTCATGAGCGCCATCTGGAATTCAAATTCGAAATCGGAAACGGCCCGCAATCCGCGCACCACCGCGGTCGCCTGCTGCTTGACCGCGAAATCGACCAGCAGGCCATCCAGCGGAGCAATCTTTACGTGGTCGAGCTCGCCGAGCGTCGCGCGCAGGAGCTCGAGGCGCTCCTGCAAAGTGAACAACGGCTGCTTTTGCTCGTTGTGCGCGACCGCAACGATGACCTCGTCAAAAAGTTTGCGGGCACGCTCGATAACATCGAGATGCCCGTTGGTGACGGGATCGAAGCTGCCGGGATAAATCGCGCGTCGCATCGGGTGAGAAGTTTCAACGTCGAACCCTCCTCCGCAAGGCTACGGCGTTCAGACTGTTCAAGCGCTTGTGCACGGACGTTCGCCTCGCGGCCACGATTCGGCTACAGCGCTGCTGCATTCTGAAATTGCAGCAGAAGGACAAAGCCGGAGATTGTCGCGCCTTTATGCCCGAGCCGCCCTACCAGCGCATCGCGGTGGCGAGCACCTTCTCGCCTCGTTTCGAGCAGGTGTTGGCGGAAGCCAAACGCGTCCGCGACCGATTGGGGAGGGAGCTGAATCTCATTTACGTCGGCGAAAAGAATGAGGAGACCGTCAGCCGTTTCGCGCAGGCGTTGGCGGCGATGGAATTGCCCGCGGATTCGTTGATTCATTATCACCAAGGCTCGCCTGCCGACGCGATCCTCGAAGCGGTGCGCGCAAATGCCGTAGAGCTGCTCGTGGCCGGCGCCTTGGAGAGAGAGGTCGTGCTGCGGCCATTCCTCGGGAACGTAGCGCGGCGCCTCGTACGCGAGGCTCCCTGCTCGCTGATGCTCTTCACCAAGCCTGAGCGTGAACCGAAGCCGCTGAGGCGAATGGTCTTTTTCGTGCCGGAGTACTCGGAACACGCGCAGCGCGCGGTGCAATGCACAATGCAGCTCGCCGTGAAAGAGCAGTGCGAGATGCTCTACGTCATTCGCGTTTACACCACATTCGATGCCGCGCGGGCGACCTTGCGCGCGAACCCCGCGATCGAGGAAGCCGCGGATGAGCCGGTGGCGCGAACGCTGGATGAGGAGGAAGACGCGTTGGAGGAATTCATTGCCGCGGCGGGCGGGAGCGAGGTGCCGCTGGAAGCGCGCTGCATCCGGGGCAATACCGGATTCGCGCTCTCCGACTTTGTGCAAGCGGTGGAGGCGCATCTACTGATTGTGCCAGTGGAGACCGCGGCGGGTTCCGGAGAATTGCCGGCGGATATCGCCTGGGTGACAGATGTGATCCCATGCAATCTGTGGATCATCCGCTGAGGCGACGCTGAGCGCACCGCGAATGACATCTGAGACCTCCTTCCATGCTTTCAGCCCCGAGCACCTTGCGGTCATCTTCCTGACCGTGGGGCTGCCGTTCGCGCTCGCTGCGGTTGTCCGGCGGAGCCAATCGGTCCTGATGGAACGAACGATCGCCTCCTCGCTCTGCGTGGTCTTGATTGCTAATTACATTATCTACTTGCTCTATCTCCGGCACTGGGGCGATCTGACTTGGGAAGCCACGCTGCCGATGCAGATGTGCGACTGGGCCATGGCCGTCATCATCGTGACATTGCTGACGGCAAACCGGCGCTGGTTCGACGTTGCCTACTTCTGGGGGATCGGCGGGACGCTGCAAGCCGTGCTGACGCCGAACCTCCTCTACGGCTTTCCCGACCTGCGTTTCATCAGCTTTTTCGTCGCGCATGGAGGGATCATCGTGGGGGTTGTTTTCCTGATGCTAACGCGGCGTTTGCGGCCCTATCCAATGTCGATCGTGCGCGCGTTTGCTTGGTCGGAGCTTTACTTTGTAGCAACGATGATCGTCGATGAACTCACCGGGGTGAATTACGGTTTTCTCCTGCACAAGCCGGAAGCGTTTTCAGTGCTGAGCTTTTTGTCCGACTCGCGGCCGCTCTACCTGCTGCAGATGCACGGCCTGGCGCTGCTGTTTTTCGGCCTCCTGTATCTTCCCTTCGCGGTGCGCGATCTTTTCGTTGGCCCGCGCACATCCCACGCGGTGTCATCCTGAGCCGCGCAGACGGCGAAGGACCTCACGCAAGCACGTCAGCGCACGAACCACACCCATCGCCGAAAACAATGGGTGCTTCTTCGGTGGCCTTGAACTCGCGTAATCATCGGCCTATGGAGAGGTTCCTTCCCAAGCTCAGGACAGGCTCTTCGCCGTCTGCGCGGCTCAGGATGACACGCATTCCACACGCGAGATGAAATTGAAACCTTTGAAAATCGGAAGCGTCTCGATCGGCGGCAGGCAGCCGGCGTTCATCCTTGGTCCGTGCGTGATGGAATCGGAGAAGTTCGTCTGGCGAATGGCGCGGGGAATTGCGCAGATTGTTGGACACGAAGAGGTCGTCTTCATTTTCAAGGCCTCGTACGACAAAGCGAACCGAACGTCGGTGCGCTCGTTTCGCGGGCTCGGTGTCCAAGAGGGTTGCGAGCTGTTGGCAGCGGTTGGCCGCGAACTCAAAGTGCCGGTCACGACGGATGTCCATTCGCCCGCCGAAGCCGAGATCGCCGGCCAATATGTCGATGTCTTGCAGATCCCGGCGTTCCTTTGCCGCCAGACCGATCTGCTGCGCGCAGCCGCCGAGACTGGCCGCGTCGTCAATGTGAAGAAAGGCCAGTTCCTCGCCCCATGGGACGTGCGGAACATCGCGGAGAAGCTGCTCGCCTTCGGCAACGACAAGTTCTTCTTCACGGAACGCGGGACGACTTTCGGATACAACAATCTCGTCGCTGACATGCGCTCGCTGCATTGGATCCGTGCCGCGGGCTACCGCGTGATTTTCGATGCCACCCATTCAGTACAGCGTCCCAGCGGAACAGGGGATGCGACTTCGGGGGATGGGGAATTGGCGCCGGTCCTCGCGCGTGCCGCCATGGCCGCAGGCTGCGACGGGATTTTCATGGAGGTACACGAGAACCCAGCGCGCGCATTATCGGATGGGCCAAACCAGATCCCGCTAAAGCAGTTGCCGAAGCACCTCCGCATGTTAAAAGCTATTCATGCTGCCGTTTCGTAGCGGTCGCTCCTTCAGGAGAGGAGCTTCCGCGTTTTTTTTCCTCACGCTTCTTTGTTTCGCGGTCGCGGCAGCCGAGCCGCAGAACACGCCGAGCGAGCCAAAACGGAAAATCAGGGGCGCGGTCGTCCCGGGCAGCATTCCGTTGCCCATCGGCCATGAGATTAAAGGTCTGGTGCTGCCGGATTACAATGTGGAAGGGGAGTTGCAGGCGCGGTTTGAAGCCACGATCGCCAAGCGGATCGATGCCGACCGGATTCACTTTACCGGAATGAAAATGATTACGTTCAAGCCGGGGAGCGCGCCCGATCTGTCGATCGAGATGCCCACTTCCACCCTGGACATGAAGACGCGGGTATTAACCTCGGAGGAGCGTACCACGGTCACGCGCGCAGACTTCCAGATCGCGGGAGATAGGATGCGTTTCGATACCGTCGCGCGCCAGGGCACACTTGCAGGAAACGTGAAGATGGTGATTAGCGGCCAGTCCCATCTGATGGAAAAGTCGGGTGAATGAAACGATTCATCGCCTGCGCAATTCTCCTTCTTTTCGCCGCCCCAGAGTTGCTGGCCCAGGGTTCGGCTGTGGGGAAGCTTTTCCCCTCCGGGCAATCGAGTCCGACGCCGGCACAGAAGCAGGCGTCCAAACCGGCTGAGCAGGAGCCGGCTAGGTCAGCCGACAAGGATCCGGTGAAAGCCGCGGTCGGGGGCAATCGCCCCACCCCTGCCGGCCAACCGGTCACGACTGAGATTTATGCGGACGAAGCCTTCTTCGATTCAGAGAAATACATCGGCACCTTTACCCGGCACGTCATCGTTAATGATCCTCGCTTTAACATCCAGGCCGACAAGTTGACCGTCTATCTCGGCCAGGGAGAAGACAAAGGCTTGGATCGGGCCGTGGCGGAGGGAAACGTCGCGGTAGTGCGGGATCGCCCTGGCGAGGGTGGGAAACCGCCCGTTCGGTCTGTCGGCCGGGCGGAGAAGGCGGTCTACACGGCGAAAGATGGGAACGTGGAGCTGAGTGGAACGCCGCGGGTCCAAAGCGGCTTGAACACGCACGTGGCGATGAGCCCCGATACGGTGATGCTCATCAACGAGAGTGGTCAATTGACCACCCGCGGACCGAGTCGCACCGAGATCCGGCAGGAGCCGAAAGCGGAAGTCGCACCGAAACCATGACGGGGAAAATGGCGACCGCAGCACGTGCGGCGGCTCGAGGTTTGAAGGGTGCGCCTCCCCTCGCCAAACCCGTTCTCGCGACCGAGGAGCTGGTGAAGATCTACGGCGGCCGCGCGGTCGTAAACGGCATCAATATCAATGTGCGCGCCGGAGAGATCGTGGGGCTTCTGGGCCCGAACGGCGCGGGCAAAACGACCAGCTTTTACATGATTGTCGGCCTCGTCCGGCCCGATAGCGGAAGGGTGCTTTTTTCGGGTGCCGACGTAACGAATTACCCGATGTACAAGCGCGCCCGGCTTGGAATGGGTTATCTGCCGCAGGAGGAATCCATTTTTCGCAAGCTGACGGTGGAGCAGAACATCATGGCCATTCTCGAGACGCTGCCGTTATCCAAGTACGAGCGCCGCCAGCGTTGCCAGGAATTGCTGCACCAGTTTGGGATCGAGAAAATCGCTAAAAACATCGCGTTGACCCTCAGTGGCGGCGAGAAACGGCGGCTTACGATTGCGCGTTCGCTCGTGACCAAGCCGAAACTGCTGATGCTGGACGAGCCCTTCAGCGGCGTGGATCCGATCGCGGTTTACGACGTGCAGCAGATCGTGGTCAAGTTGCGCAAATCTGGGCTCGCCATCGTGATCACCGACCATAATGTGCGTGAGACGCTCTCGATCGTGGATCGCGCCTATCTGATTTTCGAGGGCCGGGTCGAAAGCGAAGGCACGAAAGATTTTCTGATCAACGATCCGATCAGTCGCCAGCTCTATCTCGGCGAGCGCTTTCGGATGTAACGAAAGGAGCGACGCGTGTTATCAGCCAATGCCCATCCCCCCGTCAAAGTCACCGGTCGTCATCTGCAAATCACCGACGCGATCAATGATTACGTGACGCGCAAAATCGAGAGTCTTCATCTCGATTATCCGAAGATCATCGAGGCGCACGTCATTCTGGAGGTCGAAAAATATCGCCACTCCGCGGAAGTGATTCTCGTTTGCTCGAACCACATCACGATCGAAGCCTGTGAGGAGACAAACGACATGTATGCGGCGATCGATGCAGTCGTCGACAAAGTGGCCCGCCAGATGCGGAAGTACAAGACGCGGCTGATGAAGAAACACCGGCCGCGCAAGGACATCGTCCATCACCTGGAGGAGCATGTCCTCGATCCAGAGCCGGTCGAGTTGGATGGCGAAGAGGACGGTCACCATCATCACCCCGTGGTGCGGACGGAGCGTTACCCGGTCAAGCCAATGTTCATAGACGAAGCGGTGCTGCAGTTGGAGATGTCGCACCGGCAGTTCCTGGTTTTCCTTAATGCGCGCAGCACGCGCATGAACGTCCTTTACCGGCGAAAAAGCGGCGACTTCGGGTTGATCGAGCCGACAGTTTCCTAGGATGTAACGACTCAGCCGCCAGTCGCAGCGGCGTTCGTTTTTCTCACCGAACTCTCGTTCATCAACTGGAGCGCGGTATGGCCAGCGTCAATCGCCGCGAAAAACAGCAGGATCGCAGTGAGAGCCGTCGCGGTCGTGACGCTCTTTCCGCCGACGCTGATGACAGCGGGAGAGAGCCTTCTGATCAATTTCGACGCGGCAAGGGTGAAGGGCAGAAAAATCGAGAGCAGGAAGCGGCTGTCGGCGGAAAGTGGGACATACCAGGCGTAAAGCAGGACATAGGCGCCAAAAAACAGGACCAGGAAAAGCGCAGGATAAAAATGGGCGCGCCACAGCTCCGGGAAGGCGCGCCAGTGCCAGGCGAGCAGCGCGGTCGCGGTCAACCCAAGGAGAAAGAGGTATTTGTAGTAACCGTCGAGCCGGGCGTTGTGCGTCGCGATTTCCACCAGGCCGTGCGTGAGGCGCCCGGTGATCTGTGCAAGCGAATGCTCGCGCCAGTACTTGCTCGCGGACGGAATTTGCTCGGGCGGCAAGTTCGGCCAGCCGAAGCGGTCCCGGTAGGTGCGGCTGAAGGCCCTCGCCTCCTGCGAGGAATCGAACCAGAAGTAGAAGGTTGAGTTTACATTGTAGAAGTAGCGGCCGAAGACGCGCTTGCTCGTCTGGATGTAGGGGAAAATGACGAGAAGAAATGATGCGAGCACGAGCGCGAGCAAGATCGGCCGGCGCCATCTTTCCCCGGAGCGAGCCCCGCTGAGCTGCCGCCGCTCGCCGACAATTTTCAGCGCGAAAGCAATGGCGAACGCGACCAGCGCAGGGAGCACGGAAGCCTTGGTGAGATGTGCGATCCCGGCGATCGCACCGCTCCAGAGCGCGAGCCAGACAGTTGGCGCCACCAGCATTCTCCAAAACGAGAGGAACATGCAGAAGCTAATGAAATAGAAGAGCAGCTCGGTTTGCGCGAAGACGGAGCGATTGAGAAACACGCCGAACGCTGTCCCGGTGATCAGCGCGAGGGAGTAAAAGGCGGAGAAGTGCCGGCGATAGATAGCGAACAGCAGCAGCAGGAGCGCGGCTGAGAGGTTGACGTTGAACGTTTGCGCCCGCGCCAGAAATTCCGCTTCGCTTAGCCCTGGTCGATAGAGCAACGAGAGCAGAAAGGGGTAAACTGGCATGCGATTGCGTCCGCCGACGACGCTGTAACGCGTCTGGAACATCTCGCGTGCGTAGCGGAGGTAGGCCCCCTGATCGCCCTGGGTGCCGGGGCTGGGCGCGATCGTGCG
>JBHENA010000041.1:17491-17866 GCA_046262275.1 Chthoniobacterales bacterium
CATCACTCGATCAACTGTCTGGTGAAACGCCAGCAGCGCGATCCCGTAGAACGTCGCCCAGCCGCGACCCAGCAGGAGAAGCGGCGACGTTAATTCGATTAGCAATCCGCTGGTGAGCAGAACACCGACCAGCAGAGGGTGGTGAGCCATCCATTCGGCCAGCGCGTGTCCAGTGCCCGCGAGCGCCGGGTTCAGCGTGTCGTAATAATTCTGGTCGTTCGTCTTGATGATCTGCACCACGATCAACGGGCTCTGCAGAATCCACTCGCCGGAGGTGTGGATCAGTTTTGTCAGCGCCGAAACAAGATAGGTGGCGGCGATGGCCTGGAGTGACCATTGAATCGTACGATCTTCTCCGCGTGCAGCTTCCTCTTC
>JBHENA010000042.1:0-318 GCA_046262275.1 Chthoniobacterales bacterium
GACTTACCGGACCCGAACAACACGAAGCCAGCCGGCCACCGCTCGTCGAAGCCGAAGGCGTGCATCATCTGACGACATTCGCCGAGCTGACCGGGGCACACGTTTACATTGTGCATCTTAGCTGCGAAGAAGCACTGCGCGAGGCCCTCGCCGCGCGCTTCCGCGGCGTGAATGTCAGCGTGGAAACACTGATTCAGTATCTCGTGCTCGACAAAACCGACGCGGAGCGGCCGGAATTTGAAGGCGCGAAGTTCGTCATGTCGCCGCCGCTGCGCGACAAACGTAATCAGCCGATCCTCTGGAACGGATTGGCGAGCG
>JBHENA010000042.1:328-8236 GCA_046262275.1 Chthoniobacterales bacterium
GGTTCAAACCGTCGCGACCGATCATGCGCCTTTCGACTTCAAAAGCCAGAAGCCGATGGGCCGCGATGACTTCACGAAAATTCCGAACGGTATTCCGTCGCTGGAGGAGAGGGTGAAGTTGCTCTTCTCGCACGGCGTGAAAGCTGGGAAGCTCGATCTCCACACGTTCGTCAACGTGGCGAGCACGAACGCGGCGAAGACCTTCGGGTTATTCCCGCGAAAAGGCTCAATCCAGATCGGCGCCGATGCCGACCTGGTGATCTACGACCCGGAATACCGCGGCACAATCTCAGCCAGGACGCAGATGATGAATGTTGATTACAGCGCCTTCGAAGGCTGGGAAATCCAGGGCCGGCCGGAGACTGTGACGGTGCGTGGCGAAGTGGCGGTGCGTGATGGGATGTTTGTCGGCACGGTCGGGCGCGGCCGAATGCTGAAACGCAAGCCGATCCATTTCTGATGCGCACCGCCTGCTAGGCTGTCATCCTGAGCGCAGCGAAGGATCTCTGACCATTCTGCTTCCGACCCTAACCGTGCAAAGGCCAATGATCACAGATGTTTCGCTGCGCTCAACATGACACGGAAAACTGAAACGGCGCCGCTCGCGCCCGACGTCGAAGTCTCAATCGAGATCGAGCACAGCACGCTCTACAACAAAGACCTCGCGCCAGTGCCGAAAGCACGGCGCACATGGCGGGTCGGCAGCTTCGCCGCGTTGTGGATCTCCATGTCAGCCTGCATTCCGACTTATATGCTCGCTTCGTCGCTCATCGGCGGCGGCATGAATTGGTCGCAGGCGATCCTGACCATCTTTCTCGGCAACCTGGTCGTGGTCATTCCGATGATCCTGAACGCGCATGCAGGCACGCGTTATGGCATTCCGTTTCCGGTTTTCTGTCGCGCCTCATTCGGCACTCGCGGCGCGAATGTGCCTGCGCTGATGCGCGCCTTCGTCGCGTGCGGGTGGTTCGGAATTCAGACTTGGATCGGCGGCGCGGCCATCTACAAAATCATGGGCGTCTTCTTTCCCGGCCTCGCCGCTCCAGGCGCGTCGACATTTCTTGGCATCACTTTCGCCGAGTTCGCCTGTTTCCTCTTCTTCTGGGCGATCAACATGTTTGTTGTTTACAAGGGCATCGAATCGATCCGCCTCTTGTTGAACATCAAAGCGCCGCTGCTGCTCGCTCTCGGTTTACTATTGCTTGCTTGGGCCTACCAAAACGCCGGCGGCTTCGGTCCAATTCTCGCGCAGCCTTCCGCGTTCGCGCCGGGTCAGCCGAAAGCAGGACAGTTCTGGTCCTTTTTCGTTCCCGGTCTGACGGGAATGATTGGCTTCTGGGCGACCTTGTCGTTGAACATACCCGACTTCTCGCGCTACGCGCACACGCAACGCGATCAGATCGTTGGACAAGCGCTCGGGTTGCCGCTCACGATGGCGCTTTATTCGTTCATCGGCGTGGCAGTCACGTCCGCGACCACGATCATTTATGGCCAGACGATCTGGGACCCGGTCGACGTGCTGACGAAGTTCACCAACCCGGTGGTGCTGGTGGTCGCAATGTTCGCGCTTTGTCTGGCCACGCTCGCGACGAACATCGCCGCGAATGTCGTCAGTCCCGCGAACGATTTTGCGCATCTCGCGCCGCGGAAGATTTCGTTTCGCGTGGGCGGACTGATCACCGGAATCGTCGGCGTGGTGATGATGCCGTGGAAACTAGTGGCCGATCCGTCCGGCTACATCTTCACCTGGCTGGTTGGCTATAGCGCGCTCCTTGGCCCGATCGGCGGAATCATGATCGCCGATTACTTCGTCGTGCGACGGCGGCGCTTGAATGTGGCTGCACTTTATCGTCACGACGACGAACACAGCTACACGAATGGCTTCAGCATCGTTGCGCTGGCTGCGCTCGGCGTCGCGATTCTACCGAACCTTCCCGGCTTTCTCGTTACGGTGAAGCTGCTCGACGCAAGTAGCGTCTCGCGCTTTTGGGTGACGCTTTACAGCTATGCCTGGTTCGTGGGATTCGCGATTGCGTTCTGCATTTACATCGCATTGCGTCGCCTTTCAAAGTTGTCATCCTGAGCGTAGCGAAGAGCCTGCCCTGAACGAAGTGAACGGGATCGGTGACTACTTCTGGTCGTTTTGCGCAGAAATGGTCACAGATGTTTCGCTCCGCTCAACATGACAGGCTTAAGTAGACGATCTTGATATGAGAAAGCCCGAGCTCCCGCCATTCCAGCACCAACCCGCAAAATACACCGGTCCATCTGCTGACGAGGTCCTGCGACTGCGCCGCGAATTCCTTAACCCGGGAATTTTTCTCTACTACAAAAAGCCAATCATGCTGGTGGAGGGAAAGATGCAATACGTCTGGGACGGCGACGGCCGGCGCTATCTCGATGCGCTCGGCGGCATCGTCACGATCAGCGTGGGCCATTGCCATCCTGAGGTGGTCGAGGCAGCGCAGCGGCAGAACGAGCTCCTGCAACATTCGACGACGATCTATCTGCACCCGAACATCGCGGAGTACGCGCAGAAGCTGGCGCGCAAAATGCCGGGCGAGCTAAAGGTCTGCTACTTCGTCAACTCGGGCTCGGAAGCCAATGATCTCGCGCTGCTGATGGCACGGGCCTATACCGGCAACTACGAGATCATCGCTCTGCGCAACGCCTATCACGGCGGCAACGCCACCGGAATGGGATTGACCGCGCACAGCACCTGGAAGTTCAACGTGCCGCACAGTTTCGGCGTGCACCACGCGATCACGCCTGATCCGTTTCGCGGGCCATGGGGCGTTGAGGATCCGGACGCGGGAAAAAATTACGCCGCGGATGTGAAGAACGTGATCGACTACGCCACGCCCGGTCAGGTCGCGGCCTTCATCGCGGAATCGATCCAGGGCGTCGGCGGCTGCGTCGTGTTTCCGGATGGCTATCTCAAGCACGTCTACGAGCACGTGCGCGCCGCGGGCGGCGTGTGCATCGCCGACGAAGTACAGGCGGGCTTCGGTCGCACTGGAACACACTACTGGGGGTTCGAAACGCAGGGCGTCATTCCGGACATCGTGTGCATGGCGAAAGGAATCGGGAACGGTGCCCCGCTCGGAGCAGTCGTGACGACACCCGAGATAGCGAAGGCGCTGGCGCAACGCGTGCACTTCAACACCTTCGGCGGAAACCCGGTCGTCTCCGCGCAGGGCAGCGCGGTGCTGGATGTGATCGAGCGCGAGAAGCTCCAGGAAAACGCGCTGAAGATCGGCAACCGCATCTACTCCGGACTCGAGCGGCTCTACGAGAAGCACAACGTGATCGGTCACGTTCGCGGCAAGGGCCTGATGCTCGGAATCGAACTGGTGAGAGACCGCACTACGAAGGAGCCGGCAAAAGCGGAATGCGCGCAGGTTTTAGAAACATGTAAAGACATGGGGCTGCTCCTCGGCAAAGGCGGCTTGCAAGGCCAAACGATTCGTTTCTCCCCACCGATGTGCGTAAACGAAGCCGACGCCGACTTCCTCCTCGAAGTCCTCGACGATGCCTTCGCCGCGCTCTAGTGCGGAACGCCGCTCGAACTAGCGGGCAACGTTTAGCGTGAAGCGCGCAAACTTGCTTTGACCGCCAATTTGCACCTGCGCGAAGAGGCGCAGCAGCCCCGCTTTCTCGGGTGAGATGTGGAACTTCAATTCTCCCGCGCCTCGATCCGTCAGCTTGGTGGGCTCTGCGCCCATCGGATGAATGTGCGCGATGGTCTTGAAGTCTTCGCTGAAGCCGACGAGGTGAGCATACGCGCCCATGATGGGCTCCAGTTTCGAAAAAACTGCGCCCGTGGAATCTCTTACCGTTAGCGTTCCGGTGCTGGTTTTCCCGGCTTTGAGCGGCTCGGCGAATTCAACCGTGTAGGTCAGGCCGTCGACAACCGCGGTCAGTTGCGCCGTGCGGTCGCTAATTTTCTCGGTCGGGCCGGTTCCTGGGAGATCAGCAAGCAGATATTCTTGCCGGCCGGTCGCCTTAGGGACGAGGTCGACCCAGAGCCGGTAGGGGCCGGTTTTGCGAGGCGTAAAGGTAAAGCGGTATTCGCCTGCTTTGTCGCCGGGCTCCGGATGCTCATGATGATAATCGGCGAGACTCGGATCGATGATCAAAACGTGCATGTTCATCGTGTGCGCGATCTGGAGATCATCCGGCAGGAGAGGCGAACCGTCCGACTTTTGCAGCAGCAGCGTCACATCCGCTGGTTGATTCGCATTTAGCGGCTGAGCGGTCGAAGCAACGAGCTGGATTGAGGACTGCTCCGCGGCATGCTCATCGTTGTGTGCCGCGTGACCAGTTGATCTCAGGTTCGGTTCGAGATCCATTCCGCATTTCGGACACTTGCCGGGCTTCGAGGCTTTCACCTCCGGGTGCATCGGGCAGACGTATTCCGCGGCGCTCGCCTTCAGGACCTCGGGCGGATACTGCGCGGCGACGAGCAGGAGCGCGGCTTCCAGTTTTTTGAACTCCGCCGCTGCTTTGTCCGGTTGCCCGTTATCGGCGGCCTGATGCAGATTCGCTGAAATGCCAAGCGCCTGTTTGATCGCCGCGTCCAGACGTTTTCTCTGATCGCCTGCAACCATGGGGCTATTCATCTCCAAATATTTCACCGCCCCGGAGAGTAATCCCTCCTTTGCATGCACACCCTTCATGTCCTTTGCCGTGATCATTTCTTCCATCTTTGCGGCTGATGCCTGGATGAGCGTCCACGCCACCCCGACCGAGGTCAGGGGTGGCATCGCCTCAGCCGAATCGTCCCGGGCCGGCGAATGGAGCGGCGCGGCATGCTGATGCTTTTCATCCGCCAGCAGCCGCCCCGAGAGCAGGGCGAATCCGATTGCTGCGTGACAAATCAGGCGTGCGGAACGTGAACAGAGCGGCACAGCAATGGGCTATTTCGTTCCGGCGGGCAGCTGCTTTTCCACCTGCGACATCGTCGCCTGCAATGTTTTCAAACTTGATCCCACCTTCGCAAAATCCTTTGCGTCGGCCGCTGCGTGTACTTTTTCGGAAGCGGTGATCGCGTTTTTGATCGCACCATCGAGCCGTGTTTTATCGGGCGCTCCCGCACTCTGCGCCTGAAGCTGTTTTAGTGCGGCAACAAGCTTCTCTTGCTCATCATGAATAGGCTTGTGATCCTTCGCGGTCGCGGCCGCTTCGATCGCCTTTATGCAACCCTGCGCCGCCTGCCATGGGTTGCCTGCGGGAACGGCCGCAGCGGGAGTGCCGTGATCGTGTCCTTCGTGCGCAGAGAGGTTTGAGAGAGGGAAGATGATGACGGTGACGGCAAGCGCAAAGCCGATGATCGCGTTGCGGTAGCTGAGAAGTCTGGGTTGCATGCAGGTAGAAACGAGCCTTCCGATCCAATCCCTGAAAGATTTTGAGCAGGCTCAGGCAAAGACCGGTTCCGCCAGCTCCGCCTTGGTTTCGCGCGACTCGGCCGTCCCCGGGACGAGCCGAGTCACGCTGTGGCGGCCAAAGCGCCAGAACACGAGCGGCGTGACGAGGAAGTCCAGTAGTGTGCTCGTAAATATCCCGCTGAAGATCACGACCGCGACGGGGTGCAGAATTTCGCGTCCAGGCTCCCCGGCCGCGAGGATCAGCGGGACGAGTGCGAGCCCGGCCGTCAAAGCAGTCATTAACACAGGAACCAACCGCTCCTGTGTGCCGCGGACGATCATCTGCTGCGTGAACTGTTCGCCCTCTTCCTTCATCAAGTGGAGGTAGTGCGAGATCATCATAATGCCGTTCCGCGCCGCAATTCCGGCGAGTGTGATCAGACCCACAAGTGTCGCGATCGACATCGTGCCGCCCATCAGCCATATGCCGATGATCGAGCCGATCAGCGCCATCGGTATGTTGAGCATGATCTGCACAGCGAACATCGCGCTTCTGAAATGCGCGTAGAGCACAACGAACATCCCGACGATGGAAAACACGCTCAGAAACGCGATGAGCCGTGAAGCCGCAGCCTGGCTTTCGAATTGCCCGCCATAGGTGATGTAGTAGCCGGGCGGCAATTGCACCTTCTCAGCGACCACGCGCTGCAACTCGTTCACCGCGCCGACAAGATCGCGCCCGGAGACATTCGCGGCCACATAGATTCTGCGCTGCACATCCTCGCGGTTGATCTGATTCGGACCTTTCGCTTCGTCCACCTGCGCAAGCTGCCCGAGCGGAACGACAACTCCGTTGCTCGTATCGACTGGGATCTGGCGAATCGCTTCGAGGTCGTTGCGCGCCGGATCACTCAAGCGCAGGACGACATCAAACGTGCGATTCCCCTCCAGCACTTGCGAGACCGTCTTGCCCTGCATTGCCAACTCCGCGTATTCGGCGACTTCCCCCGCCATCACGCCGTAGCGCTGCGCCTGCTCGCGATCGATCCGGACGTGCACTTGCGGAATCAACACTTGCGGCTCAGTGAAGATGTCGGCCATTCCGCGCACCGTTTTCATGGCCGCTGCGACCTCCGCCGCTTTGCTCCGAAGGACGGAGAGATCCTGCCCAAAAATCTTCACTGCAATCTGGGAGCGGACGCCGGAAAGAACATGATCGATCCGATGCGAGATCGGCTGACCGATGCTCGAAGTGATTCCGGGGATCTGGTCCAGCTTCGAGCGGATATCGTTCAGGATTTGCTCGCGGCTGCGAGCCGACGGGCGCAGCTCAGTGTCGATCTCGTTGTAGTGCACTCCTTCGGCGTGTTCGTCCAACTCGGCGCGTCCTGTGCGCCGTCCCGCCTGCTTCACCTCCGGCACCTGCAAAACCAGCTTCTCTCCCAGCCTTGCGATCCGATTCGATTCGGCTAACGAGGTTCCAACCGGGAGGAAAATATTGATCGTGAGGCTGCCTTCGTTGAATGGCGGCAGAAACTCGCGCCCGAAGAACGGCACCGTCCCGATGGCGCCAAGGAAGAGGAGCGCCGTCGCCAGAAGGACGAGAGCGACGTGCCGAAAGCCGAATGAAAGCACCTTCGCTTCCAGGCGTTTTATTCCACGCACCAGAAGGGAATCCTTTCCATGCTGCATCCGCTTCATTTTCGGCAGCAGGTAGGAGCAAAGTGCCGGCGTCACGGTAAGGGATACGACCAGCGACGCGACGATGCTGGTGATGTAGGCGATGCCGAGCGGCGCGAAGATCTGGCCCTCGATTCCGCTGAGCGCGAAGAGCGGGATGAACACGAGCACCACAATGACCGTTGCGAAGACAATCGAGTTCCGCACTTCGCTTGATGCGCGGTAGATAACTTCCAGCGCCGGGCGCGGATTCACTAAGTGCCGGTTCTCGCGGAGCCGACGGAAAACGTTCTCTACATCCACAATTGCATCGTCGACCAGCTCGCCGATTGCGACCGCGAGACCGCCAAGCGTCATGGTGTTGATTGAGATTTTGAAGTAACGAAAGACGAGGACCGTCACGAGGATGGACAGCGGAATAGCCGTCAGAGTTATCAACGTGGTGCGGAAGTTCAGCAGGAAGATAAACAGGATGATCGCCACCAGGACGGCGCCGTCGCGGAGCGCCTCCTCGACGTTGCGGATTGCGTTTTCGATGAAGGTGCTCTGCCGAAAGATTCCGCTGTGAATCTTTACTCCCTCCGGAAGTCCTTCCTGGATGTTCTGCAGCTCTCTCTCAATCTGACGGGTAAGCTTGACCGTGTCGGTTCCGGGTTGCTTCTGCACCGTCAGGATAACCGCGGCTTTTCCGTCCAGACCGGCGTCACCGCGTTTAGCCAACGGTCCTCCCAGCCGGACGTCTGCGACCTGCCCCAGGGTCAGCGCGATGTCGTCCTGGCGATCGGTCGGAATGACTGATCTCGCGAGATCATCAAGATCTTCCACGCGCGCGAGGTTGCGGACCAACTGCTCGGTATGCGGG
>JBHENA010000042.1:8246-12324 GCA_046262275.1 Chthoniobacterales bacterium
CCCGCCGGTCGAGTTCACGTTCGCGTTCTTCGTCGCCTCCTCGACATCGTGCAGCGAGATGTTGAAGTTGCGCAGCTTAAAGGGATCGACCAGCACCTGATACTGCTTCAACTCGCCGCCGATCACCGCGATTTGCGAAATCCCCGCCACCGAAAGCAGCCGCTGCCGAATCTGCCAATCGGCAATCGTGCGCAAATCCATCGGTGTCACCGCCGGATTCTCGCTCGTCACTCCGACGAGCATGATTTCGCCCATGATCGAGCTGATCGGTGTCAGCACTGGCTTGATCGCCGGCGGTAACTGCTCGCTCACCTGCTGCAATCTTTCGGTAACGATCTGCCGCGCGATGTAGATGTCCTGATTGAAGCCGAACTCGACGAAGACAATGCTCAACCCCACGGACGAGACTGACCGCACCCGCTGCACACTGGCGGCTCCGTTCATCGCGGATTCAATCGGGAAGGTGACGAGCGCTTCCACCTCTTCGGGCGCGAGACCGCCAGCTTCCGTGAAGATGGTAACGGTGGGGCGGTTTAAATCCGGAAACACGTCGACCGGCAGCTTCGTCAGGATGTAGCCGCCATAGGCCGCGAGCAGAGCGGCGGAGGCGACGACGAAAAGCCGGTTCCGCAGCGAGAAGCGTATGATCCAGTCGAACATTCTCGGCCTCAGGTCACCGCTTGGCCGATGCGTCGCCGAACGAGCCCGACAAGTAGCGCACCGATGAGCATGCCACCGATACCCCAGGCCCATCCGGGCAAATGTTTGCTGCCGACACTGCCCTTCGATTCTGCATCATGGCTGTGGCCATGTTCGTCCACTGGCGCCGCCGCTTCCTTCGCCGGACCGGTAGCGAACTGCAGCTGATACTGCCCTTCCGTCACGACGTTCTCACCCGGCAGAACGCCTTCCACGATCTCCACCTGATCGCCAGTCTTCATGCCGATGACCACATTGCGGCGCTCGAACGTGTTCCCGTCCCGCACGAAGACAAAGAGATTTCCGAGATCGCCCAGCACCGCGCGTTGCGGCACCGCGAGAACCTCCTGCGGATCACCGATCGCAATCGAGACACTGGCCTGCATGTTCGGACGCAACTGCAGCTCGGGGTTGTCGAGCAGCACATAGACTTCAAACGTTCGGCTCTCCCGCTCCAGGCCCACGTCGAGCCGCTGCACCTTTCCTTCGAAGACGCGCGCGGGAAAAATATCGAGACGCACACGTGCGTTCTGGCCCGGCTTGATCAACGGGAGGTCTGGGCTCTCGAATGTCATCCCGCGTGCGAGCACCTGTGAGTAATCGGCCACTTCGATCAGCACCGTGTCCGGGTTGAGCGCCTGCCCCAGAGTTGCGTCCTGGCGTACCACGAATCCATTGATCGGCGAGTTTAGAATCACCGGCGGATTGCCGACGGTTCGCGGCTCGAAGCGCAACACCGGCTGCCCCGCGGCAATGCGGTCGCCCAGCTTCACCAAAATCTCTGCGACTCTGCCTTCGGCACGTGGCGCGATCTTCGCCAGACGTTCGGGCAGACCTTCGATGCGTCCGATCATCGCGATTGCCCGCTGCAGCGGGGCGAGAGTCGCTTCGACTGTCTGCACGCCGAGATTCTTAATCGCCTCGTCTGTGAGCACCACCGGCCCCGTTGCGGCAGCTTCGGTTTCCCCCGGACCATGAACGTGCCCTTCGTGCGCAAGAACTGTGATCGGCCAAACTGCGACCGCGAGCACGATAAACAGCCGGCTGATAGCGCTCATTTGGAGGTTTCCCTCGGGGTTGCGATCACTCCTTCGCGCGACGCTTCTTCGACCCGGCCGCCGATGAGTTGCTCGAGCTGATGCCGAGCGGAGAGCGCTTCGATTTCATGCTCGAATGCTTTCTCCTGTGCTTCCACAAGGCTCTTCTGCACCTCGAAGAGCTGCAGGGTCGTGGCCTGTCCAGCGCGAAACTGCGTGATCGTCGCGTCGTAGGCAGCGCGATACGCCGGTACCACCTGGTCGCGAAAGCTGTCGACCCGCGCCTGGAGATTGAGCACCTGTTGCCGGCGCAAGGCGATTAACCGATCCATGCTCACGCGATCGAAGCTGGCCATCTCGCGATTAGCCGCTTCAAGTGCACCTCGCGCGCGAAGCGCCGGCCCCTGCTGGCGATCCCAAATCGGGAGCCGACCGGCGATCGTGACCCCAAACTCAGATTCTCTGTTCCGGCTGCCGTAGCTGTAAATCAGACCGGGCGCGAACTCCGGAAAGACCGCATCAGCGTGTGCGACAGAGAGACTTCCCGCTGCCGCCGCCTGACGCGCCAGAGCGAGGCGACGCAAGCCGGCGCGTGATTCCGCGAACTGACTGAGCACGACCGTGTCCGGCACCGGACCGAAAACCGGCCGCGCCAGGCGCAACTCACCGAAGGGAAAACCGGTCGCTCGTTGCAATTCGCTCTGCGCGCCGGCGCGTTCGCCGCGCACCGCCAGCAACTCGGCGGTGAATCTGGCCTCTTCGGCCTGGAAGATGTTGCGCTGCGAAAGATCGCTCTGCCCCGCCTGGAGCTGCTCGTTGATTGTGCGCAGAGCAACTCCCGCCTGCTCACGCGCGCCTGTCAGTAGTGCCGCGCGCTCCTGCCACGCCCAGAGCCGGTAAAAAAGGACCGCTGTTTGGTTGAGTAGGCGGAGCACTTCCGCCTGCTGTTCGAGGTTTGCCGCCGCGCGCAGCGCAATCGCATAAGCCTTGCGCAGCCCGAAATCAGATGGGCGCAGCGGCTGTTCGAGCTCGATCTCGGCAAAAGCACCATCGCCGCCACGCTGGGAGGTGCCGGCGCCCGTAAGTTTGAAGGCGGGGTTGGCTTTGACCTCAGCTTCCATCGCGGCGGCGATCTTGTCCGCGAGACTTGCGTCAACCTTCGCAATCTCAGGGTTGAATTGGAGCGAGCGCCGGAGCGCTTCCTCCAGCGTCAATGCGCGAGGATTCTCCGCCGTGAGCTTCGCTACGCTGAAGAGCAGCGCCGCGCTGAAGATGCCTGCTGAAGCAAGTCGGCGCATGTCAGGAGTGAACGACACGAACGTGTCGATCCCTCAAACAAAGCCGCGGCGAACTCTCAGAATCCCGCTCTCGTCATCCAGTCCAGAAGGAGCTTGCGCGCACGGTAGACCCGCGTCTCGATTGTCTTCGGCGTCGTGCCGAGCAGCTCGGCTGATTCCTGATGCGTGCGCTGCTCGAACACTGCCAGGATGAGCGCCGTCCGCAGATCGTGTGGCAATTGCGCAATCGCACGATCGAGCGCGGCCATCTTCTCCGAAGCGAGCGCTTCCTCAGCCGGCGTTTTGCTGGCCGCGGGAAGATCGCCTTCCGCGGTCGATGCGTCCTGCTCGTTCGAGAGCGAATCCGTCGCGGCGGCTTGCCTGGCACGGCGGCTCTTTGCGTGATCGCGGCACAGGTTTAGTGCGATCCGATAGAGCCAGGTCGCGAACTTTGCGGTCGGTTTGAACTGCCCGATTTTGAAGTAGGCGCGGACGAACGTCTCCTGCGCCAGCTCCATCGCGTCCGCTTCATTGCCGACATAGCCGCGAATGAAACGAAAGAGCGGTCCCTGATGGCGCTCCATCAATTCATCGAGCGCAGTATCGTCGCCCGCTTGCAGTGCTTGAACGAGAGCGAGATCAGCGTCCGCCATGCTCGCGATTACTGAGCATGGTTCACTTCGTAAAGCGCGTTTGCGGTCAGGTTCAGCAGCCTGTCGTACTGCTCGGGGGTGAGGACCGGCTTCATTTCAAAAACGTGGCGCACGGTGGCGTTCTGCAGGTTTCCCTGCGCCTCGTGGATCTTCGCGATTGCCGTTTTCACCCGCGGCGAATCTGCCTTGTCGCTCAAGAGCGCTTCCGCCAATTCCATGTTCGCGAGGCGGATCAATTCGCCGTAGTTCTTTTTCTCCTCGTCGTAACGCTGTTCGATCCCCGCGAGCTGCTTCTCTTGCTCGTCGGTCAGACCGAGCTGCGTGTGCACCCACTCGTGCGCATCTGCATGGCTCATCTGCTGCCGCCGGTTCATCAAACGCTCGGTCAGGAAGCAGGCGGCGCTCGCAGCCA
>JBHENA010000042.1:12584-17215 GCA_046262275.1 Chthoniobacterales bacterium
ATCTCTGCCGCAGAAGGTCATCGAGCGAATTATCGTTCACGCACGAATAAACGGCAGATTATTGTTCATCCCTTACGAATTCTGATAGCGCAAAAGCAACGCCTGAAAACCGAATCAGCCGTCGCCCTGGCTCAGGAGACCAGCGCGCATCTTGTCTGTCCAGCCATCGCGATGCACCTGCACAGCGTGCTCTGCCACATCACGGAATACACGCTTCGGCTGGTTAGATCACGCGTGGTTGCGGGGGGCTTCCACAGTCCTGCACTTCGAGCAGATCCCTCGCAGTTCTTGGGGTTTGCCACCTCTTTCGGCTGGGATGTGCTTGAACACGGTGTGACAACGAATGCAGACGACGGCCGCTTTTTCCTGCGGCGTTGTCGCGCTCCGCTCTGCCGGTCGTCGTTGCACGGAACGATGGTAGAATAGTTCGGCTCAGACGTGTTATAGAAATTATAAAGAGGTGAGCCTCCCTCAGCTCTTTACCCTCTCCGCCGCAGCCGTCCTCGCCGCTTGCAACGCTTCGCCCCAAGATGGGCAGACGCGGCAGCTGGCGGCGACCCGCGTCAAAACGGAGTTCCTGCACGCCTGGCAAAACTATGAGCGTTACGCCTGGGGACACGACGCGCTCAAGCCGCTAAGCAAAACGCCGCATGATTGGTACGGAGAATCCCTCCTCATGAGTCCGGTCGATGCGCTCGACACGCTCATTCTGATGAAGGTCGATGGCGAAGCCGGCAAGACGCGGGAGCTGATTGCGAAGGATCTCTCCTTCGATCGCGACATTTACGTAAAGAATTTCGAAATCACGATCCGGCTTCTCGGAGGCCTGCTTTCCGGTTACCAGCTCACCGGAGACCAGCGGCTTCTCGCGCTGGCGGACGATTTAGGAAGACGACTCCTCCCAGCCTTCAATTCACCGACCGGTTTGCCATACGTGATGGTCAACCTCCGCACCGGCCAGGTGCAGAAGCCGGTCACGAATCCGGCCGAGAGCGGTACGCTCCTCCTCGAGTTCGGCACCCTCAGCAAACTGACCGGCAAGCCCGTTTACTACGAGAAGGCGAAACGGGCGCTGGTGGAGACGTTCAAACGCCGATCGCCGCTTGGTCTGGTTGGCTCCAGCATCAACGTCGAAACCGGTGAATGGACGGATCCCGAGAGCCACATCAGCGGCGGGATCGATTCCTACTACGAGTACCTGTGGAAGTGCTGGCTCTTGTTTGGCGACGAAGAGTGCCGGGACATGTGGCAGGCAAGCGTTCCCGCCGTGCATAAACATCTGGCCGACGAGATCGGCGGGGAACTCTGGTACGGCGCCGCCCACATGCTGAGCGGCCAACGGACCGCGACCACCTACGGCGCGCTGGACGCATTCTTCCCTGCCTTGCTCGCTCTTTCGGGTGATCTCGACCGGGCGCGCTGCCTGCAGGCTTCATCCTTCAAGATGTGGGACCTGCACGGCATCGAGCCGGAGGTGCTCGAGTACAAAACCATGCGCGTCATCTCGCCTCGATATCCATTGCGCCCCGAAATCGTCGAATCAGCCTACTACCTCTACCGCTACACGCGCGCTCCAGAATACCGCCGCATGGGCGAGAAGATGTTCAATGACTTCGTCAAACACTGCCGCACCGAAGCCGGCTACGCCGCTCTCTCGGATATGGTGGCAAAGACGAAACGCGACGAGATGGAGAGTTTCGTCCTCGCGGAAACGTTCAAGTATTTCTATTTGCTGTTCGCGCCTCCGGAGACGCTGGAGTTCGACAAAGTAATCTTCAATACCGAAGCCCACCCACTGCGCCGCACCTGGTGACGCGCAGCCGCACGGTCCGGCGGAGCGCCAGCATTTCGCCTCGCAAAACGCGCGAACTTGTCCGAGATTCCTCGGCCACTTTCTATCATGGGCGATCCTGTAAATCCCGACATCACAGCCGTGCAGCGGCAGGAGCCGCCGAACGGCGCCGGCTCTGCTACTCCGGCGTTGGCCGGCAATCCAACCTCCGAGCGCGCCGATTTGCGGCCGGAGAATATTCAGGACGCGGTCATCCGGCTGGCCGGCAACTCGCAGGACGGAATCCAAACCGCGGGGGCGTTTTTAGCGCGGCTCGCCGGGCGCAGCGATCAGGACGTCATGACTTACATGACGATTCCCTCCACGATCTCGGGCGGCCCGTCGATCTTTCAGGTGCGCATTGGCTCCGGCGAAGTCCTTTCCGCCGGCGACGAAGCCGACTTCCTGGTCGCGTTTTACCAGCACAGCTATCAGGACCACCTCAGCTTCCTCAAAGACGGCGGCGTGCTCCTTTACGATTCCGACAACGTCGAGCCAGATCTGGACGATAAACGCTTCCTTTATGTCGGCGTGCCGATCACCGGCCTGACCGTCGAAGCGCTCGGCGGGACCGCGAAGGACAAGGGCAAAAACATTTTTGTGCTCGGGCTAATCGCGAAAATTTTCCACCTCGACGTCGAGAAGCTGACGACGCTGATCAAAGAAAAGTTCGCGGGTAAAGATGAGAGCATCGTCAACACCGCGATCATGGCGTTCACCGCCGGCTACGCTTATCCGCTCGGCAACCTCCTCGAGAAACGCTACCAGTTCGAGCACATCCCAAAGGTCGGCGGCCGCGCGCAGATCACGATGGATGGTAACCAGGCGCTCGCCTATGGGCTGCTCGCCGGCGGCGTGCGTTATGGCGCGGGTTATCCCATCACACCGTGGTCGTCAGTGATGGAGATCTTGCGGCGCGAGCTGCCGAAATACGGCGGGTTGTTCGTGCAGTCCGAGGATGAACTCGGCGCCGTCTCGACCGCGCTCGGCTTCTCCTTGGCCGGCTACCTCGCGGTCACCGGCAGCGCTGGTCCGGGCATTTCGCTTAAAACGGAAGCGATCGGCTGGGCATCAATGGCCGAGATGCCGCTCATCATCGTTAACGTGCAACGCGGCGGACCGAGCACCGGGTTGCCGACCAACGTGGAGCAAAGCGATCTGCATCAGGCGATCTACGGCGGGCATGGAGACAGTCCGCGCGTCGTCCTTGCCGCCAAGACGGTGGAAGATTGCTTCTACATCGCGATCGAAGCAGCGCGCATCGCGCGCGAGTACAGCACGCCCGTTTTCATCCTGAGCGACACCTCCCTCGCCACGCGCATCGAAGCGTTCGACGAACCCAACCTCGCCGAGCTGATGCAGAATCCGAACCCAGACCTCAGCACGCGGCAGGACAGCTTCAAGCCCTACGACCTGGAGCGGATCACGCAGCACGTGCCGCCGGGGACGCGGTTGCTCGACGGAAAGTATCCGCTCGTCACCGGCCTTGAGCACGACGAGATGGGCCACCCGACCGGTAGCCCGAAGCTGCACATGGCGATGACCGCGAAGCGCCGGAAGAAATTGCAAAAGCTCGCCAAAGAACTCCCGCTCCCGGACGTTTACGGCGACCAGGAAGGCGACATCCTTCTCGTCGGGTGGGGCTCGACCTACGGCCCCATTCACGACGCGATGAAGAAGGCGCGGCAAGGTGGCGAGAAGATGTCCGCCGTTCATCTGCGCCACATTCATCCGCTGCCGAACGGCCTCGAAAACATCCTCGCCAGATTCAAACGCATTGTCGTGGTCGAGATGAACGACGAAGGCATTTACGGCTTCGGCCAATTGGCGACCATCCTGCGCGCCCGCTACTGCGAGCCAAAGATCACCAGCCTAACGAAGACCGACGGCCTCACCTTCCGCGTTAAAGAAATCCTGGAACGTCTCGAGGAGCGCTATTCGTCGAACGGCGCCCAATCGAATGGCGCATCCGGCAACGGATCATCTACCGCGTCAGAGCCGAATCGTGCCGCAGCGACCGTTTCCGCCGAACGAGATCGCGCGCAGGACAACACACCAACGAAGCCGGGCTCCGAAGCCGTCCTCGCCTCCTCTGGCACAAACGAAACGCGCGATACGGAAAAGCCGCGTAATCAATGAGCGTTGCTGAGATCAAACAAGAGCTGACGCGGCTGACTGATGCCGAACGCTTCGAGCTACTCGACGCGATTTGGGATCTCATCGAGAACAAAGACGACATTCCCTCGCCCGCATGGCATGCAGAGGAGTTGGAACGTCGCGAGCAGGAGATCGCTTCCGGCGAGGCCAAGTTCATTCCTTGGGAGGAGGCCAAGGCTGACATTCTTCGTCGCACTTCGTGACGGTCGAGATCCTGCCTCGTGCAAGAGAAGACATCGTCGCTGGTCACCGGTTCTATGAGCAACAACGGCAAGGCGCTGGCACCTACTTCCGCGAATCGATCTTCAAAAGCGGTCGACCGGCTTCGGGTCACCGCAGGCGTGCACCGAACGCGATACGGTTACCACTGCGCAATCGCCGAACGGTTTCCATACGCTATCTACTACCGCATCAGCGACGACGTCGTCTACGTGCACGCGATTCTGGACTGCCGAAGAGATCCTGACTTACTCAAGCGAACACTCCGCAAACGCTGATTAGCCCCTCTCCTCATCCTGGTTTTCTGGCTTCCAAATTAATCCCTTTATGAACGACACCCTCGGCACCGAAACCGTAGCCATCCCGTCGACACCCGCGGCCTCGTCGACTTCCCCCGCGAGAAACTCTCGGGTAGGGTGGGCGT
>JBHENA010000042.1:17307-17540 GCA_046262275.1 Chthoniobacterales bacterium
ACTTCGCCGTAGAGCTGTGAATTCAGAAACCAGGAATCCAGGATGAGAATGAATTTGAAATCCACAAAGCCAGAAAGAAGAACCTCTGCGAAATAAACTCCTCTTCTTTCGTGGTTTCCTGGCTTCCGAATTAAATCCTTTCCTATGAGCGATACAGACACCGTAGTGATTCCAGTGGAAACCCGCAGCCTCGTGGACTTTCCGCGGGAAAAATTAACCAAGAAAGCCATCAC
>JBHENA010000043.1:0-17329 GCA_046262275.1 Chthoniobacterales bacterium
TTCGAGTACCGCCGCGAGCAGCAGCAGATGGCGGAAGCGGTCGCGCAAGCCCTCGAGCAGGAGCAGCACCTGGTAGTCGAGGCTGGAACGGGTGTCGGCAAATCGATCGCGTACTTGGCGCCGGCGGTCTTGCACGCGCTCGAGCAGAAGAAGAAGGCAATCGTTTCCACCTGCACGATCAGCCTGCAGGAGCAGTTGCTCTACAAAGACATTCCGATCCTGAAAAAGATCCTGCCGGTGGAATTTGAAGCCGCCCTTCTGAAGGGCCGGCAGAATTATCTCTGCCCGCGACGGCTGGAGCGCGCGCTGCAACAGGCGGGCGAACTCTTCACCACCTCGGAGCAAACCGAGCTGGCCCGCATCGCGGAATGGGCGCGCCGCACGACCGATGGCTCGTTGAGCGATTTGCCGCTCGAGCCGGACGCGAAGGTCTGGACTCAGGTCTGCAGCGAGGCGCATATCTGCACCGGCAAGACCTGCGGCCTGACGAGCAATTGTTTCTTTCAACAGGCGCGGAAGCGTCTGCTTGCCGCGGACGTGATTGTGATCAATCACACCCTGCTCTTTATGCTCCTCGGCAGTCCCGACGAGCAGGAGGAACGCGAGAGCGGGTATCTTTTTCCGAACGACTTCATCATTTTCGATGAGGCGCACACGGTCGAGCAGGTGGCCTCGCGCCAGATCGGGCTCACGATTTCCCAATACGGTTTGCGCGCCACGATTCAGCGCCTCTACAACGCGCGCACCCGCAAAGGCCTTTTTACCGTCACGCGGGACGCAGCGGGTGTAACGCTGGCCGCTTCACTGATTGACGAAGTGGATCGGTTCTTCGACGCCGTCGGTGAGCGCGCCGATTTCCGCAAAGGCCGGGAAGCGCGTGTGCGGCAGCCGGATTTCGTCCCGGATACGATCAGCACCCGATTGGCCGCGCTGCAGGTGCGGATCATGGAAGTGGTGAAGCGCACCGACGATGAATTTCTCAAGGCCGAGCTGCAGGAACTCGGCAGACGCATTTCCGCCGCGCGCACGGGGATTGTCACTTTTCTGGAGCAAAGCGCGGATGGCCACGTCTATTGGATCGAACAGACGGGGAAGACGGCGCAGTTCCTTTCCTTGCACGCTTCGCCGATCGAGATCGCGCCCGTGCTCCGCCGGATGCTTTTTCGCGAGGACGCCTGCTGTATCATGACGAGCGCCACGCTCGCAGTGGGACAACGCGATCTGGCTTATTTCCGCCGGCGCGTCGGCGCGCTCGAGGCGGAGCCGTTGCAACTCGGCAGCCCGTTCGATTTCAGCGCGCAGATGAAGTTGTTCGTCGTGCAAAAAATGCCTGATCCGCGGGACGCGGCCTACGCCGATGCTCTCGCGCATTGGGTCGCGCATTTCGTGGAGGAAACAGGCGGCCGCGCCTTTGTTCTTTTCACGAGCTATCGCGGGATGCAGCAGCTCGCGAATCAAATGCAGCCGTTCTTCGCGCAGAAGGGGATGAACCTTCTGGTGCAGGGACAGGGCGCGCCGCGCGGGAAGCTTTTGGAGCAGTTCAAAACCACGGAACGGAGCGTTCTTTTCGGCACCGATAGTTTCTGGATGGGCGTGGATGTGCCCGGCGCCGCACTTTCCAACGTCATCATCACGCGGCTGCCGTTCGCGGTACCGGACAGCCCGCTGATCGAGGCGAAACTGGAATTGGTGCAGGAGCGTGGCGGCGATCCTTTCACCGAATACTCGCTGCCCGAAGCGATCCTGAAATTCCGCCAGGGCGTCGGGCGTTTGATCCGGACGAGGAGCGACAACGGGATCGTGGTCATTCTGGACAACCGGGTCGTGACGAAGCCATACGGGCGCGCATTTCTAAGAGCGCTGCCGAGTTGTCCGATGGAGATTATCTAAATCGGCTGTGCCTTCCTTACTGTCATGTTGAGCGAAGCGAAACATCTCTGGCTATTGCCCTTTTGCGGAGATGGCAGAAATGGTCAGAGATCCCTTCGACAGACTCAGGGCAGGCTCTTCGCTCTGCTCAGGATGACAGGCCCGTAACATGATCACTTGAACATATACCCCTCCTGTGCTTACAATGAATGACGTGAAGCGGTTCCTTCTCCCCCTCGCTATTGCGATTCCGGCCCTTCTCGCCGGCATCGCGATTGGCCATTACACCTCCTCTCCGCCTGCTTCGAGCGCGATCGCACCGTCGCCCGCATCATCTTCCTCCAAGCCGGTCACCTCCCCGAACCCGCCAAGTGTCGCCTCCCAAACGCCTGTCGTCCAAATCCCAGAAGAATCTGCCGAGGCTGAGGCTGATTCGTCCAGCGAGGACATTATCAGCCGCATGAAAGCCGCTCTCAGCCGGCCGGGGAACCGCCGCACTTATGCGACCTTCAGCAAGCTCGCGGATTCGATCGATGCCAAAAACGTGAAGGAAGTCCTCGCCTTCGTAGATACGCTGCAGAAGCCGCAGGAGAAAAGCATGCTCATCTCGCTCGTGGTCGGCCGCTGGGCGGAATTCGATCCGGCGGCCGCGATTGCCTACGCGCAAAACATTCCTCCGGGCACTTCGCGCAACTGGGCCATCACCAGTGCTGCTGCCGGTTGGGCCGAACGCGATCCCACCGCGGCCACCACATGGGCGCAGCAACTTCCCCCCGGTCCGGCCCGCGATCAGGCGATGCAAACCATCGTCTCCGCCTTAGCCGACAAAGATCCACAAGGCGCTCTCGCTTTCCTCCAAACCCTGCCCGTTGGCCGGCAGCGCCAGAATCTTTACTGGCCCATCTTCAGTAAATGGACCGCGACCGATCCAGTTGCAGCGGCGGAACACGCCAGCCAGCTTCCACCGGGAGCAAATCGCGACGCGGCGATCCAGGTGATCGGTTCCAATTGGGCGAACCAGGACCCGGAGGCGGCCTTTGCCTGGGCGAACACTCTCGCGCCCGGCCAGGGCCGCAACAATGCGCTTCAAAACATTTTGACCAGTTGGGCGAACAAAGATCCGCAACGTGCAGCGACCATCCTGGCTGAACTTCCCGCCGCGCTGCGCGACCAATCGGTCGCGACTGTGGCGCGGCAATGGGCGTTGAGCGATGCGCGCGCGGCCCTGGCGTGGGCGGAGCAATTACCCGCCAGTGATGCGCAACGCAATGCGGTGCGGTCCGCCTTGACGAGCTGGGTGCAATCGGACCCAGCGGCGGCGGCGGCGTACGTGGCTGGCCTCCCACCGGGGAAAGTACAGGAAGAGGCGACCAGTGCCGTAGCGACGCAATTAGCCAACAGCGACATCCAAGGCGCGGTCACGTGGGCGCAGAAACTGCCGGAAGGCACCGCGAGGCAAAACGCGCTCACCAACATTCTCTCGCAATGGAGCGAGGCCGATCCTCAGGCGGCTGCGGATTACGCGCTGCAATTCGGCGACTCGGAAACACGCGACAACCTCCTGGAGAATGTTTCGCGGCAATGGGCGCGCAACGATCCGCAAGCGGCGGTGCGTTGGGCGAGCAATTTATCCGAAGGCGATGCGCGGGAGGCGGTCCTGCCTGGGATCGTGGCGGTGGTGGCGGAATCCGATCCGCGCGAGGCTGCAAAATTGATCACGCAGATGCCATCGGGTGAAGCGCAGAGCACCGCGACGGCGGCGATCGCTTGGCAATGGGCCGGCGAGGATCCGCAAGGCGCCAGCAAATGGGCATCCTCTCTCCGCGAAGGACCAGGGCGCGAGCGTGCCTTCGAGAGCCTGGTCAATCGCTGGTCGCAAAACGATCCGTATGCCGCGGGCGCGTGGCTTGGGACCTTACCGCAAGGCCAGTCCCGCGATGCGGCGGTCACTGCTTACACGCGACGCGTAGCTTCGACCGATCCAGCGGCCGCCGCGCAATGGGCGGAAACGATCGCTAACCAGAACATGCGCAACAGCCAGATCGAATCGATCGCAACTATGTGGTTGAAATCCGACGCCACTCGGGCCCGCGCCTGGATCGCGAATTCTTCCCTGGCCGAGGATGTAAAAGCGCGGCTCCTCGCACAGCGAAGATGAAAGCATCTGGAGCGAATCGCGCAGAAAACCGAGCGGCGGAAGTCCGCCAAATCATTGCG
This sequence comes from Chthoniobacterales bacterium, assembly GCA_046262275.1. Classification (GTDB taxonomy): domain Bacteria; phylum Verrucomicrobiota; class Verrucomicrobiia; order Chthoniobacterales; family UBA10450; genus JACCTI01. The sequence goes on from JBHENA010000043.1 coordinate 4,087, forward strand.
ATTCTCCATAAGTGGGGCATTCACACCCTGGGCCAATTCGCCGCGCTCGAGAAGGAGGAGGTCAGCCTTCGCTTGGGCGCGGAAGCAGTGCGGATGTGGGAACGCGCACATGGGAAAAAGACGCGACTGCTGAAGCTGGTGCAGCTAGCGGAAACCTTTGCTGAGACGTTCGAATTCGAAAACGAAATTGAGACAAGCGAGCCGCTCCTGTTCATGCTCCGGCGCTTTTTGGAGCAGTTGGCGCTGCGGCTGGAAGCGCTTTATCTGGTGGCGCAGGAACTCAAGCTACGGATCACTTTCAGCGACAAAAATTCCTACGAGCACCTTTTCCAGATTCCGGAGCCGAGCAACGATGTCGAAATTCTCTTCCGCATGCTGCACACGCATCTGGAGAATTTTAAATCCGAATCGCCTATCATCGCCCTCTCGCTGGAAGCGACGCCATCCAAACCGGCGCAACAGCAATTCGGTTTATTCGAAACTGCGCTGCGCAATCCGGCACAGCTTTCCGAGACGCTCGCGCGGCTGGTCGCTCTGGTCGGGACGGAGCATGTCGGCACGCCTCTGCTCGAGGAGACGCATCGGCCGGATGCTTTCCACATCGAGCCCTTCTCGTGGGAATTACCCGACCCGGAACCGAAGAATCGTGCCCCGTCTTTCGCGCTGCGGCGCTCTCGCACCCCGACACCGGCTTCTGTGCTGCTCGACGAAACCAAACCGGCACATTTGCGCAGCGCGGAGCTGCAGGGGGAAGTCCAGCAGCAGAATGGTCCGTATCTTGGGTCGGGCAATTGGTGGGACGAAAATGCCTGGTCGCGTGCGGAGTGGGATGTGCAGCTCGAGAACGGCGCGCTCTGCCGCTGCCATGCCGAAGGCGAGAAGTGGCAGGTGGATGGTGTTTACGATTGAGCAGTTTTGTCATCCTGAATCGCGCAGACGACGAAGGACCTCTCAACCGCGGTTCGTCACGCTAAACAGAGAATGCGCTATCTGGCATGTGAGGTCCCTCACCGTCTTCGCGGTTCGGGATGACCAGCGCTCCCTCTTCAGGCTTTGATTTATGTCCTACGTCGAGCTCCATGCCTGCAGCGCCTTTAGTTTCCTCCGTGGCGGTTCTTTTCCCGAGCACATAGCCGAGACCGCAGCGCAGCTCGGGATGCCGGCGGTCGCGTTGCTCGATCGCAACGGGGTTTATGGCGCGCAGCGATTTTCTGTTGCGGCGCGTGAGCATGGTGTGCGCCCGATCATCGGCTGTGAGCTGACGATGGAAGACGGGAGCGTCTTGCCCGTGCTGGTGGCGACGCGGACCGGCTACGCGAATCTTTGCTCGCTCCTGACCGAAGCCCACCTGCGCAGTGAGGTGAAAGGTGAGTGCGCAGTGCGATGGAGCGAACTGTGGGAATTTCGGGAAGGTCTGGTGGCACTCGCGGGTAGGGTGGGCGTCTCGCCCGCCGGTTTCGGCGTCTCGCCGAAACGATCTTTCGAAAGTTCGCGAAAGCGGGACGCTTTCGCCGGCGGGCGGGACGCCCACCCTACCCGAGACATGCCCGGGCGTGCGCAACGACTAATCGAGTCCTTCGGGCGCGAGAACGTTTATGTCGAACTGCAGCGCCACTTCCTGCGCGGACAGGAACAACAGAACCGCGCGCTAATTGATCTGGCGCAGCAAGTACGTCTCCCGATTATTGCCACGAACGGCGTCCACTACGCCACGCCGCGTGGCCGCGAGGTGCTCGATGTCTTCACCTGCATTCGCGAGCACACGCATCTCGATGCCGCGGGCAAATTGCTCACGCAAAACGCCGAGCGGCATCTGAAGAGCGGTCGTGAAATGAGCCAGCTATTTCGCGATTTGCCGGAGGCAATCACCAACACAGAGCGGCTCGCGGAGCGGCTGGAGTTCTCGCTTGAGAACATTGGCTACGCCTTTCCCGATTTTCCCGTTCCGGACGGCCACTCGATGGATTCTTTCCTACGCACGATCACGTGGTTCGGCGCTCAGCAGCGGTATGAAGCAATCAGCACAAAGGTCCGGCGGCAGCTTGAGGAAGAGCTGGCCCTGATCACGAAGCTCGGCTTCGCCGGTTATTTCCTGATCGTCTGGGACATCGTCAATTTCTGCCGCGAGCACAACGTCATGGTGCAGGGGCGGGGGAGCGCGGCCAACAGTGCGGTTTGTTTTTGTCTCGGGATTACGCCGGTCGATCCGGTAAGCAATCATCTCGTCTTCGAGCGTTTCCTGAGCGAGAGCCGCAAAGGCTGGCCCGACATTGATCTCGATCTGCCGAGCGGCGACCGGCGTGAGAGCGTGATCCAGGAAATCTATCGCCGCTACGGAAAACATGGCGCGGCCATGACCGCAAACGTGATCACGTATCGCGGGAAGAGTGCGGCGCGCGAGATCGGCAAGGCGCTGAATTTTTCGCCCAGCATTCTCGACCGTTTCTCGCACCTCTTCGCGAGCGGCGATTTCCCACACACGATGGATTTGGAGGCGCAGATCCAGCAGGCGGGCCTGCCGAAAGCGCATCCGCGGATGCCGGCGTTCATCTCGTTATACAACGCCATCTACGGCTTGCCGCGTCATCTCGGACAGCACTCCGGCGGGATGATCATCTGCCAGAACAAACTCAGCACGTTCGTGCCGCTGGAGAATGCATCCATGCCCGGTCGCGTAGTTGCCCAATGGGACAAGGACGATTGCGAGGATCTGGGCATCGTGAAGGTCGACTTGTTAGGCTTGGGCATGATGTCGGTGATGCAGGACGCTTTTGAGCTTTGCCGCGAGCGCGGACGGCCGCTCGACCTGGCGCACATTCCGAAGGACGACGCGGAAACCTTCGAGATGATGCAGCACGCGGATACGATCGGCGTCTTTCAAATCGAGAGCCGCGCGCAAATGGCGACCCTGCCGCGGATGAAGCCGAAAAGCTTTTACGATGTGGTGATTGAAGTCGCGATCATTCGCCCCGGGCCGATCCAGGGCGACATGGTGCATCCGTATCTGAACCGGCGCGCGGGCAAAGAGCCGGTCACGTTTTTAGATCCGCGGCTCGAGCCGATTCTCGGGCGCACGCTCGGCGTGCCGCTTTTTCAGGAGCAGTTGCTTAAGATCGCGATGATCATGGCGAACTTTTCCGGCGACGAAGCGGAGGAGCTGCGCCGTGCGCTCAGCTTCCACCGTTCACAGGAGCGAATGAACAAGGTGAGCGTGAAGCTCCGCGCCGCGATGGAGAAGAACAACGTGGCGCCGGACGCGATCGACAAAATTCTCCAGTCGATCACGTCCTTCGCGCTCTACGGGTTTCCCGAGTCGCACGCGATCAGCTTTGCGATTCTCGCTTATGGCAGCGCCTATCTGAAGGTCCATCGTGCGCCGGAATTTTACGCCAGCCTGCTCAACAATCAGCCGATGGGGTTCTATAGCCCGGCGACGATCGTAAAAGATGGGCATCGGCACGGGCTGAAGGTGAAGCCGGTTTGTGTGATGGAATCGGAATGGCGCTGCACGGTTCTTTCCGGCGACACAATCCGGCTCGGCTTTTGTGTTGTGAATGGATTGCGACAGGAGCATGCGGAGGAGCTGATGCGTCAACGCGCGGAGAAGCCGTTTATTTCGCTGGAGGATTTCAAGCGACGGGTGCGCCTGACGAAAGAGGAGCTGCGGAGTTTGGCTGAATCAGGGGCGTTCAATGGACTCGCGCAGCATCGGCGCGCGGCCATGTGGCGCGTGGAAGAACAGGAGCCGGAGCCGTTGTTTCAGGAAGCGGAAGACAGGCTTCTAGCCTGTTTCGGCACGCAGGCTTCCAGCCTGTGTGGCTCGGCTGCGGACGGCAGGCTGGAAGCCCGCCGGCCGAGACAGGCTGGAAGCCTGTCTTCCGGTCCGCTTGCGCGAATGACGTTGCCGGAGCGGGTGCAGGCGGATTATGAGACGATGAACCTTACGACCGGCCCGCATCCGATGAAATTGCTGCGCGAGCAATTACCGGATGCGTGGCGCGCAAGCGATCTCTCACAGGCGCGCCATGGCTCGATCGTGCAGATTGCCGGAAACGTAATTTGCCGTCAGCGGCCGGGAACGGCGAAGGGCTTTGTCTTTATCAGCCTGGAAGACGAGACGGGCGTTTCGAACGCGATCGTAACACCTGATCTTTTCGAGAAGCTGCGCCTGCTCATTACAGAAGAGCCGTTCCTGATCATCGAAGGTGAAGTGCAAAACACCGATAACGTGGTCCTGATCAAGACGCGAAACATCAAACCGCTGCCTCACGCGCAGCTCGCGGGTAGCGATTCGCACGACTTTCGCTGAGCGATCTCATCTCGGGGTAGGGTGGGCGTCCCGCCCGCCGGTTTCGGCATCTTGCCGAAACGATCTCTCGAAAGTTCGTGATCGCGAGACGCGCTCACCGGCGGGCGGGACGCCCACCCTACCCGAGGCGGACTACTCGCCGCTGCGTGTGGCTGGTTTCGGCGCGCTGGTTTTTTCCGGCGGACGCTCTTCCCGCTCCTGCCATTTTGTGTGGAAAACACCCGGCTTATCTAGCCGTTCATAAGTGTGTGCGCCGAAGAAGTCCCGCTGTGCCTGCAGCAGATTGGAAGGCAAACGCGCGGAGCGGTAGCTGTCGAAATAGGCGAGCGATGCGCTGAACGCCGGGACGGCGATGGCGTGGTAGATGGCGTTAGCGACAGCGTCGCGCCAATTCTGCTGCGTGTTCGCGATGATGTCTCTGAAGTAGGAATCGAGCAGGAGATTGTGCAGCCTCGGATCACGCGCATACGCTTCCACGATGCGGTTGAGGAACTTCGCGCGAATAATGCAACCGCCGCGCCAAATAGTGGCGATGTCGCCGAAGTTCAGGTCCCATTTATAGGTAAGGCTCGCGACGCCCAGCAGCTCCATTCCTTGGGCATACGAGACAATCTTCGAGGCGTAGAGGGCGTCATGCACCGCCTGAACAAGCTGTTTTCGGTCGCCGCTCACCTTCGCCAGTTGCGGCTGCGGCAGAACCTTTGAAGCTTCAACACGTTCATCTTTACGCGAGGAAATCACGCGCGCCTCAACCGCTGCGTTGATGGTCGAGATAACGACCGATTGCGACAGCGCCGACTGCAAGGTCCAGAGACCGGTGCCTTTTTGCCCGGCCTTGTCGAGAATGACATCGACGAGCGGCTTGCCGGTATCCGGGTCTTTCTTGCGGAAGATCTCCGAGGTGATTTCGATCAGGTAACTCTCGAGCGCGCCGCGATTCCATTCTGCGAAAATCTCGGCCAGCTCGTCTGTCGTTAGGCCGAGCGCGTCCTTCAGGATGGCGTAGGACTCGCAGATCAACTGCATGTCGCCGTACTCGATCCCGTTGTGCACCATCTTCACATAATGCCCGGCGCCGTCCGGGCCCATGTAACGGCAGCACGGCTCGCCATCGACTTGCGCGGCGATCTTGCGGAAGATGGGCGCGATCACCTCCCAGGATTCGCGGGAACCCCCCGGCATGAGCGATGGCCCTTTCAGCGCGCCTTCTTCCCCGCCGGAAACTCCGCAGCCGACGAAGTGAAGCCTGCGTGCTTCGAGTTCCTTGTAACGGCGTTGGGTGTCGGTGAAGAGCGAATTGCCGCCGTCGATGATCACATCGCCCGGTTCAAGTAGAGGCGCGAGCTGCGCAATGACGGCGTCAACCGGCACGCCGGCTTTGACCATGATCATTGCTTTGCGTGGGCGCGATAAAGCCCGGGTGAATTCCTCGATTGTGCGCGTCGGCTGGATTTTCCTGCCCTGAGCCTTCCCGGTGGCAAACTTCTCCGTCACCTCGGTGGTGCGATTAAAGACGGCAACGGAAAACCCTTTGGATTCCAGGTTGAGGACGAGGTTTTCGCCCATGACGCCGAGGCCGATGAGGCCAATATCGCATTGCTTCGGGTTCACTTTGCGTATTGGTATCTAGCACGCATGGCATATCCCGTCTGCGCAGTTTCGCTAACCGAGAGCCCGATCGTTGCTCCCGAGGAACGGCGCTGCGCTGAGGCTGGCGCGATCGTGGATTTTTGGGGCGTTGTTCGCGGGACGGAAGAGGGGGCGGAGATCGCCGGGATCGAATACGAGGCGCATCGCGCGATGGCTGAGCATCAGCTGCGACTTCTGGCGGCGCGGGCGCTGGAGAGATTCGAGCTCACGGAGGTGCTGATCCGGCACCGCATCGGGTTTGTTTCCGTGGGCGAAGCGTCCCTGCTCGTGCGGGTGGGAAGCTGCCACCGCGCGGCGGCGTATCGCGCCAGTCAATGGATCGTGGAGGAATTGAAGAAGCGCGCCCCAATTTGGAAACACCCCCGCCTTCGCCAGGGTTATGGCGCGGAAGGCGCGTCTGCGCAAAAAGTTGTCGCGGCACAGGTATGAACTGGGCAAATCGTCTCACCATCAGCCGCCTGGCCTTGACGGCTTTGTTCGTGCTGGCGTTGAACTCGGACTGGCAATTCGGTCACACCGCAGCGCTCATCCTCTTTCTTATCGCCGGTGCGACAGATTTCTTCGACGGCGAGATCGCGCGCCGTTACCGCTTTGTGACCAATTTCGGCAAGCTAATGGATCCCCTGGTGGACAAAATAATGATCGCCGCCGCTTTCATTTCGCTCGTGCCGCTAAAGGCGATTCCTGCGTGGGCGGCGACGATTGTCGTCGCACGCGAGTTCCTGATCACAGGTTTGCGCCTGATGGCGAGCTCGAAAGGGCAGGTCTTACCGGCGGAAAACCTCGGGAAACACAAGACTTCCTGGCAAATCGTGACGGTAATCTTTTTCCTCGTGCTCCTTGCCGCGCGCGAGCTGCATTACGCGGGCAGTGACGGCGCATGGTGGGCCCGTGCCTGGAATGATGGAGGCGCAGCCCTCGTCTGGATCACCGTCGCCTTGACGCTTTACTCCGGACTGCGTTACGCGTGGCGGCACCGAGCGCTGGTTGCCCCCGATCACTAAGCTGTTCCTGGGCGAAGCTAAAAAGCGGGTGAAGGGAATCGAACCCTCGTCAGTAGCTTGGAAGGCTACAGCTTTACCATTAAGCTACACCCGCGCGCCGGGTAAGCTGACGCGAGCGATCACAGCTGCCAAGCTCTTTTTGCGCGCCTCGCCGCTCTTCTGCGGGCTTGTCATCACGACTGCGCAGGTCTAGCTCTGTTCGCATGAAACGTTCCCCTGCTTTGCTGCTCTTCCTCGCGCTCTTCACTCCCGTCGCGGCTCGTGCCGACCTGACGCTCGTTCAACAGGTGGAAGGCGGCGGTCCCATCACCCAGGTGACGATGAAAATAAAAGGCGACAAGGTGCGGATGGATGCCGGCCCATCCGTCTCCTCCGTCATGGACATAAAGACCGGCGAGGCGCTCAGCATCATGCACGAGCAAAAGATAGTGATGCGCATGTCCGCTGCGCAGGCCAAGGCCGCGACCGCCGCGATGATGCCGGCGATTACGGGTGAGGCCAGCCAGCCGGCGGCGAAGCCGAAGGTCACGGCCACGGGAAAGAAGGAAACCATCAATGGATACGAGGCCGAGGAATACGTCGCGGAAAGTCCCGGATATAAAGCGAGCTACTGGATTGCGAAAAAATATCCGCAAGCGGACGCGATCCTGAAGCAGCTTCAGGCGACCGCCTCCGCCGCAGCAAGCCTGGGCCCGATGGGTATGCCCGACGTGCGCGATCTTCCTGGTCTCCCCATTCGCACCAACGTTTCTACGAGCGGCATGCAGGTAGTCAGCACGCTCTCGGCGGCAAAACAGGATCCGCTGAGCGACTCGGATTTTGCCGTTCCGACTGGTTACCAGGAGATGAAGATGCCTGACGTGGAGGCGCTGCTCGGTGGAAAACCGGGCGCGGCCGCGCCCACGCCGTCGCCTAAGAAGTAGCGCGCTGTCGCACGCGTGCGTTCGCGATTGCTGCTCGCTTCCAGGTCACCGCGCCGCCGCCAACTACTCAAAGACGCGGGGCTGGACTTTGGCGTTGTGGTTCCTGCTGTTGTTGAAAGCGACACTCGCCGGCTTTCGATCCGTGAGCTCACTACCTTGAATGCGATGCGCAAAGCCCTCGCGGTCGCGCGTGAACACGGGGAGGCGGTCGTGCTCGGGGCCGACACATTGGTGGCTTTGGACGGGAACCTCATCGGCAAACCAGCCGATCTGGCTGAGGCCGTCGCGATCCTGCGGCGGCTCAGCGGAAGGCAGCACGACGTCTGCACCTCCGTTTTTATCGCCCGATTCGCGGGATGCGAGTCGATCAGCTTTTACGTGATGTCGCGCGTCCAGTTTCGTTCTCTCGGCGCAGACGAGATTCGCGCTTACCTGCGGAAGGTGAACCCACTGGACAAGGCGGGAGCCTACGCCGCGCAGGGACACAGGCGCGAAATCATCGAACGCATTCGTGGCTCCTACACAAATGTTGTCGGCCTGCCGATGGATGAAACGCTGCGCGCCCTCCGGCGCTTCGGGATCGAGCCCCGCAGGCCTGCGGTGGACGCGCCGGCCTAGCGCTGGCGAGGCTTCGTGCGGTGACAAATCTCGAGTTTGTTGCCGTCGGGATCTTCGAAGAAGAAGGCGTAGTAATCCGGCGTGTAATCGACGCAAAGCTCCGGCCCCTCTAAGACCTTACCGCCGGCCCGTTTCACTACTTCGGCTACGCGATCTACCTCCTCGCGGCTATCCGCCCAGAACGAGATTCGGGTGCCATTTGGTGCGTGATTCGGGTCTTCAGTGAATCCGAAGAACTCCGGTTTGCCTTCACCTTCCGCGGTGTAGGTGATCCACTCGGCGTCTTCGCTCTTTTGGGTGAATCCAACGGCCGGCAGGACTTCTCCGTAGAAAGGAAGCGCCGCTTCCATATTTTTCACCCGCAGATCTATGTGATCGAAGCATCGCGTTTTCATGGCGCGGATATTGGCTCCTCAGGTTCAGGAAAGTCGAGGAATCCCCATCTCGTCTTCTAGATTCGCTCTGTCGTTTTCGCAGCCGGGAGGAAAGCGGCGCGGGGACGCGCACGCACTCCAAAGCAGGCTCGCGCCTGCGAAATGTGGTGAGCGGATTTTTTGCGCGCAGCGCCTTGGAGTGCGGCGCGTCTTCGCGCCGCTTTCCACACGCATGGCCTGGCTAATCAGCGTGGTCGCGCGCGCGTCGCCCGATTCGCGCGTCTGATCATTAGCTTGAGGCCCGACCACGTCTCATCTACCGCGCAGACCTTCACGTCGACGAACCCGAGCGGCAATGCCACCGCGCGAATCGTATCCTCCGTCACATCAGTCTTCACGCCTGAGGATTTCTTCGGCCAGGAAACCCAAACCGTGCCCGCGTCATCGATTTGGGTTCGCAACGCTTCGAGGCGCCGTTCGAGTTCGGCGCGTGTGGTCACGAACAGGTGCACGAAACGTTCACCCGCGTTCACACGATTCGTGATCCATGCGTCTTCCGGCAAATCACGCAGCAGATCTGCGTAATTCTCCGGCGGCTTGATCGCGGCAATGCGCTCGCCGGCTGCGATGCCGAGCTTTCGCACGAGTGGAGTTCCGGAGTATCCAGCCATCACAGGAGAAGCGCGCAACCGCGTGACTTCGCGCTCCCTTGTTCTTAAGCTTCCGCCGCGTTGCGAATCCAGAAGCAAATTTCCTTCCTCCTGCTCCTCGCGGGGGCCATGGGGTTTTCCGCCTGCGAGGGTCAGAAGGAAACCGTCTCCGGCACAATCGAAGTCGATGAAGTTCATGTCGCTTCTCGTGCCGGCGGGCGCGTGCTGAGAATTTTTGCTCGCGAAGGACAGATGCTGAAAGCGGGCGATCCGATCGTAGAATTGGACGCGGCCGAGCTGCCCGCGCAGCGCGATCTGGCGCAGGCGCAGGTGGATGCCGCCAGCCGCGACGTCGATTCACAGGCGGCGCAGCTCCAATTCATGCGCGCGGATGCAAAGCGGCAGCAGGAGCTGCTGCGCAGCCGCACGGTCTCGGCGAACGAAGCCGAGCGAGCAGCGAGCGTCGCCAACGCGCAGGAAAAAGCGGTCGAAGCAGCGCAGATGCGGGTCGCGCAGGCGAGGGCGAATCTGGCGCAGATTGAGACGCAATTGAACGAGATGAAGGTCGTCTCGCCTGGGGATGCGGTCCTCGAAATCCTGAGCGTCAAAGTAGGCGACGTGCTTCCGCCCAACCGCGAAGTGGCGACGCTGATTCTCCCGAATTATCTCTGGGCGCGCGTTTATGTTCCGCAGCCGTGGCTCGGCTACATCAAAATTGGCGAGAAAGTGCAGGTGCGTGTCGATGCCTTCGGCGAGCGCGAATTTTCCGGGGTGGTCGAGCAGGTCAGCCGGCACGCGGAATTCACACCGCGCAATGTGCAGACCGTTGAGGACCGCATTCGCCAGGTGTTCGCGGTTAAGGTGCGGCTGGAGGATCCGGAAGAGAAGTTGCGCGCCGGCATGGCGGCGGATGTCACGTTTCCGAACGTGCCGAATGGATGACATGCCGCGCAAGCTAATGATCGAATGCGATGGGCTGACCCGCCGCTTCGGTAATTTCACCGCGGTCGACCACGTCAGCTTCGCGGTTGAGCGCGGATCGATCTTCGGCTTTCTCGGTCCGAACGGCTCTGGCAAATCCACGGTGATTCGGATGCTCTGCGGAATCCTGGAGCCGACGGAAGGCACAGGGCGCGTTGACGGGCGCGACGTGCGGCAGGAAGGCGACGCCATCAAGGACATGATCGGCTACATGTCACAGAAATTTTCGCTCTACGACGAACTGACGGTGAGCGAGAACCTCACGTTTTCCGGGAAGCTCTACGGCCTTCGCGAGAAGGATCTGCGACAACGGCGGGACGAGCTGATCGCGGTGACGCATCTGGAGCCATATCTTGGTCGCCGCGCTTCGCAGCTCTCGGGTGGCTGGCGGCAGCGTCTCGCGATGGGGTGCGCGCTCATGCACAAACCCACCGTTCTCTTCCTCGACGAGCCGACCGCGGGCATCGACCCGGTCGCGCGCCGCGAATTATGGGATCTGCTCTTCGAGTTCGCCAGCCAGGGCATGACACTGTTCGTCACTACGCACTACATGGATGAAGCGGAGCGCTGTTCGCACGTGGGCTACATCCACATGGCGAAGCTGATTGTGTCCGGCGAGCCCGACGAACTGAAGCGGATGGCGGATGTAAGTCCGCCCGGGACGCGTCGGCTTGATATTACCTGCGACCATGTCACGACCGCGCTCCAGGCGATGCGGCAAACTGAGAGCGTGTTGAACGCCACTGTTTTCGGGCAGTCGATGCACCTGCTGGTGGAAGACGGCCTCTCCGGCCAGTCGATCGAAGCGAAGTTGCGCACGGTGGGCATCAAGCGGGCCGATATCCGCGAAATCGGTCCGTCGCTGGAGGATGTATTCGTCACGCTAACGGCGACACACTCGAAAAACGGCGCACCCCGAGCCGGTTCATCCCGATCCGCCGAAGGACGGAGAGGGACCTCACAAACGCGGTGAAGACGTTCTACGTCTATATGGTGACCAATCGAAGTAGAGTCGTACTCTACATCGGCATAACGAACAGCCTGGTGCGTCGGGTGTGGCAGCACCAGCACCGCGAGATCAGCGGGTTCACAAAGAAGTACAAAGTGGATCGTCTGGTTTACTATGAATCCTTCAACGATCCACGCGACGCGATCTCTCCTGAGAAAGAGCTGAAGGGCTGGCGCCGCAGCAAAAAGAACGCGCTTGTCGAAACACTGAACCCGACGTGGGCGGACCTTTCGAGTTCGCTTTTCCAGCCGATGCGAGATCCTTCGCCGTCTTCGCGGCTCAGGATGACACATCGTGGAGGGGAATAGCTAATGCATCGTCCCTTCCGTGGCCTCGGTGCCATTCTCTTCAAGGAGTTCATCACCGTAATGCGGGATCCGATGACGCTCTTCTTCATGCTCTTTCCGCCCCTCATCGAGATGATCGCCTTTGGTTACGCTCTCGATAACGACGTCAAGAACATGGGCCTGGCGATTCTCAACGAGGACCGCACAGTCGAGAGCCGCCGCTTTATCGATCGGTTCACGAACACGGAAACTTTTCAGCGTGTGGCGGAAGTCGGCAGCGTCGAAGCGCTGGAAAGCGAAATCCGCAAGGGCACTGCCTATGCGGGCCTGCAGATCCCGCCGGATTTCGCGCGCGATCTGCGCTCCGGGCGACCGGCTCAGGTGCAACTGCTGATCGATGGCTCGAACTCAACCACCGCTCTGCAAGCCTTGAACACCGCCGTCGCCATCGCGCTGACGCAATCAACCGAGATGCTCCTGCGCGAGAGCGGACGCGTCGCGCCGCCGGTAGACGTGCGTCCGCAGATGCTCTACAACCCCACGATGCGCAGCCCGAACTTTTTCGTACCGGGGGTGATTGGCGTCGTCCTGCAAATCGGCACCACTTTTGCCACGGCCATGGCAGTCGTCCGAGAAAAAGAGCGCGGCACGCTCGAGCAACTTCTCGTCAGTCCGCTGAGCCGCTGGGGCCTCATGCTCGGAAAACTGATTCCGTATCTTTGCCTGGGGATGTTAATGGCGCTGCTGCTCTTCGCGATCATGCGCTTCCTCTTTCATGTGCCGATCGCCGGGAGCATTTTAGCGATGACGGTCGCAACACTGGTTTATGTCTTCGCGTTGCTCAGTATCGGACTGGTGGTAGCGACGAAGGCGGAGAACCAAATGCAGGCGCTTCAGATGTCGATGACCTTCATCCTGCCAAGCGTCTTTTTCTCCGGCTTCATTTTTCCGCGCGAGACCATGCCCTGGATATTCTACGCCGTCGGCGCCATGATCCCCGCCACCTACTTCATCGAGCTGATGCGCGCGATCATCCTGCGCGGCGCGGTTCTGACCGAATACTGGCCTTCGCTCGCGGTCTTGACCGGAATGGCCGCCCTGCTCTTCTGCGTTTGCGCTCTGCGTTTCCGGAAAAAGATCGGGTAGCGCAAGGTTCCACCTTGCCTGAGCGGAGGATGCAAGCTGGGAGCTTGCGCTGTCCTTATCCGGTATCGTCACGCGGCTGCTTGCATGCCATGGTATGCTGCGGCGTGTCATGGAAATAATCCCGCGTTCCCCCAGCATGCCATCCGGCCTGCAAGTCAAACCGCTGCGTCTGGTGCTCGGTCTGATTGCGCTCATCGGGATCGTCATCACCCTGTTCTCACTCCTGTTCGGCTTCGTATCGATCCCGACTAATTCGGTCGGTTTGAAGATGCGCTTCGGCGCTTATCACGAC
>JBHENA010000044.1:0-17243 GCA_046262275.1 Chthoniobacterales bacterium
TTCGCTTTCGGGAGGCTGCGTGCGCTCGGATTCAATATCGCGTTGGGAACGGACAGCCGTGCCAGCACCGCTGACCTCAGCCTCTTCGCTGAAATGCGCCAGTTCTCCTCGAGGGAACCAGCGTTCGCGCCGGAGCGCCTTCTTGAGATGGTGACCGTGAATGCGGCCGCCGCACTGGGTCAGGCGGACGCACTGGGGCGAATCCGGCCGGGATTTAAAGCTGACCTCATAGCTGTGCCATTCACAGGCGCGATCGACGACGTTCTGGAAGAACTACTGGGCTTCACCGCAAACGTGCCTTGGACGATGGTAAACGGCCGGAAACTAGCTTTGGACTAGAGTTTCTCGTTTCTGCTTTCTTTTTCTCAGTTCTGAAATATTCTCCGTTCTGCGACGATGGCCAAGATCATCATCATAGACGACGAGCCGGCGATGGTGGAAGTGATCGTTACGCTCTGCCGGGAAAAAGGTCATCAGGTTTTTCCGTTCAATTCCGCGCCGCGCGCGATTGAGCAGCTCGATGCGATCGCGCCGCAAGTCGTGATCGCAGACATCAAAATGGAAACCATGACCGGGTTCGATGTTCTCCGTCACGTGCGAGAGCATCATCGGCAGACGGCGGTCATCTTAATAACCGCCTACGCGTCGGTTGAGACGGCGGTCGAAGCGATGAAGATGGGCGCCTACGACTACGTAACGAAGCCCTTCAAGATCGACGAGTTGCAGATGACGGTGCAGCGGGCGCTCGATTACCAGGCCGCACTGCGCGAGAACGTTTACCTACGCAAGGAACTCAAGAATCGATATCGCTTCGAGAACATTATTGGCACCAGCCGACCGATGCAGCAGGTCTACAACCTGATTAATAAAGTCGCCGATACTGACAGCACGGTGCTGATTCAGGGCGAAAGCGGAACAGGCAAAGAGCTGGTCGCGCGCGGCCTGCACTTCAACAGCAACCGGCAGCATCATCCCTTCGTCGCGATCAACTGCAGCGCACTTCCCGAGAACCTGCTCGAATCAGAGTTGTTCGGACACAAAAAGGGGGCCTTCACCGGCGCGGTCGCGGACAAGCGGGGTTTGTTCGAAGAGGCAAATCTGGGCACGATTTTTTTGGATGAGGTGAACTCAATGGCGACGTCGCTGCAGACCAAACTATTGCGCGTGCTGCAGGAACGCGAAGTGCGACGGGTCGGCGACAACAAGAGCGCGCCCGTAAATGTTCGCGTCGTGGGCGCGACCAACGAACCGCTCCAGCCGAAGATGAAGGACGGAACTTTCCGGGAGGATCTTTATTACCGTCTTGCGGTCATCCCGGTAGAAATCCCGCCGCTACGCGATCGGCTGGAAGATGTGCCGCTTCTTGTGAACCATTTCCTGCAGAAGCAGGCCAGCTCGACGGGCGGAGAGCCGAAGAAGATCGACGCTCAGGCGGTGGACATCCTTTGCCATTACAGTTATCCCGGCAACGTGCGCGAGCTGGAGAACGCGATCGAGCGCGCGTGTGCCCTTTGCGACGAGGATATGATTTTGCCGAGCGACCTGCCGCCGCAAATCGTCGCGGCAGCCCAGGGCGAAAAGGCGGAGCAAGCTGTGGCCGCCATGCCGGTAGGGCAGACGCTGGACGAATTTATCCAGCAACAGGAACGCGGCTATATCGACGCGACCCTGGCACACTGCGGCGCATCTCGTGAAAAGGCGGCGAGCATGCTCGGGATCAGCATGGCCACGCTCTACCGGAAGGTAGAGCCGAAGAGCAAGAAGTAGCGACGCGCCCTAACCGCGTTTGCTGTAGATCTTGATCTGCTCAGCGGCTTTTTCCATCTCTTCGAGCTGCTGGAGCGTGGCCGCTTGTTTCCTAAGCATCTCCTCGTTCGCGCTCTTTACTTCCTGAAGCGCTCGGAGTGCTGTCTCGCTGGAGACGCTTGCGGCTGCTGCTGCGGCAGGTGCGACAGGTTCTGGCTGAACCGGAGTCGGAGATTGCGCCTGACCGGATACGACGAGCCCCAAGGCGGCGAAAACGCAGATGAATTTAGCGGCGTTCATTAGTGCCCTGCCCGGCTGGAATAAATCTTCGCCACGCGCACCGCTTCGGCGACGGTGACGAGTTTTGCGTCAATTTTCGCCTGGTTCTCGACGATCAAAGCCTGTTGCGCCTGAATCTCCTTGACTAGCGCCGCCAGCTGTTGCTCGGGAGTGCCGGCCGGTTCGGCGGCGTTTGTGCTACCGAAAACGACCAGCAGAAGAGAAGCGGTGGCGGCGATTCGTTTCATGGCGATTGGGCTCCTCTGCTGGAGCAAGTCGCATTCCTCGGCGGCGCGGAAACTGCTTGTTTCCGCATGCTTGGCTGCGTAGCCTGCGCCTATGGCCGGTCAAGGCATGTTTCAATCCCAAAACCTGTCGCTCCAGCAGGTCCTTGCCCCCCAACTTCAGCAGAGTCTCCTCATCCTGCAGGCGCCCCTGCTCGAGCTGCGGAATCTGGTTCAGCAGGAGATGGAAACCAATCCGGTGCTGGAAGAGCTTGCCACCGAGATCGGGTCCGAAGAGGGCGAGGAGCCAAAGAGCGAGACCGCCACTGCGGACGAGGCGTTCAAGGAGGAGTTCGCCCAACTCGCGAAACTTGATGACGAATGGCGCGATTACATGGCGCAATCCGGCAGCTACAGCGCCCGCTCGCAGGATGAAGAGGAGAAGCGCCAGTTCTTTTTCGACTCGATCGCGACGCAGGAGACGCTGCAGCAGCACTTGATGGGACAGCTCAACCAGACGGCATTGAGTGCAAACGACCGCAAGACCGCCGAAGTGATTATCGGCAACATCGACGATAGCGGTTTTCTCCAGTCAACGCCGGAGGAGATGGCCATGAATACCGGCATTCCGAAGGAAGAGTTCGAGCACATGCTCACGCTCATCCAAAGCTTTTATCCCCCGGGTGTGGGAGCGCGCGATTTACGCGAATGCCTCCTGATCCAGCTGAAGCGCGAGGGAAAACAGAACAGCCTCGAGTACAAAATCATTAGCGATCACATGCAGGATCTCGGGAAACGGCGGTTTCCTGAAATCGCGCGCCGGATGGGTCTGAGCGCCGAGCAGGTGCAAAAATGCGCGAATAATATTGCGCAGCTCGATCCGCGGCCCGGGCAGATTTTCGCGGAGTCCCCGCAGAACTACGTCCTGCCGGATGTGACGGTAGAGAAGATCGACGGCGAATACCAAATCATCCTAAACGGCGAACAAATTCCCCACCTGCGCATCAGCAACACCTATAAAGACATCATGTCGGGTGACGGGAGCGGCAGCGAAGTGAAGGATTACATCCGCGACAAGATCCGGAGCGGGAAATTTTTGATCAAGTCCATCCACCAGCGCCAGCAGACCATCTCGAATATCGCGCACGAGATCGTGAAGCGGCAGCGGGAGTTCCTCGATCACGGCTCGGCCCATCTCAAGCCGATGACAATGGTGCAAATCGCCGATGCCGTCGGCGTGCATGAAACCACTGTCAGCCGCGCGATCTCGGGCAAATACATGGCCACGCCGCAGGGCGTCTTCGAGATGAAGTATTTCTTCACCCCGGGTTATCAGACCTCGAGCGGTGAAGCCATGAGCAATACGAGCGTGAAAGAGGCAATCGAGGAGCTGGTCAAGAACGAGGACGGCAGCTCGCCTTTGAGCGACAAGGAAATCGTGGAGATCCTGAGCGAACGGGGCATTCCGATCGCGCGCCGGACGGTGGCGAAATACCGCACGGAGCTCAACATCCTGCCAAGCAACATGCGGCGGAAATACTGAATGGGGCGATGGAGCGATGGAGTAATGGAGTAATGGAGTAATGGGTACGCGGTAGCTCTTTCATTACTCCACCACTCCATCACTCCATCACTCCATCACTCCATCACTCCCCCACTCCCCCATGAGCCCAGCGTTTCGCGCCGCGGTTATCGCTGAATGGCGCGGCCTTCCCGAAAAGAAGAGGCGGCCGGACCGGTGGCAAGCACCGGCGGACTTGCTCCCGAAGCTGATGCAGCAGCTCGGCCTTAGCGAACGTTTGCACGAAACTGAAGTGATTGAGGGATGGAGGCAGGTGGTCGGAGACTTTATCGCCGCGCATTCCGCTCCGGTCAGCCTGCGCGAAGGCATTTTGTTCGTGCGCGTCCTCCAGCCCGCGCTCCACTACGAGCTGGAGTGTGTCTCAAAGGCCGGCATTCTCCGAAAGCTTAAGCAGCGGTTTGGCGCGAAAGTGATCCGCGACGTCCGCTTTCGCGTTGGCTGATTTGACGCCGCGGACGGCGCAGCGCGCTGTCCCGAGCGTCACAGGCGCGAGTCGGTGGCTTCCAGTAGTTTGATCGCGTCGCGCAGCTCGGCGGCGCGCTCGTAGAGCTCGCTCGCGATCGCTACTTCCATCTCGCGCTGCATGATCTCCAGCTTGGAGAGGGGCCGTTTCGAGCTGACTTCCTCAAGCCATTCTTCCAGGAACGCGATCTCTGAGCTTTTCTGCGCCAGCTCCGGGAAGTTCGATTGTTGGAAAAACTCGACGATTGCGTCGCGGCCGCGCTCGATCTCGCGCATTGCTTCGGCAAATTTGCCGTCGCCGAGCAGGATGGAAGCTTTGGCTCGCGTGTTCATCATCAAGACATAGGGCCGGAACTGCTGGAAGCTCCAAATCAATTCGTCGCGGTCCGTGTGGGCGGCGGCGAATTCGAAAAGGTCGAGATTGCGCTGGGTATCGCGAATTACCGCGGGAAAGTCGTTGATCTGAAAGAGGCTGAGGTAGCGGTGATAATACTGGATACCTTCCTGCTGCAGCTCGCTGCATTGCTCGGCAGTAAGCTCGTAGAGCTCGCCGCGGGCCTCGGCGCGCGCGGCGCGGCGCTGATGGTATTGCAGGAGCGACTCGCAATTATGCGGGCGCTGGCCGTCCGGGCGGCCGGTCATCTCCATCTGGAGAAGACCCAGGTCGATCCGCAGTTGGAGTTTCTCACGGCCATCGAGCCCGAGAATCTTGCGCACTTTGATCGCGCCGGATTCGTGCTCCCAATTTTGCAGCAGACTGTTCAGATCAAGACTCATTCTCTTTATTAACGTTCGGACATTTGCTCGCTCTTTGTCAATCGCTGCTCGCGAGGCGCGTCGCTGTCTAAACTTTCAGGGAAGCTGCGCGAGCTTCTCGCTTGCGAAGAGAAAGCAAACTGGAAGGCTTCCGATAGAGTGGAGGCCGAGATCGATCTGTTCATCCGGTTCCTGGCGACGGAGCGTGGACTATCGGACAATTACCAGCTCTCGACGCGACGCTCTCTCGGCGAGTTTGCCGAGTGGTGCTCGCGAGCACGGGAAATCACCACGCCAAAGGAGGTGACGCTGCCGCTGATCAGCGAGTACCTCGGCGTGAGGAAGCGCGGCGGGTTGGCGGCGGCGTCGATCAAGCTGGTGGTGGTGGCGTTGAAGATCTTTTTCCGATTCCTCCTCGCGCAAGGGCAGGTCGAGCGCGACCCGACCGAGACACTCTCGTTGCCGCGGATCGAGCGTTATCTGCCGGAAACGCTCAACGAACTGCAGGTGCAGCAGTTGATCGACAGCATCGGGACGGCGCAATCGCGCGGGTTGCGCGACCGCGCGATTGTGGAGTTGCTTTACGCGAGCGGGCTCCGCATTTCGGAGCTGGCAAACGCGCGCCTGGAGAACTTCAGCGCGGAAGAGCGTATCCTGCGTGTAACGGGTAAGGGAAACAAGATGCGCCTGGTGCCGGTGGGAAGGAAGGCTTGTGAAGCGCTGGCGGCTTATCTTTCCGCGGAGCGACCGAAGCTCGTGAAACCCAGAAGCGGGAGCGAAATCTTCCTCTCGTCGCGCGGGATGAAGCTAACGACGGTGCGGCTCTGGCAAATCGTGAAGGAGCGGGCGCGGCGCTCGGGCTTGGAAGCAAACATTTACCCGCATCTGCTGCGGCACAGTTTCGCGACGCACCTGCTGGGAAACGGCGCTGACCTTCGCATTATCCAGGAGATGCTGGGCCACGCAGACATTTCGACGACGCAGGTCTACACCCACGTGGACCAGCAGCGGCTAAAGGCGGTGCACCGGAAGTTTCATCCCCGCGCGTAGTCGCAGCATCGAAGAATTCTTCTCCACAGACTTCCGAGATTCTCGCAGAGTAGAAGGAATCGCGATGAAACGATCACTGGTGCTCCTCTTTCTCGGCGCAGCCGCGGCGCTCGGAATCTGGTATGGAATGCGCGCGGCCGGGCCCCTTAAGACCTCAAACGCGGCGGTGACTGCGCTTCTGCCGAAGGAGACGCTGGCACTGTTTCATCTGCCGGATTTCAACCGCACCCGAAAGCACTGGCGGGAGCCGGCGGTGCAGGAGTTTCTGCAGAAGCCGCTCTCCAGAGTCCCGAACACAGCTGGGGTGCGCGAAAGGATCCAGCAGCTTGCCAGTCTTGAGGTGAAGGACGCATTTCTCGCCCTCACCGGGTGGGCCGAGGAGAGGCCGATCCTGCTGGCAGGCTTTCACTTCAAAGGCAGCAACGAGGACGCGGAGAAGGTGATCGGGCATTGGCGCGTACGGGCACAGCAGCATCTGCCGGCGGCAAAACGCGAGACGGTGGAATACGAGAAACATCGAATCGAGGCGGTCACGCACAACGCGAAAACGATCGCGACGGTTTACGACGGCAACTGGTTTTTTGCGGCGAACGACGTCGCAGCGCTGAAGAGCCTGCTGGATCGCGCCGATGGCCGCCTGAAGGATCCGGCATCGACCCTGGCAGCGGATGAGAATTTCACAGCCTCGCTGAAACACCTGCCGGCGAGCTATGCCGCTTTTGGCTATGGCCGATTAGACCAATATTTCCAGAAGCTGGCTGTGCGCTTGCCACAGGACGGCAGCGCCAGCGGCCAGGCTGCGCTCGTGAGTCAGGTGCGGAGCATCTCGGCGGCGACCTCGTTCGACAACGGCAGAATCCGAGACGTGCTCTATGTGGCGATGCCGCGGTTGTCGGAAGCGGAAGAGCTGAATCGGAATTCGTTGTCGCTCACGACGAAGGACTCCTTTCTTTATATGGCCAGCGTTCTGGCGTGGCCGCGAGAGATGGCTTTGCCTGGTCCGCAGGCGATCGCGGCCGGCGGGATTCCGCCGGCGCTTCAGCAACTGGTGGCGGCGTTCGGCGCGAACGGCATCACGCTCGAGGAATGGAACAGCGCTTTCGGACAGGAGGTCGGCTTGGTTGGGGATTGGCCGGAGAACGCCCGTTGGCCCGCCCTTTTCGCGACTCTCCCCGTGAAAGACGTCGCGAAAGCGAAGCGGATCGCGGCTATCATCACCTCGGGAACTTCAGCAGGAGAAGGCTGGAGCACGTCTGACAAAGAGGGCGTGCAATATTACGCGCGCGCACCTGCCAATCCGATGATCCCTGTTGCTCCTGCGGCGGGGATCTCAGACCGATGGGTGGTCCTCGGACTGGATCTCGGGTTCGTCGAGGCGGCGATCAAACGTGGCGCCGCGACGAACTCGGGCCTGGCGGGAGCGCAGACGTTCAAGGACGCAGAACGGCTGGTGCCGGCCGCTAAGCAATCGTTCACTTACCTGGATTCAGCGCTCCTTTATCAGCGGCTGGACGCCGCGCTGCGCCCGATGCTGGTGATGGCGGCGGCGTTCGTGCCGCGGCTCGCGGAGCAGGTGGACTTAACGAAACTTCCGGCCGCGGAGGTGATCACGAAACACCTCAGCCCCGTGGCCATCTCGCAGGGTTATCGAACGGACGGCTATGTGACAGAATCAGTCGGGCCAGTGTCGATCTACCAAGGATTGCTAGCTGCGGTGGCGGTTTCCGGCGCGGGAGCGGCGTTTTATCAGCACCAGACGCAGCCGGGCGGCAGTGGGATCGGCAATTTGGGAACGGCTACGCCTATGGTTACCCCAGGTGGAGCTTCACCGAGCCCAGCGGGAACGCCGTAAAGACTGGATCGGTGAGGAGGCCCAAATGCCTCATTTATCCCCCTTTATTTTTGCCCAACCGCGAGAAATCTGCTGCGGAAACGCCCGAATATGTTATGGTCAGCGCCTATGGCCATTCTGAAGAAAAACGCGTTTTCCCGTAGAGTTCCCGATCTCGTGACGGAGGAGTTGGTGGCGGTGCTTTCCCGCCGCGCCTCTTTCGAGTTCAAACAACTCTTCGACATCGTGCATGAAAACCTGCGCGCGCGGAACGCCGCCAGCGGGGGCGAGGAAATGTTGCGCCTGCGCGCCTACGAGAAACTTCAGAATCTGGTCGCGCGCGGCGCGGTGAAGAAGACGCTGAAGAAATACAAAGGCATCCCATCGGCGTTAGCGGCGGCGATTGCACCGCAGAACGGCCATATTACCGCGATCGCCGCCGCGAAGGCCGCTGCGTCCGCGAAATCCGCGGCGGCGGCTGCTACGGCCGGAAAGTAAGCTGCAGCGCCAGCCGGCGACGGTGCCGCTGTATGATAAGCGAATACCTGCCCGTCCTGCTGCATATACTGGTTGCGATCGGCTTCGCCGCCTCGGCGCTGCTCGTCAGCGTCCTCCTCGGGAAAGCTGGGAAGCGGACCCGCATCAAAGACTCCGCCTACGAATGCGGGATGTTGCCGCAGGGCGAGACGCAGCCGCGCTTCAGCGTCAAGTTCTACCTGGTCGCGATGCTCTTCATCCTCTTCGATCTCGAGATCGTATTCATGTATCCGTGGGCGGTGGTTTACAAAGAGGCGATCGTGGAAAGCAAAACGATCCTCTGGAGCATGCTGAGTTTCGTCTCGGTGCTGATGGTCGGCTACGTTTACGCGCTCAAAAAAGGCGCGCTCGACTGGAAGAAGTAAAGCTTCCGGATCGCGCCGGCCCTGCCTGCAGCGGCCCGGCTTTCGAGGCTTGCGCGGGAGATCGTCCGCGCCTAATCCTAAGGCTCCATGGTCCACCACATTTCCTTGTTCAAGCTGAAGCCCGAGGTCACACCCGCCCGCGTGGAGGAGATGATGATGCACACGCGGATGCAGCTCCTGAAAATACCGGAAGTGCTGAGTATCAAATGCGGGAAACGGATCGATGAAGCCATGCCCTGGCCGTTCTTTATCGCAATCGATTTCGAGTCGACTGACCGCTACGACGTCTACCGTGAGGATCCGATCTACGTGAAATTCGTGGAAGAGGTAATCAAGCCGAACGTCGCCGATACCCTGACGCTCGATTTCGAGATGGATCCGGGCAAGGACGTGCAGTTTTCCTAATTTCGTATCGCTCTTCGTCTGGATCTGCTCTCTTAGGAAGAACGAGGACGAAGAGGTAGATTGGGACCGATGCGGCTCGGCTACCTCTACTCGCGATATCCCGTTCTCTCGCAGACGTTCTGCGACGCCGAGATCCTGGAGCTGGAACGACGCGGGTTCGAGTTGGTGATCGCTTCGATGTATCCGCCGAAGACGGCCATTCGCCACGAATATCTGTGGCGTCTGCGCGCCAGAGTCGAGTACGCGCCGGAGAAGCCCGCTCTGGAATGGCTGGTGCGAAAGGCAAAGCGAAAAGGCCGCTGGCCGGAGACGCTAATCGCCGAGCACGAGCGGAAATATGGCGCCGACTACAAGGCGGCTTTACGGGCGCGAAATGCGCTTTTTTTTGTGGACCTTTTCGAACGCGAAGGCATCCGCCACTTTCACGTCCATTTTGCAAACCGCGCCGCCCACACCGCCATCTTCGTGAAGGTTATCAGCGGCATTCCCTTCAGCGTCACCGCGCACGGCCAGGACTTTATGTCTGACCTGGGAAACGATGACCTGCTGAGGGAGATTTGTGCCACGGCCGAGTTTGTAGGAGCGGAGACTGATTACAGTCGCGCCCTCCTGGCAGCCCGGTGTCCCGGTTCGGCCGAGAAAATTTTCCGCGTCTATAATGGCATCGACTTGCAGAAGTTTCCTCGTCCGCAGGAAGTGGCGAGGAGGCCGGGGAGGATTCGTCTTCTGAGCGTGGGACGACTTGTTGCCTTCAAAGGTTTCGATGTATTGATCGACGCCTGCAGTGAGCTCCGGGGCGCCGGCATCGAGTTTGCGCTTCAAATCATCGGCGACGGGCCGCTCCGCGCTGAGCTGGAGGAACGCGTCGCACAGAACGCGCTGACGGAGAAGGTCGTCTTCTCTGGCGAGCAGTCGCAGGACCAGGTACTGCGGTCGCTCGATGCCTGCGACATTTTCGTGCTGGCCGCGGCGGTGGACGAAAATGGCGCGAGCGACGTGTTTCCGACCGTGATCGCAGAAGCAATGGCATGCGCGAAACCCGTTCTCTCGACGACGGTTGCCGGAATCCCGGAATTGGTGGCGCAAAATGAAACCGGACTGCTCGTCCCACCGCGAGCCCCGCAGGCACTTGCCGCAGCAATGAAGCGGTTGATTAGTGACGACGAGCTTCGCGTCAGTCTTGGACGCGCGGGCCGCGCGCGCATCGAGAGACACTTCAGTATTGAGAGAACGATTGAGCCGCTGTTGCAACGCTTCACAACAGGCAATACAGCTGCGGCACAGAGCAGATGAACAAGAAGGCAATTCTCCTGGCTGGCGGCGCCGGCACGCGCCTCTACCCGCTGACGAAGATCGTCTGCAAACAACTGCTCCCGGTCTACGACAAGCCGATGATCTGCTATCCGCTCGCTACGCTGATGCTCGGCGGGCTGCGCGAAATCTTAATCATCTCCACGCCGAAGGATTTGCCGATGCTGGAGGATTATCTCGGCGATGGATCGCAGCTTGGGATTCGGATTGAATACGCGGCGCAGCCAAAGCCGGAAGGAATCGCGCAGGCGTTCCTGATTGGGGCTGAGTTCATCGGCGATTCCGGCGCGTCGCTCATCCTGGGCGACAACATCTTTTACGGCAAACTGGACTTCTACCGTTCCGCGCTCGCGGTTGAGCGTGGGGCCTGCATTTTTGCCTATCAAGTCCGCGACCCGCAGCGGTATGGGGTGGTTGAATTCGACGCGAGCGGCCGCGCCATCAGCCTGGAAGAAAAGCCGAAACAGCCGAAAAGCCACTTCGCGGTGCCGGGCCTTTACGTCTACGATGCAAGAGTGGTGGAGTTTTGCCGCACCTTGAAGCCCTCGGCGCGCGAAGAGCTCGAGATCACCGATCTCAACATGATTTACCTCGAACGAGGTGAACTGAATGTGAAGCTGTTGACCCGCGGGATGGCGTGGCTGGATACCGGCACGCAGACCAGTTTGCTCGAGGCGGGCAATTATATCGCTACGATTGAGCATCGACAGGGGCTCAAGATTGCCTGCCTCGAGGAAGTAGCTTTCCGGATGGGCTTTCTCGATCAAAGGGAGCTGGCGCGCATCATCGATCGGCTGCCCTCAGGAGAATACCGCCAATATCTGCGGGTGGTCTGCGAAGAAGGCGCTGCGCTTTAGAGGCAGGCCGCAGCCGGACGAAGTCGCGAGTCGTTTGCAGCCGCCGACGAAGCCAAAGGGAGTTGCTTTCCTTCCGGCGCGCGAAAATTCTCGTCCTCGTTTCTAGAAATTATAACCCTGGCCAGATTCCTGCTGCTAAAAGCGCCAGGAGTACCCCCTTATGATTCTATCGAAAAACACCGCCACCAGCGGTACGACGCTGATCGAAGCTACCATCGCAGCCTGCACTTCGGCCCTCTTCCTCGGCTCCCTCTTCACGCTCAACATGGCTTCGATGAAGACGATGCGGACCGCACGCGAAGCCGCCAGCGCCAGCCAGGTCCTCCAGCAGCGGGTGGAGGCGATGCGGATCGCCAACTGGCAGCAGGTTACGAATGCGGATTGGGTAAAAGCCAATCTTCTCAACACCAGCGCGGCAGGAAGCGGCGGGCTGAAGGAGATCAGCGAAACCCTCACCTTGGTGCCGTACGGCAGCAGCACGGGCGGAAACACCCAGGTGGTGCGCTCGGGCGGCACGACGCAGATTGTGAATCGGAATAGCGCACTGCTGGCCGAGAACGCGATCAAGGTGATCTGGACCGTCGCTTATGCCGGTGGAATCAATAGCCAGCCGGTGACGCGGCAGACGGTGGCCATTCTGGCCAAGGGAGGCGTGGCCAAATGGTAGGCCCGGCGGGGCCGAGCAGATGTCGGCGGCGAGCGGCGAGAGACGGCTTCGCGCTGGCCGAGCTGATGATCTCGACCATGATCTTTTCCGCGGTCAGCGCAGGTCTGATCATGGGCTTCGTTTCCTTGAAGCGAAATTACGCCGCCACGACCGACTTCGCGATCAACCATGCCGATCAAATGCGGATCTCGGATTATCTGGCGCTGGATTTTCGTCGCGCGGTTGCGGTGAAGGTCGCCCAAAACGACACGACGGTCTTCATTCCCGCCTATTACACGCCGCGCAGCGCGGGCGAGCGCGAGATCGCAAAGGAAGTACGAAATCCGGTGCTCGATGGCGAAGGCAGCATTTTCTACGGACCGCCCGCGCAGGCGACGACTACCGCGCCGCTTCCGGCGTGCACCTACGCCGATTACACCACGACGAGCCCAGCCACCTTAACCGCTACGAGCAGCGGCGCATTGCTCATCAACGGGTATCCGGTCGCTGCTGGCGATACCATTTTCGTCAAAAACCAGGCGTCCGCAGCACAGAACGGTCTTTATTCGGTTACGAGCACGGGTGGCGGCGGCGGCGTATGGTCGCTGACGGCACACGCGGTGAAGGTTCGCTATTACCTTTCCGGGTCGGCGATTTATCGTAACCAGGAGGGGGAACCCGATCAGCCGGTCGCCCTCGCGACGGACGTTCAGGATTTCGTCTTCGAGCCGACCGACCTCGGCAAGGTGATCAAGACCTCGATCACCTTCAAACCGACCTTCAGGTCCGCCGGCGCCTCGAATGAGGTAAAGGCCGCAACAGCCTTTCACAACACGACTCTTCTGCGCAATAACCGAGGAGTTTACTAATGCGTCAGCCGAACCGCCACACCGCCGGTAGCGTCCTGATCTGGACAGTCCTCGTCATTACGATTTTGTCTCTGGCCGCGGCCCAGCTCCTCCACGTTATTTCCTCGAAGTACAACTCAACTCTGCAAACGGCGACCTGGCAGGAAGCATTGCTCGCCGCGGAATCCGGGGTTGATCTTGCGCTCCAGGAACTGCGAAAATCCCTCCGTCCGGGCGCCAACCAGGCGTGGGCAGGCTGGGACAACGTTCCCGGTGACGGCGTGACAAGCTACGGGCTGACAACGATTCCGAACGCGGGGCTCGCCGGCACGGAGATGAGAATCAAGATCAATGTGGATGCGCCGTTGCAATTGCGAGATCCGAACAATTCGTGGCAGTACTATCGAGTGCGGGCGATTGGCACCATGCCGATCACCGGTCCGGCCCGCGCGAGCGATAACAAACAGGACACGCTCCTGCGTAAATTAAGCCTGCGCAGCGAACGCTTCGCCGGCACCGCGCTCGCGCCCGACTCCTTCAACGGCCCGCAGGTTTCCCGCAGAGTGGAAGCCATCGTCCGTCCCGTCTCAGCGTTCGACCAGGCAGTCATGTCGGTTGGCGCGCTTGACCTCAACGATGCCACCATCGTCATCGATAGCTACGACTCCAGAGATCCGAACAAGTCACAGCCTAATCCTGACGATCCTACCGGGCCCGGCCTCTATGATGCCGCAGAGCGCCAGCAAAACGGAAACATCGCGACCAATGGAAATCTGATCAACGCAGGCAACGCCTATGTCTATGGTGACGTCTCCACCAACGCGGGCACCGCGACTGGAGTTGCGAACGTGACGGGTGTGCAACGGACCGACTTTTATCAGGAGCCGATCGCGGTCGCAGCGCCGAGTTGGCCGGCCGTAAACGCCTCTCCGATGCAAGTCTTAGGGGCGACAACCCTGACGGGAGGCGCAGAGGGCTCCGCCGCCTCGCGTTACGTGCTCAGCACGATCACGATTGCCGGCGGCGAAGTGCTGAACCTGACCGGCAACGGCGCCGGCACAACAAGTTATATCGAGATTTATGTCACCGGTGACATCTCGGCAACTGGCAATTCGCAGATCATCGTGCAGCCGGGAGTGAAGGCCACGATTTACTTTGCTGGCAACGTGAAGGTCTCAGGCAACGGATTGGTAAACAAAAACAACCAGCCGGCAGACCTCTTTATGTACGGGATCACGCCCGCGAATAACAGCACCAGCAAAACTGTCGAGCTGGGCGGGAGCGGCAATTTGACGGCTGCCGTTTATGCACCCGACTACGACGTCCATATCAACAATGGCGGGACGAGGGGAACAGCCATCGGCTCCTTTGTCGGCAAGACGTTCAAGATGACGGGGACGACGGACCTTCATTACGATGAAGCTCTCAGTGGGGGCGGCAGAATCTCGAACTACAAGATCGTCAGCTGGTTCGAAGACAGCCGCTAGTTTGACAAACACGCGCCGCACGCGCGGCGCGCGCTACTTTGGTTGCTCGCGCACGAGCTTGCTCGTCTCCGCGAGTAACTTCGTTACCGCATCAGCTTCCGTGACGTCGTAGTATCCGCGGATCGCGCGCCGCCGATCCACCAAAACCGCGCGCGTGCTATGAATCGGGGTGCCGTTCTCTCCCGCTCCGTCCGAGACCGCGAGTTTGAAGCCGTTCCGCGTCAATTCGTAGAGGGCGCTCTGCGGCCCGGTGAGAAAATCCCAGCCTCCCGGCCGCGCCTGCAACTTCTCCGCATATTCACGCAGAACCTCGGGCGTGTCGGTTTCCGGGTCTACCGTGAAGGAGACCAGGTGCACATCGAGTTTTTCGAGCGGTCTTTGCATTTCGGCCATGCGGCTGCTGATCAATGGGCACGGTCCTGGGCAAGTCGTGAAAATAAAATCAGCGATCCAGATTTTGCCGGCGAGTTCCGCGGAACCAAACGGCTGTCCGTTTTGGTTCGTGAGGCGAAATTCCGGCACAGTGCCGTAACTCGAGATCGGACGCCGCGCCGCCTGCTGCACCTGCGCCTGCCGCAGCCAGAACAAAAAGGCTGCGGTCAAAACCGGAATCAGGATGAGCGTGGCATACCACGCTATCGAGCCGAGCGATGGACGGCGTTTCGTTGCCTCGGCGACGGTCGTTGCGCTCATCTTTTTGTCAGAACCAGGCTGGCCAGCAACAAGGGCAGATAAATGATGGATGCGACAAACAGTGCGCGAGCCTCTTTCGGGCGCGGTTGCCGATGAAAGCGCATGGCAATGGCGATGAAAATGCCGCCCAGAATCAGACAGCAGGGCAGATATAGCGCGTTCGTCAGGCCGACATACGTCGGGGTGCCGCTAATGATGAGCAGCAGCATGCAGAACAGCACACTTTGGCTGGCACTGCGCGCGCCTGAGTCGTCGTCGTTCGAGACCATCCGAAAACCTGCGCGCGCGTAATCCGCCCGATACGTCCAGGCGAGAGCGAAAAAGTGCGGCATTTGCCAGAAGAACAGAATCGCAAACAGGGTCCAGGCGCCCGCGTCGAGCTCGGCGCGCGCACCGGCCCATCCAATCAAGGGCGGAATCGCACCAGGAATAGCGCCGACCAGTGTGTTTGCCGTGCTGATTCGCTTCAGCGGGGTGTAGGCGAAGATGTAGAGCACGATCGTGATCGCGGCCAGGGCTGCGGAAAGGAAGTTGCACGCGATGGCGAGATACGCGACGCCGCCGGCCGAAAGAAGGCCGCCGAGCATCAGCGCATCACGCGCTGACATACGACCGCCGGGGATGGGACGCTCGCGCGTGCGATCCATCAACGCATCCAACCGGCGTTCCCACCATTGGTTCAAGGCTGCTGCTCCCGCCGCCGCCATGGCAGTCCCAAAGACGACGTGAAACAGCGCCGCCGGCCTGAACGTGCCGCGCGGCGCAAGGTAATAACCGACGGCGGTCGTGAGCAGCACCAACATCGTGAGACGTGCTTTCACGAGCTCCGCGAAATCGGAGACAGCGCGCGTGCGAGCGCCGGCTTTCGCGACTCCGGCGGGCGATGATTCGGCAGCCACGGATTTCACAAGGCGTGCGCTTTCTCACGGGCAATGATTTCGGGCGGAAGATCGGATCTCGCTGGGCGGCGCGCCCGCAGCGCGAATGCGCTGATCGCCACGCCTAACGAAAGCATCGCTGCACCACCCGCAACGTGAGCGGTCGCGATGTCCGCCGCTTTATTGCTCCAAATCGTCCAGGCGCCGAGCGTGATCTGCGCGCCCAGCAGAAAAAACCACCAGGTCGAGAGTGCCCGAAGGGCGCCGCTTTGGATATTCCGTCGGCGCCTGATCGCGATGCAATACGCGGTTACGCCACAAAGGATCACCACGGCAACCACGCGATGCGCCATCTGCAGCCAAATGTGTCCGGCGGTCACCTCCGAAAGAGCGCGCGCCTCGCGCCACCTGTTAATTTCCGCGAGATGCTCGGCGCTCACATCCGGGATGACGCTGCCGTAGGCGGTAGGAAAGTCGAGAATCGAAAGATCGCGATGCTGATGTCGCATCATCGCGCCGAGCGCGAGTTGCGCAAAGATGAGGAGCGTGGTTGCAATCGGCAACCAGGCGAGCGGAGACGACATCTGAACAGCCGCACGTCCCCACGAGCGCGACGTTGCCACTCCGATAAAAACCAGGAGGCCGAGAAATGCCTGTGCCAGGCAGGCGTGGAAGACCCCGATTTCATCTTTCAGCATTGTCACCCGCAGCCCGCCGAGCACTCCCTGCAACACGACTGCACCGAGAGCGATGAAGCCGAGTACGCGGAGCCATCGGCGTTCCTCAACTCTCCAGAGCCAGAGCGCGAGCGCTATCGTGAGAAGGCCCACGGCAGAAGCAATCAGGCGGTGCGTGTGTTCGAACAGAATGCCGCCTACCCACTGGGAGACGGGAAAGAGAAACATGTTGTAGCCGAACGTTGTCGGCCAATCCGGGACAGCGAGACCAACGCCTTTGCTCGTCACCATTCCGCCGCTGCAGATCAGGAACAACGTGAGGCCCGCGAGCAGCCACGCGAAACGCCGCAACCAGCCCGCCGCTACAACGAGGGATGCTCGCCGCCCGGTTGCGGGCTAGCCTGCGGATCACCGGTTTTGGGCGCGCCAGGATCAGGCACGGAGCCGCGGTTTTGGTCCGGACCCGGCTCGTTTTCCGGGCGATCACCGGGAGATGGCGCGTTCTGCGTTCCGGCAAGTTCCGCGCGCTCTTTCAGCCACGCTTGGTACTCAGCCGGAGTGTCCACCACGAGCAATCCTTTCATGCTGTAATGGCCCAGCCCGCAAAGC
>JBHENA010000045.1:0-3907 GCA_046262275.1 Chthoniobacterales bacterium
TCCTTTAACAGCGCGCGCGTCTCTTCTGCGTCGCGCTTCCCCGCGATCACGATCTGCTCCGGTTTGCTCAAGCTGTGGTCGAGCGCGACCAGCATTTGTGGCATTGCGCTGGGGATGCGAGTGAGTGTCGCACTGAAAGCATTGATTGTTTTCTCTGCGCGCTGGCGGAGCGACTCGTCGGCGCGGATTTGAACGAGCCGCAATAGATTCAGCGCCGCTACGGAACTGGCAGCCGGCTCTGCGCCGTCATTGTCTTCCTTCATCCGGAGCAAAATGGTCGGGTCATGTCCCGCGCCGCTGAAATAGCCGCCCTTCTCTGCGTCGTAAAAGAGCCGGTCTTGCGTCTCCTGCAGCTCTAAAGCAAACCTGAGCCAGTCGACGTTGAAACAAGCTTCGTACAAGTCGAGCAAACCTTGAATCGCGAAAGCGTAGTCGTCGGCGAACCCTTCCACCGCGCTGCGGCCCCCGCGGTAATTACGCACCAACCTCTTGCGCTCTTCGTCGTAAAGATGGGTGCGCAGGCAAGTGGCAGCCTTTTCCGCCGCCACCAGATACCCATCGTCGTCCAGCACCTGCGCGCCTCGCGCGAACGCCGAGATCATTAACCCGTTCCAGGCCGTGATGATCTTGTCGTCGAGGTGCGGGCGCGGACGCTTCGCACGGATCTGAAACAACTTCCCGCGAGCTGCTGCGACGATCTCCCGCACGTCGGCCTCGCTCTTCCCGAAATGCTGCGCGGTCTCGCTGAGCGTGTGCCGCTGAATCAGGATATTCTTGCCGACAAACTCGCTATGTGGGTCCGCGCCGGCCGGCGCGTTGCCATTCGGTTCAACGCCATAACGGTAGTTGAAGATATCCGCGTTCTCACCCAGCGCCGCGTCGATCTGTGCCTTGCTCCAGACGTAAAACGCCCCTTCGGCGTGATCTGGTTTGCCGTGCTCGATGATGCTGTCAGCGTCTTCCGCGGAATAAAACCCGCCTTCCGGCGCGGTCATGTCGCGGCGGACATAATCGAGAATGTCACGCGCCACGCTCTCAAACTCGGAGTCGTGCTCGCCACAGGACGAGTCCGTCCGAGCGGCGGACGTGATCTGAAATGCCTCAAGATAGGCGACCGCGAGTTGCGCCTGGTCATAGAGCATTTTCTCGAAATGCGGCACGTGCCAGTAAGCGTCGACGGAATAACGGGCGAAGCCGCCGCCGAGATGGTCGTGCATTCCTCCCGCCGCCATTTTCCGCAGGGTGAAGAGGTTCATCTGTAGCGCATGCGTCCCGCTTGCTCGTTCTGAGGAGCGCAAGCCGGAGGCATGCGCCACACCGCGCGCATAGATGCGGAACAAGAAATTGAGCGTGACCGGCCGTGGGAATTTCGGCGGGCCGCCGAAGCCGCCTTCGTGCGCGTCATAGCTGCGCGCGATCTGATGGTATGCCGCTTCGAGCGTTTCGGCGCCCAGTCGTTCTCCGGTTCCCTCGCTGCTCGCCGCAGCCTCGCTCAGCGCCTCGATGATTCTGGCGCCCTGCTCCGAAATTTTTTCGCGGTCCTGTTTCCACGCTGCCGCGATGCGTTGCAGCACTTTCTTGAATCCCGGATGTCCGTAACGATCCTCCGGCGGGAAATAAGTTCCGCCCACGAATGGCTTCAGGTCGGGCGTCAACCAGACGCTCATGGGCCAACCCCCGTGGCCGGTGGTGGCCTGTACGAAGGTCATGTAAACGCGGTCCACATCCGGCCGTTCTTCCCGGTCCACTTTGATGTTCACGAATTCGCGGTTCATGACCTCCGCCGTCGCTTTGTCTTCGAAAGATTCGTGGGCCATCACATGGCACCAGTGGCAGGTCGAGTAACCAACTGAGAGGAAGATCGGCTTGTTCTCCGCGCGCGCTTTGGCGAAGGCCTCTTCGCCCCACGGCAGCCAGTCGACGGGATTATCGGCGTGTTGAAGGAGGTAGGGAGACTTCTCGTCTGCGAGGCGGTTTTTGCGGGATGACGAGCGCATGCAGAGAGGCGAACATCGAACACCGAACATCCAACGTCCAACATCGAAGTGCCCGAAGGATGACTAAAGCTTCGGTGGTTTTTGCATGCAGCTTAGCCATCTTCTTCTCCTGCTCATCGGCATCAGCCTGGTCGCATTTCTGTATTCCTCCGTCGGGCACGCTGGCGCGTCCGGGTACATCGCGGTGATGAGCCTCTGCGGTGTTGCCGTTACGGTCATTCGCCCGACGGCGCTCGTGCTCAACATCCTCGTTGCCAGTGTGGCGGCGTTCCAGTTCTGGCGCGCGGGTCATTTCTCCTGGGGGCTTTTCTGGCCCTTCGCGCTCTTGGCCGTGCCTTGTGCATTTCTCGGCGGCTACGCGGATATCTCGGGGCCAATTCTCAAGCGGCTGATTGGTGTGGTGCTGCTCTTGTCCGCTGTGCGATTGTTTTTCCGGCAGAGCGATCCGCCGGAAGTTCGGACTCCGCCGCACCCAGTCGCGGTGGGAGTTGGCGCCGGAATAGGTCTTCTCTCCGGGTTAACGGGAACGGGCGGCGGCATTTTCCTCACGCCGCTGTTGCTCTTCCGGCGTTGGACTTATATGCGGCGCGCGGCCGCTGTTTCGGCAGTTTTCATTCTCGTGAATTCCGTCGCCGGATTGACCGGCTACATTACGAGCGGGCGGGCAATCCCATCTTTCACATGGTTGCTCGCGGTGGGGGCGGTGGTGGCGGGCAGTGTCGGCTCCTATTTCGGCAGCAGACGTTTTCCAGTTCGCATTATTTCGTTGCTGCTGGCCGGAGTTCTGATTGTCGCGGGGCTAAAGTTCATTCTAGCCAACACATGAACGCTCTCACATTTTCCCGAGGTCCCAGCGGCCGACATTCATCTTCGGCCCGGCAGCGACCCAGGCGATATCGCGCACGAACAGATTGGGCGGCAATCTCAGGCGCGGATAGCGGGTCGCAGTTCCGCTCAAGGGCAGATAATCCACCTTCTCGAAATAGAAGCTCAATAACTGATCGAGCTCCCGGAAAGAAAAGTGGTGCACGTGCGTCTGATCGCCGGAAAGGCGTTTGCCTCGCATGACTTTCCAGCGCCGGTGCAGGTGATAATCGAGCGGGACCGAACCGAGATAAAGACTCGCGCCGCGCCGTTTCAAAATCCGATGAACCTCGCGCACGATAATCGAGGGGTAAGGGAGATGCTCGAGCACCTCCGTCATCATGACTACGTCAAAGCTCTCATCCTTGAAGCCGATCTGCGAAGTGAAATCCATCACTGCACACGGGATGCCGGAGTCGCGCGCCACTTCGAGCGCGTTTTCGTCAATGTCCACGCCGATCCAATCGATCAAACCCACCAGCTTAATCATCAATCCGCCGCGGCAGCCTACCTCCAGACCCCGGCTGCGCTCGTCGTGCCCGTGCCCTCGCAGCTTCTGCCGGTAAAACTCCGCTTTTACTTCGCGATGCTGTCGGCCTAGGCCGGTGTAGTCGGTCTTCTGGTGGTATTGCTCGTAAAATTCGCGCACCAGACGCGCGCCGCGGTTCGGCTCGTTGAGTAAGAGCTCGTTCGGGAATGAGCTTCGAGTTTGCATCACCTCCTCGCCCTGTCAGTGCGAGAGTGCAAGCTCCGGCGCGGTCGGCGGCGACCACGGGTTGCGGGTAAATTCCGATCGCACGATCGCCTGCGCATTTAGGTCGATCAGTCGCAGCAACCCTGTCACGTCGAGGCCGTGCCGCATCGGTGCGTATGGCGTCAGATTTTTCTCCGCCAGCCGGAATAAACGCACCGCCGGTCCCAATCGTCGTCCATGCTTGGGGTGCATCGGATGTTCGAAGTGCTTCTGCAGATGGACGAACGCGCCCGCGGCCTGGATCAACCCCTTGAAAAAATCCGCATCCTCGGAGGTCGTCTCGAGCCAGAGA
>JBHENA010000045.1:3917-17116 GCA_046262275.1 Chthoniobacterales bacterium
CGCTTGCATTTCCGCGAACGGAAATCCTCGCCCGGTCGCGGCGGCGCAGAATGACGCCGGGCAGTTTCATCCTCCTCCTTCTCGCGGTCGCGGTCTTCGCCTTTCTCTCCGCGCTGTTCTCAGGCCTGGAGACCGCGCTCTTTTCGCTTAAATCGCACCAGCTCCGCCGCCTGGAGGACGAGCATCCGTCACTAAAGAATTTCATCCAGGCCTTCCGCGATAATCCGCGGCGGGTCTTGAGCGTGCTCCTGCTTGGGGACGCGGTGGTGAACGTCCCGCTCATCGTGCTTTGCCTGTTCCTTCTTTGGGAAGGGCCGTTCGCCGCGCGCGTTCCGCAATGGCTCGCCGCGATCGCGATCTTCGCGCTCGTGGTCTTGGTATGTGATCTGATCCCGAAGCTGCTCGCGCTCTCCGCGCCTTACCGACTCTCCACCGTCGGGGTATTCACCTTGCGCGCCCTGATGCCGTTGCTGGGCGGTGCCGGGCAGGCGCTGGAAAGGATCGGCAAAAGCATCGTTGATCTCGTCACTCCTGCGCAGCCGACCACCAACTCAGGAATCAGCGATGAGGAACTCGAGACGCTGGTCGAGATGGGGGAAGAGGAGGGGACGCTGCACGAAGCGGAGGGCGAGATGATCCAGGAAATCATCAAGCTGGGAGACAAGACGGCCAAGGATTGCATGACGCCCCGGGTCGACACCTTTTCGCTCCCCGACGATCTCACGAACGAAGAGGCCATCGCGCAGTTGAAAGAAAAGCGGCATCGGCGCGTCCCGGTCTACGCCGATACGCCTGATCAGATTCTGGGCATCCTGGACGTGAAGCTGTTTCTGTTGAACCCGGCGGAGCATTACACGGAAAACCTGGTTGCCCCCTCGTTTGTCCCCGAAACGATGCGCGCGCCGGATTTGCTGCGCAGTTTTCTCTCTCATCCACAGGGAATGGCCGTGGTGGTGGATGAATTCGGCGGCACCGAAGGGATCATCACGCTCTCGGATATCGTCGAGGAGATCATGAGCGACGCGGCGCCACTCGGTCAGGCCGATCTCTATATCGAACCCCTTGACGATGGCCGCTTGCTGGTGAGCGGGAATGCACGCCTCGATGACCTTACGGAGCACCTTGGGTTCGAGCTGGAGGCGGAGGGGATCGACACGATCGGCGGCTTCGTCTTTAACCGGCTCGGTTATTTGCCGCCCTCCGGCGCGCAAGTCGAAGTCCCACGCCTGGCGATCACTGTGCGCCGGACCACCCGGCAACGCATCGAAGAGCTGGTGCTCGAGAAGACCGCCTGGCTCCCGGAGAACGGCGAGACCGGTGACGGGGAAGGAAACGGCGCCGACGAAGAGACATGATCTGGCTACCGGTCCTCGCATTCTGTGCGGTCACGTTCTTTTTCGCCGGGATCGAGGCCGGTCTTCTCTCGGTCGATCCGGTACGCCTGCGGCACCGTGTGAAGCAAGGCGCCGCGGGCGCGCGGCGTCTGGCGCGGCTCCTTGAGGAACCGGAACGACTGCTCGTGACCGTGCTCCTGGTGACAAACGTCGCCAGCATCTTCGCGCTGTTGCTCGCAACCAGGGCCCTGACCGCGTCCTTCGGCCACGCCGGGTATTGGATTGTTATCGCCGCGGCCGTTCCCATCCAGCTCTTCGTTCTCGGAGTTTTACCGAAGGCGGTTTTCCGCCGCTTTCCTTTACGCGCTCTCGCCGCGCTGGGTGGGATTCTGGAAAACACATCGCTCCTGCTTTGGCCATTGCTCGAGATCGGCCAGCGGCTTGGGCGGCTCCTTTTCCCGCGCCGCGCTTCGGAGCAGCGGCGCCTCTTCGCCGCGCGCGAGGAGCTGAAACAAGTGGCAGTGCAGAGCGAGCGCGAAGGTTCTCTCACTGCGGCTGAGCGCGCCATGATTCATAATGTCGTTGATTTCCGAAACGTGCGCGCCTGTGATGTGATGGTGCCGCTCGCGCAGTGCCTCACGCTCGAACCGCAGACTCCGGTCGAGGAGGTTTTGCAGCTGAGCAGCGCGCGGGGAGTTGACCGATTCCCGGTCGTTTCGCCCGAGGGGCAGGCGATCGGCCTTGTCAACGTGCTCGATATCCTTCTCGACAAAGCGCGTCCGGCCTCACTCGCCAAATACACCCGGCGGATCATCACCGCGACCGATCGCGAGCCGGCTTATCGCGTCCTTCGCCGCCTCCGCGCGGCGCGGCTCGGGCTGGCCGCCGTGGTGGACGGCCAGAAAAATTTGCTCGGCATCGCCACGGACGAAGAACTGATCAAGCGGCTGGTGCAAAGCGCCTAGCTGCTTTTCGCGAGGCTGATTGGAGCTACGATGGAAGATGTGCTGGCGATTCTCTGCGAGATGCTGGAGAGTCAATCGCGCGCAATCGCTGCCGAATAGGAAACACTCATCGGGGAGCGACGTTACGAACATTCGGGTTTGTGTGACAAAGGAATGACAACATGAAAGACAAAATTCGCGTCGGCATCATTGGTGTTGGCAACTGCGCCTCCTCTCTCGTCCAAGGAATCGAGTTCTACCGCAACGCGAGCGAAGACGATCTGGTTCCGGGACTAATGCACGTAGAGCTCGGCGGGTACCATGTCCGCGATATCGAGTTTTCGGCCGCATTCGACATCGCATCCACCAAAGTGGGACGCGATCTCGGGGAAGCAATCTTTGCCGAGCCGAATAACACCCTCAAGTTCGCCGAGGTGCCGAAGCTCGGCGTGAAAGTTCATCGCGGCATGACGCACGACGGGCTCGGTAAGTATCTCAAGAAGGTCATCAAAAAATCGCCTGCCTCGACTGACGATATCGTGGGGATCCTGAAAAAGACCAAAACCGACGTCGTGGTTTCCTATCTGCCGGTCGGTTCGGAGATGGCAACGAAATGGTACGTCGAGCAAATCCTCGATGCTGGCTGCGCCTTCATTAATTGCGTCCCGGTCTTCATCGCTTCGCAGCCCTATTGGCAGCGCCGTTTTGAGGAGCGCAAGCTCCCGATCATCGGCGACGACATCAAGTCGCAGGTGGGCGCGACAATCGCGCACCGCGTGCTGACAAATCTCTTTCGCGACCGCGGTGTGCATCTCGATCGTACCTATCAGCTGAACTTCGGCGGCAATACCGACTTCCTTAACATGCTTGAGCGCGACCGCCTGGAGTCGAAGAAGATTTCCAAGACGCAGGCGGTCACCAGCCAGCTCGGCCACGCCTTACCGGCCAAAGACGTGCACGTCGGCCCGAGCGATTACGTGCCATGGTTGACCGACCGCAAATGGTGCTACATCCGGATGGAAGGCACCACGTTCGGTAACGTGCCGCTCAACTGCGAAGTGAAGCTCGAAGTCTGGGATTCACCGAATTCTGCCGGGGTGGTGATTGACGCCGTCCGCTGCGCCAAGCTCGCCCTCGATCGCAAACTCTCGGGCTCCCTCGTCGCGCCCTCGAGTTACTTCATGAAATCGCCGCCGGTGCAATTCACGGATGATGAAGCGCGGCAAAAGACCGAGGAATTCATTCGCGGCGACGAAGGGATCGTTTTGCCCGAACCGGTGAAGCGCAACGGAGCCGCGCCTGGGAACGGCCTGCGCAAAGCCCGTGCACGCGCTCGCGCCCGGCGAAAGAGTTAGATTGCCGATCTCGGTTGTTCGGTTGGGAAATCCAATACTGATGCGAGTTTATTCATCGGTGGATTTGATCTTTGTTGAGTTCGGCAATGAGGTAAACGCGATTGTCTTCAGGTCTCGCGCACAATTTCCACGGCTTTTTTGTCGTCTCGCATGCTGATAAACATGCAATGCCGCAGATTTCCGGCATCGGTCCATTCCACGAACGAGACCCGGCAAACCAGCTTTGGTTTTAGCCAGCGGTATTCTTTCATCTTTTCTGCCGTCAACGCTTCGCCGCGGCGCGCGCCTTTTTTCTCCGGGAGATTAACGAAGGGGCATTTCTCTGTTTGCAGGCCTGTGAACCTCGCGAAGATCTCTTCGCGCAAACGCGGAACAAAACCGTCCTTCACCCGCGCGACGAAGATGAGCTGTTTCCCTTCGTAGACGCCAACGAGCAGAGAATCGAACCCATAGGTGCCGGGCTTGTAACCTCCGATGACGAATTCCTGTTCCGCGTTCGTGCGCTGCTTGATCCAGGCGCCGGAACGCTCGCCCGGTTCATAGATGGAGCCGGCTTGTTTCCCGACTACGCCTTCGAGGCCCATCGTGCGAACCGCATCGAGGACGTGACCGGCTGGCGCGTCGAGCAGCGGCGAACGGCGCAGCGGATCGGCGGCTTCGCCTAGTAAGTGATCAAGTGCTGCGCGTCTCCGCTCAATCGGCTGGAGGAGCAATTCTTCCCCCTCGCGATTCAGAAGATCGAAGGCGTAGAAGAAGACGGGGAGCGGACGGGTTTGATTGTTCTGAAGAAGCTGGAAGGAAGGACGGCCTCGCTCATCGAGTGCGACAATTTCCCCATCGAGCGCGAAGTCGCCCGGTAAAGTCACGAGCGCTTCGACCACGTTCGGGAAGCGAGAGTTCAGGATGTTTTCATTGCGCGACAACAACGTCACATCCTCGCCTTCCTTGAGCGCGATGCAGCGATAGCCATCGAACTTGATTTCGAATGTCCAATCCCCTTCCTCTGGCAGCTTTTGCACCTGCTTCGCCATCATCGGCTGGACGAATTTCGGGTTCACCTTTTTCGCCTTAGAGCGCGAGGTCGTTGTCTTCGCGGCGACAGCAGGCCGGTTGCTCTGCCACTGCGCGTCGTTTGCCTTTGCGATCGCCGCCATGGAACGGCCGGAGATCGCCGAACGATCGTCCTGCTTGGGCGAGAACGGCTTCATCGATTCCCCCGCCTTGATCAGGAGCCAACGATTGCTCTCGGGCTCACGCTTGTCCTTCACCAGGATCCATTCCCCTTTCAGCTTCTTGCCCTGCATCACGATGTGCATCTTGCCGGCATGAAAAGCGGCGGCGTCGTTGCCGGTGATGTCCTGGTAGACACCCTCGTCCCAGAGCATGACCGTTCCGGCGCCGTAATTCCCCGGCGGAATCGTGCCTTCAAAGTCGCCGTACTCCAGCGGATGATCTTCCACGTGCATTGCGAGGCGCGATTCACGTAACTGCGTCGGCGGCCCCTTCGGCACAGCCCAGGAACGGAGCACGCCCTGCATCTCGAGGCGAAAATCGTAATGCAGATGACTCGCCGCATGTTTCTGAATCACGTAGCGATGCGGGCCTTTGCGTTTTTGCTCTTTTTCGGGAGCACGCGCCGCAGGTTCCGGCGTTCGGGTGAATTCGCGCTTCGCGGCATATTCTCGAAGACTCTTGTCGCGCGCAGCCGACCTCAAGGAGCGGCGCTCTCCAGACCGCCGCGGTTCGTTCAACTCATCTGCTTGCGCTGAAGAAATGGGGCGGCCTGGAGAGCGCCCCTCCTTGGGCTCTTTGGTGTTGCGAGGCCATCGGCTCAGTTTTGGAGGCGGACCGGCGGCGAGCGCCTTGGTGAATGCAGCTGGCAGTTGCTGTTTCAGCTTGAGCACCGGCGCGAAAAGGTCGCCTTCCTTTCGGATGCGCTTAATCGCTGCCTCGGGCGTGAAGGCGAGCCGCTTCTCATCTCTCCGCTTTACGGCGCGTGCGAGCTCTTCCCACGTCACCGGCATGGAGATGAACGGTTCCGCGCCTTTGGCGCGCATCGCGTAGACGCAGACCGTGGTCTTGAAATCGGAGTTCTGGCTCCA
The DNA here is from genome assembly GCA_046262275.1 of Chthoniobacterales bacterium. Lineage (GTDB taxonomy): Bacteria > Verrucomicrobiota > Verrucomicrobiia > Chthoniobacterales > UBA10450 > JACCTI01. The sequence continues at coordinate 9,653 of JBHENA010000045.1, forward strand.
GTCGATCAGGACTTTGCCGGTGCGAATGCTCTTTGCCATCTCCGACACGACGCGCCCGCGCATCTGGTGCGCACCCAATTCGGCGACCGCTTTGGCGAACGGCTGCGTCATTTCGTATGTCGCATCGCAATTCAGCGGCACGCTTAGATGCAGCCCTTTCGACCCGGAGACCTTTACGAACGACTCCAAACCCCATGTGTCGAAAAGGCCTTTCAGGTGCAGCGCAACGCCGGCGCAATCGAGAATGCCGGCCGGCTCACCGGGATCGAGGTCGAACACGACCGAGGTGGGCTGGTGCAGCTTGGGCGCGCGTGCCAGCAGCACGTGCTTCTCAATGTCCGCGAGATTCGTCGCCCAGATGAGCGTGGCGCGATCGTTGCAAAGAACGTAGTTGATGTCGGGACCCCCTTCACTCCGCGGCACCGCGAATCTCTTCACCCAATCGGGGGTATGCCTGGGTGCGTTCTTCTCATAGAAGTGCTCGCCGGTAATCCCTTCGGGATAGCGCTTCAACGTCAGCGGCCGATCGCGCAGATGCGGCAGGACGACATCCGCAATCTCGGTGTAGAACGCGATCACCTCGCCCTTCGTGAACCCCATCTCCGGAAAGAAGACCTTCTCGAGATTCGAGATCGTCAACTCCCTACCGTCGACTTCAATGACCTGCTGCTTCTTCGCCATTCCCGATCTGCTCTGTGACAAACCTGCCGATCCTCTCCAGAATTCGCGCGTCGACCGCCTCCTGCGTTTCGCCTGCCGCGCGAAGCTGCTTCTTCGTCACCGCTAACGAGTGGTCGCCCCCGTGCACGACCTGGAGTTCATTCGGTGCTTGCATCTCTCGCCGCACCTGCTCGAGCAGCTCCAGCGGGCAAAGCGGATCACGCGTCCCCTGCACGAACAAAATCGGCGTCGTGATCTCGCGCAGGATTTTGTCGCGCAGCCTCGTTGGGTCGCCGCCGCCGCAAAGCGGATATCCGAGGCAAACCAGCGCCGCGACGTTCTCTTCCAGCGACAGGTGACAACCGATGCGGGAGCCCATGCTTTTGCCGATCAGCACTGCGGGTCCGCTATGTGAAGCGCGCGCCTCCTCGAGCGCAGCGCGATGGGCCGCGATCAGCTTCGGCAATGGATCGGGCCGCCGCGATTTGTCGATCATGTAGTCGTAATCGAAGGTCCTGACCGGCCCCAGTGTCCCGAGCAGCTCCGCCCAGTGCCGCAGCCATGGGTGCGACGCCGGCGCACCCGCGCCAGGAGCAAAAAGAAAAAGCGGCGCCGCCACGATCAAACACGATATGGCCAGTTGCGGAGACAACGCCGCAGCGCGGCGGCTAGTCTATGTGAAAAAGTCGCAGAGTTGTCGCGCGTGGTTGGACCTCTGTGTTGCTGCGCGAGACATTGACCTGCACGTAATAGAGCTCATTAGAGAAGTCGAACTCGCTCGGCAGAAACTCGCACCTGCCACAAGGTTCGATGTCGCCCGCATCCGCGTCACTCGATACTCTGCAGATCTCCTTAACCGCGCCGCTGCAAGGTTTCACCGCGTAGAGGATGGCGGTGACTTTTGAAGCAGGTGACTTGTCGATGAATCCCAGCTCCAAGGTGTTCCAGTCCGGCGTTATATTTCCCGAGGTGTTGGTGATGTTGTAGCGGGCGGTAACGGTTCCCGTCGCCCCGGCGCGATGCCCGAGACCGGCGTTGCCGACGAGGTATTCGTTGGCCGAGGCCTCGTCGATTGTCGCTCCTGCGGAGCAGACGGATGTCCAGTCGTTCGCCAGGCCGAGCGACGGGGCGGTAATCAGAGTGAGGGTGGCTAGTAGTGCTGCGAGTTTGTTCATGTGGAGTGATGATTGGTTGAGTTGATTTGAAGCATCCGATTCTCAGCCACTTTCACAACCACAGACAGGCTCAGGTAGCGTCCGGCGGCTGAGAAACACGCGCCGGTGCCGGGGCAGGGACGGAGCGTGGGTACGCTCGATCAAGAGGACTGCCAAAGCACTCCTTTGAGCGAACCAACGCTGTCAGCCGGCGCTCGAACCGGCCATTCAGAGCGAGAGGCTACGCCAGCCGCGTCCGGCTAGAAGTCAAGTCATCTCACAAATGCTCAACGTCGTTTCCTGCTCGTCCTCGTCGTCGTCCTCGATTTTCAGAGGAAGTTCGAGGACGAGGAGGAGGACGAGAACGACTACGAGAGAGCCTGCCGCTATTTTACGAGATGGCTTCTAATAAATCCGCAAGGTGTTCGCGCGCGGGAAAACGTCCGCCTTGGTCCGTGCCACATTCACCTGGATGTAGTAAAGGTGTTTGCTGAAGTCGAATGTGTCCGCCGGAAACTCGCAAAACACGCAGTCGGGCTGCTCGCTATCTTTGCTTTCCAGCCTGCAGATCGGCTTTATTTCTCCAGTGCACGGATTGACTGCGTAGAGGATAGCCACAACGCTCCCAGTCGTTGAGTTGTCCGAATACCCCAGTTCAAAGGTGGTCCAGGATGGCGTTGCCGTGCTAGGAACCGCGGTATTGGTGACGTTGTAGCGCGCGGTTACGACACCAACGGCGCCACGGCGATGAGCAAGCGAGGCGTTGTTGACCGCGTATCTACTCAACGAGGTCTCGTCGATCGTCGCTCCGGCGGAGCAAACGGAAGTCCAGTCGGTCGCAAAACTCAGGCATGGGGCCAGAACGAGCGCCAGGGTTGTTAGCAGTGATGTAAGTGTTTTCATAGGGGGGTTATTCATTTGGTTGGTTGACGTGATCCAGCCAAGCGAATCCGGGCCAGATTGACAATCATCAAAAGCGCCACCGAAGCCAGCGGTAGTGTTTGCTGATTGTCAGTTCCCAGGATTCGGTCCCCCGAAGGCCGAGGCGGCTTCAGGCCGCAGGGCAGGTTCTGGGAGGTAGCGCAAGCTTCCAGCTTGCATGGTATTTAAGGCGGCAAGCTGGAAGCTTGCGCTACCTTAGGCGCCCGCTGTTGGAGTCGGCCAGCCCTTCGAACCGACTAAGGCGATGAATTACCGCACGATCACTCAGCACGAAGTTGTAGCGACGGCGCTCTGTCGCCGTGCGAGCGCGTGGATTGCAGGCACAGCGTCTGACGCCGACAGAGCGGCGTCGCTACAGTGGCGTAACTGCAACTGACAATGAACCAACACTACCACGTCCAGGTCGCGGCGTGGAATTGTCTTTACCGAGCAGCGCCTTCGGACGATTAATTGCTCGGACCCGAAAAGCGCTTTCTGGCTGATCTGGTGAGCTGCCATGAAATTTCACCTGATCGGCAGTGTTGCGATTCTCCTCTCGCTGTGGACCACGCCGGCTGAGGCGAGCGGCCTGGTTCTATATGACGATGCACTGCGGAATGGCTGGGAGGATTACAGCTGGGCTACAGCAAACTTCAACGCCACTACTCCCGCGCGCGGTGCAAAGTCCATTCGGGTGGAGGCGGAGGCATATGAGGCGCTCTACTTTCATCACGCAGCGCTGGATGCTTCCGCCTATGAGAGTTTTAGCTTCTGGCTGCATCTCGGGACGACGTCTTTCGCACCCGGCAGCGTGGCTGCCCAGGTGGTGCTGGAGAATGGTAGCGAAGGACCAGCGGTCGCGCTGACGGCGCAGAACTTTCCATCCGACACGGCGAGCTGGAAAAAAGCCGTGATTCCGCTGAGCTCACTAGGCATTCCGGCGGGTTCGCGCGTCACCGGGTTCTACATCCGGAACTACACGAACACCACACTGCCCACCTTCTATGTAGACGACGTGGCGTTGCTGGAAACCTCGACATCGACGGGCGCTCTATCACTCACGACAGTTACGTCCGACAATGGGCTGCCTGCGCGCTCCGTTCAGTGGAAGGATGCGGCCGGCAAGCCGCGCAGAGCAGTGATGGTAAACCAGCGAGCAGCCGGGGCCGGTTATCTACGGCAGCTCACCTATCAGATCGCGGGGGTGGAGCGAGTTTGCCGCGGGACGGGCGTCAATGGCCATCAAGGGAATGGCTATGTGCAAAACCACACCGCCTATGGCGGCGACAGTTCTTCGCACCAGACGCCGGGGACCACTGCGGTCCTGCTGGCCGGACCGCATCACGCGATAATTTCCTATGACATGCCCGGCTACAAGATCAGCGGCAAAACGGTGCCGACGCGAGTGCAGTGGTTCTTCGCCAATGGCCGCTCGCACCCGATCTTTGCCATAAGTCAGGATGCGCGGGCTCTGGCGGGAAACCTCGGAGCCGATTCGCGCTCGCCGTATGGCGATGTGGATTACACCGGTGGCGCCGGCGCTCCGGCGGGTGGCGCATCGTTTGGCGACACTTACAAGTTCGCTACCCTGGCAGGCAATCCCGAGCGGGTCACGCGCGCATCCGGTTGGCGTTACAATCAGCCGAACACCATCCCCTACGCCATGCAGTGGAGCGATCCCGCCCAGGTGGACGCGGAGATGGGCCATGTCGCTACCCTGCCGATCAAGCTTCGTGATCAAGGGAGCGACACGCGCACATTTCCGGCGGTCGATCGTCGCGGCACCCAAGATCTCGATGGCCCTTTGATTCACGACGAGAGCTGGGCCTACCAAATTCTCAATTACGTGCTGCCGGCCTCGGGTCCGACGTGGAGCCGGCGGTTGACCTGGGGGACGAACTGGGGACTGCCCGGCGGCTTCGATAATTACGGCAACAACGCGCTCAACATCCGCCAATACTCCCAGCACTCGACCAGCGAGAACGGCGCCTTCAACGGCGTCCGCGCCAATGGCATGCTCATGGCCTATTCCGTTTTCGTCGTGCTCGGCCCGCATACCGGCGGTTACCTCGATGGAACGGTCGGGCAAGCGGTGAAGCAGATGGAAAACGCCGCCGCCGCAAGGTTTCGATCGACAGTCGGAACCGTCGTCACGAACGGTCCCGCAGGAATCGGCAATGCGGAAGGAGTGACGATCCCCTACAAACCCGCCGGGTATAATCCGACTTATTCCACGTGGGACATCACCGCCGCTGGGAACGCGGTCACCGCCACCCTCACGCCCGCCGCGGGCAAGCCGCTCAATCGCCCCATTTTCGTGGTCCACAACTACAAACTCGAGCGGTTGCCCAAGACGATCGCGGTGGGCGACGGGCTGACCAAGGCGGGCGTCGATTATTTCGCAACTCTGGACGCCGCCACCCAGCGTCTCTGGATTACCGTGAACCGTCTGATCACTTCGCCGATGCGACTGCGCGTGACACCGCCCGGCGCGGCGAGCGGTGATCCGGACAACTTCGCCGCCGGCGAGGTGGATGTCGTGACCACCATTCACACCGATGACGAGCGCAGGCCGATTTCGCCGCTCATCTACGGCATCAACACGGTCCGTCCCACGGCGCTGCCGGCGGATCTTCTTCGCTGCGTCACCTTAATCCGCCGCGGCGGCGATCGCTCGAACGCTTACAACTGGGAGACTAATGTTTCCAACAGCGGCATCGAGCATGGAGTGGTCAACGACATGTATCTCGCGGAGGGGCTCGCAAATCCAAATGCGCCCGCTGCTCTCGACCTTGCACTTCTGAAGGCGAACCGGGCCGGCGGCCGCGCCACAATGGTGCCGTTTGTGCTCAATGATTACGTCGCCGGCCTGGTCGCCTCGGACATCCCATACAAAAATCCAGGCGGCTGGGACCGGGACTTCTACTTCCGAAAGCTGGAGCCGGTGAAGCCGACGCCGTTCTCCGCCACGCCGAATTTGGACGACGGGTTCGTTTACACGGACGAACACATCCATTATCTGCAGAGCCGTTTCGCGGACGACATCTACGGGCCGGGACCAACGCGGCTCATCATCGGCACTGACAACGAGCCCGATCTCTACGCCTACAATTTTCCGATGCTGCAAACGGGTGGCGGCGAACCGCTCTATGCAACAAACGGCGTGCAGATCGGGAACCGTGTGACCGGCACCGAGTTCACGCAGCGGTTCGTCCGCTTTGCGAAGCGCGCCAAGGCGATCGCGCCCGCGGCCACGATTGTCGGCCCCGATCACTACAACTTCGACGGCTGGACGACGTGGAACGGCTCGATGGATGAATATGGACCTCAGGGCCGCTGGTACATGGATGATTTCCTCGCCACCGTGCGTGAGGCGAGCGCACTCGCCGGCAAGCGGCTGCTCGATACGTGGGACTTTCATTGGTACCCGCAGCGAGTTTTCAACGGAATCCCGACGTGGAATTCAAACCACGCGACGCGCCAGATGACGCCGGCCGAAATCAGCGCCGTCGTGCAGGGGCCGCGTAGCTACTGGGACCCGACTTACGACGAGCAGTCCTGGATCACGGTCGATCACCTGCTTGGCCCGGCCTACATCGTCACGCGCCTGAAGGAACGGCTCGCGGACGGATATCCCGGCACGAAGCTCGGAGTGACCGAATATTTCCCAGGTGGTCGCGCTCACATCTCGAGCGGACTCGCGACTGCGGACTCCCTGGGCGTTTTCGGCCGAATGAGCGTGCACATCGCCGCGCTGTGGCCCGCAGCCGACGGCAACGAATACGCGTTCGGCGCGATCAAGCTTCTCCGGAACGCCAATGGTAACGATCTCCGCTTCGCCGCGACGAGTGTGCGCGTGGACCATCCCGAAAAGGCGCCATCGTCCGTTTACGCGGGCAGCGACAGTGCCGCCCGCGTCACGGTGCTCGCGATCAACAAAACGAATGCCATCCGGCGCTTTGGCCTTCGCGCCTTTCACGAGCAGCAGCTTACGGCGGTTGATATCTATCGGATCGACACCGCGAATCCCGATCCGCAGCTCGTGCAATCGCTGGCACTCTCACGTTACAACGCGCACGCCTACAGCGCTCCGCCAATGAGCGCGGCCATGCTCGTCTTTCGCACGAGCGGCGCAGGCTCGGAGTAGACGCCGGGCGGCAGCTCTGTGTCCCCGGAATAGTTCCGGTTTTGCATCTTTGCCTGCCCTCGATTTCCTGACAACCTTGCGGACGAGATGCTGGCGAAGATTTACTCGGCCGCCGTTTACGGCATCGACGCCTACGAGGTGGAGATCGAGGTAAACGCCGGGCGCGGTGATCCGAAGATCATCATCGTGGGGCTGCCGGATACGGCCGTGAAAGAGAGTCAGGATCGGGTCACGACCGCGATCAGCAACAGCGGCTATTTCTGGCCGCGCGGGAGGACCACGATCAATCTCGCTCCGGCCGATATCAAAAAAGAAGGACCCAGTTTCGATCTGCCGATCGCGCTCGGAATGATCATCGCGAGGGAGGAGTTCGAGGAGCCGGCGCTGGAGCATTACAGCTTTGTCGGCGAGCTGGCCCTGAGCGGCGCGGTGCGCTCGGTGCGCGGCGTTCTGCCGGCCGCGATCGAGGCGCGGCGGCGGCGGAAGAAGGCGCTTTTCGTCCCGGAAGTGAATGCGCGCGAAGCAGCCATGGTGGAGGGGATCGACGTTTACGGCGTGCAGAATTTGCGTCAGACCTTCGAC
>JBHENA010000046.1:0-16818 GCA_046262275.1 Chthoniobacterales bacterium
ACCATGATGATGGCTGGACCGGAAATAACAAAGTTGCGGCGACCATCCGACTGCCCCGCGTAGGAGGGCTGCATAACAGTGACGGGTGCACCGCCATCCGTCGCGACCTCCAGCGCACCAATGAAAACTTGCACTCCGCCGTCGGGATACTGCTTAAAGCTCGGGCGGTCCTGGATGAAGTTCAGAATCCGGACGACGTCGTCTCGATTGGGAACTTCGATGACGAGAGGGTGATCGGCGGATCGGATGGTGCGGGTGAGAATGTCGGCGCTAGCGGTGCCGACGAACAGGAGAGGAAGGAGAGCGATTGCGGTGCGGAGGGCGGCAAGATCTTTCATACTCGGGATTCAGTCGCGGGGCTTAAGAGGGTCAGGCAATTAACGGCCGAATGCCATTAGGAGGCCGCATGGACTCTAACCGGAGAACCGTTTCGTCACTAGATAAATAGAGTCTCGCGCCAGCTTTGCACGCTGCCCGGGTGCCGCTACACTGGCCGCCTATGCCATACAAAGACATTACTCCGCCCGCCGGCGACCAGATTTCGATCTCGCAAGGGAAGCTCACCGTGCCGGATCGGCCGGTGATCCCCTTTATCCGCGGCGATGGCACGGGGCCGGACATCTGGGCGGCAAGTGAGAGCGTGCTCGATGCGGCGGTGGAGAAGGCGTATGGCGGCCAGAAGAGAATTTCGTGGTTCGAGGTCTTCGCCGGGCAGGCGGCGAAGGACAAGTTCGATGAATGGCTGCCCGATGACACGGTGGAGGCGTTTCGCGAGTACCTCGTCGGGATAAAGGGGCCGCTGACGACTCCGGTGGGCGGCGGGATTCGGTCCTTGAACGTCGCTCTCAGGCAGATGCTCGACCTGTTTGTCTGTCTCCGGCCGGTGCAGTACTTCCAGGGTGTCCCCTCCCCCGTTAAACGCCCGGAGAAGGTGGACATGATCATCTTCCGCGAGAACACGGAAGACATTTACGCTGGGATCGATTATGCCGCGGGAAGCGAAGAGTCGGCGAAGATCCTCGCGTTCCTGGAGAAGGAATTCCCAAAAGCGTTCGAGAAGATCCGCTTCGGCACAAAGGCGAAAGCGGCGGAGTTCTGGAAGAAAGTTGGCGCTCCGGAGGGCAGCGACGTGATGGTGGGAATCGGGATTAAGCCGGTCAGCCGCGCGGGCAGCGTGCGCTTGATCCACAGCGCGATCAGTTACGCGATCAAGTATCAGCGCAAAAGCGTGACGCTGGTGCACAAGGGCAACATCATGAAGTTCACGGAGGGCGCTTTTCGCGACTGGGGTTACGAAATCGCGAAGCAGTACTTTGGCGCGGAGGAGATCGACGGCGGGCCGTGGTGCCGGATCCCGATGGGGAAAACGGGGGCGGGTTTGATCATTAAGGACGCGATCGCGGACATCACGCTCCAGCAGGTGCTGACGCGTCCCGAAGATTTCGACGTCATCGCGACCTTGAATCTGAATGGTGATTACCTGAGCGACGCGCTTGCCGCGCAAGTGGGCGGCATCGGGATCGCGCCCGGCGGCAACATTAACTACATCACGGGTCACGCGGTCTTCGAAGCAACGCACGGCACCGCGCCGAAGTATGCGAACCAGGACAAGGTGAATCCGGGCTCGGTGGTGCTCTCAGGCGAGATGATGTTCCGCTACATGGGATGGATCGAAGCGGCGGACCTGATCATAAAGGGCCTGAACGGCGCGATCGCGAGCAAGCGCGTTACCTACGATTTCGCGCGGCTGATGGAGGGCGCGACCGAGATCAAATGCTCGGAATTCGGGCAGAACATCATCGATCACATGTGAGTGGAAGGTAGCGCAAGCTGCCAGCTTGCGTCCTGGCCCGGTCGCAAGTTGAAAACTTGCGCCACAGTTCAGAACTCGTCCGCGAGTTCGCCGTTCTTGTGCTCGGGGTTTGGGATGAGCCGCCGCCCGACCGGGTCTACTACCCAGTCGAGATCTTCGAGCGGAATTTGGCCAATGATGTTGGGCAGCGTGTCCACGACTTCAATGACATCATAGCGTCCTGACCGTCCCTGCACCTCAAGGTCAACCGGGGAGAAAACCCGCCGTCTTTCCGAGCGATCGGACATTGTGCGCGTGGCAAGCTCACCGATCTGCCGGAGCCCCAGCTGACGAACCAGCGAGGACTTGAAATATAATTTCGTCGCTCCGGTATCTACGAGCGCCTCGTCCGACACAGAGCGTGCCGGCTCGGTCCGACCGCCATACGCCAGTGCTTCGAGGTCTCCCCAGTTCTGGGCTTTGAACTTCACCACCACTTTGCCCATTTCCGAACTAAGACATACCGCTGCGGGAGCGTCAACGGCGCCACGCCCGCTTGCTCCACATCTTGATCCCGCTTAGTTGCCGATATGCCGTCCGATCTCTGGCAGCGCTTCCAGCAATTCTTTCTCCGCTACGATGAGCTGGATTTTTCGATTGATGTAAGCCGGATGCGGTTTCCGGATCGCTTCCTCGAGGAAATGGAGCCTCGCGCAGATGAGGCATTCCGCGCGATGCAAGCGCTCGAGGCGGGCGCGATCGCGAACCCGGATGAAGAGCGCATGGTCGGACACTACTGGCTGCGCGCGCCGGAACTTGCTCCAAACGAGGAGCTGCGCGCCGGCATTACGGAGACGAATCGGCTGATTAAAGAATTCGCCGCGCGTGTTCACGCTGGCGACATCAGTAGTGGCAGCGGCGAGCCGTTTCGGAATCTCCTGCTGATCGGCATCGGCGGGTCCGCCCTGGGCCCGCAGTTTCTGGCTGACGCGCTCGGCGGACCGGGCGACCCGATGAAGCTGCACTTTTTTGACAACACCGACCCTGACGGATTTGACCGGGTCTTCGCTCAGCTCGGGTCCGGCCTCGCCAGCACGCTTACCGTCGTAATTTCGAAGTCCGGCGGCACCAAGGAAACCCGGAATGGGATGCTGGAAGCGGAGGCGCGTTACACCCAGGCCGGGTTGGATTTCGGAAAGCAGGCGGTTGCAGTAACCGGTGTCGGCAGCGAACTGGATCGCTACGCACAAGCCAAGAAATGGCTGGTGCGTTTTCCGATGTTCGATTGGATCGGTGGCCGCACCTCAGTGATGAGTGCGGTGGGACTGTTGCCGGCCGCGTTGCAGGGCCTCGATATCGACGGTTTTCTGGCAGGCGCCGCGGCCATGGATCGGCGGACGAGGGAAACGAGTGCGACACGCAACGCGGCGATGCTGCTCGCTCTGATGTGGCGTTACGCCGGAAATGGCGCGGGAGAAAAGGACATGGTGATCCTCCCCTACAAGGACCGGCTTATGCTCTTTAGCAGATATCTGCAGCAGCTCGTGATGGAATCGCTCGGGAAGGAAAAGGACGTGGAGGGCCGCATCGTTCACCAGGGCCTCGCGGTTTATGGCAACAAAGGTTCGACCGATCAGCACGCCTACGTGCAGCAGTTGCGCGACGGGTTGCACAACTTTTTTGTGACGTTCGTAGAGGTGCAAAAAGATCGCGGCAACGAGCGGCTGGAAGTGGAAGATGGGGTCACGAGCGGTGACTTCCTGCAAGGCTTCCTCCGCGGCACGCGCGCGGCGCTCTACCAGAACGGGCGTGAATCCATCACGATCAGCATTCCGGAGGTAAACGCTTTCAGCGTCGGCGCGTTGATCGCTCTCTACGAACGCGCGGTCGGGTTCTACGGCTCCCTGGTTCGGATCAACGCATACGATCAGCCGGGCGTTGAAGCTGGGAAGAAGGCTGCAACCGAAGTCTTGCGCTTGCAAAGGCGCGTGCGCGAATGCTTCTCGCGAAAACGAGAGGAGACGGCGGCAGATGTGGCGGCAGCGGTCGCGGCGGATCCCGAGGATGTCTACCACGTGCTGCGGCACCTCGCGGCGAACGATCCTTCCATCTCCTGCTCCAGAGGCAGAGGACCGGGAAAAGACATGTTTTTCAGCACGTAGTAGTACGGCGCATTGGTGCGATAGTGTTCCCCCACCGAATCGTGTAATGTCAGAACTCAGCAACGAGCAGCCGGTCCAAAGCGCAGCAGATCTGCACGTGCCAATGCGGGATGTGGTCCGCTTCGTCCGCCAGCTCAGTCACGACCTGCGCAATCACCTCAATGCAGCCGAGCTGCAATCCGCCTACATCCACGAAGTGGCGGCAGACGCCGAGCTAAAGGAAGAAACGAAACGGCTGCGCATGATGCTCTCGGAAATCGGGGCAAGCCTTCAGCGGCTGACTGCGGCGCTTGCGGAGGTAAAGCTGACCAGAATGCCCTATGCAGCGGCCTCATTCCTGGAGGATTTGCGGCAGAAGATCGGGGTTGAGCTTCCTGAGCAGAGCTCCGCGATCGAGTGGGACATCAGTCTGAACGCTCAGCAACTCGAAATTGATCCTCAGCTTCTGCAGCAAGCATTCCTCGAACTCTTTACCAACGCGTTTCAGCATCAACGCGGTGATGGACCGCTCCGGGCTGCGGCCGAGATCCACGATGGCAATCTTTCTTTCACACTGCGCGAGCCGAAGACCTCGTTCCGCGATTCGGCTGAGAAATGGGGACGCGAGCCCTTTCGCGACCTGAAGCACGGGCATTATGGCCTTGGCCTGCTTCGGGTGCGCAGTATCATCGAAGCTCATCAGGGTTGTTTGAACGCGCATTTTGATCCGTCGTCATCATCCCTGGTTACCACCGTCGTGCTCCCCCTTGCGCAGCACGCTCACTGATCCCTGGCGCGGCGCCTTTCATGACTGCGGAGAATCGAAGAATCCTGATCATTGACGACGAGCGGCCGATCCTGCTCACGCTGGAAGCGCTGCTCGGACGGCACGGCTACCAGCCCGTGACGGCCGCGACCGCGGCGCAGGGTTTACGCGTGCTGAAGAGTAACTCGCCCGCTCTGGTTCTGCTCGATCTGCAACTGCCGGATGCAGACGGTCTGCAGATGCTGGAGCAGATCAAGCAAGAGCATTCCGACACCCAGGTGATCATCCTGACGGCGCATGATTCTTTGAATAACGCGATCGAATCGATAAAACGCGGCGCTTACCACTTCATCAGCAAACCGTACGCGCCTGAGGAATTGCTGAGTCTGGTGGACAAGGCGCTGGAGAAACGGTCGCTGCTGCGTGAGACGGAGCAGCTGCGGGAAAAGACGCAGCAACTGGAGAAGCGGCTCGAGCTTGCGGAAACACGGCTCGCCCCTGTCTTCAAAAGCAAGACCATGCAGGAGATCCATGAGCTGATCCATGCCATGGCGCCGTCCGACGCGAATGTCCTCGTCACGGGCGAAAGCGGTGTCGGCAAGGAGGTGATCGCGAATGTGATCCACAGCCACAGCCGGCGTTCCGCCAAGCCGATGGTAAAGCTCAATTGCTCAGCGTTTCCGCAGGCGATGATCGAGTCGGAGTTGTTTGGCTACGTGAAAGGAGCCTTCACCGGCGCAATGAACGATTTCTCGGGCATGATCGCGGAGTCGAGCGGAAGCACTCTTTTCCTGGATGAGATTTCGGAGATGCCGCCGGATCTACAGACGCGGTTTCTGCGGGTTTTGCAGGAGCGCGAATACCGCCCGCTCGGCAGCACCAAAATGCTGAAAGCCGATTTCCGTGTGATCGCGGCGACGAACCGTCCTGTGTCGCAGGCTCTGGCGGAAAACAGATTGCGCGCGGATCTTTATTATCGGCTCAACACCTTCCAGATCGAGGTTCCGCCGCTGCGCGAGCGAAAGGAAGACATCCCACCGCTTGTCGCCACGTTTTTAAGACAGTTCGCGCAACAGCTTGGGAAACCGGAGCCGCAGATCACACCAGAAGCATTCCAGAAGCTGCTCAGTTACAGCTGGCCAGGGAACGTCCGCGAGCTCCAAAACGCGCTCGAGTACGCGGTGGTTCTGGCGCGGCAAAATCAAATCGGCGTGAAAGAGCTGCCCGCCGAGGTGCAATTACCGGTGGCGTTACAGAAAAGCGAGCGGGCGAACCAGCAAAACGACGGTGCGCAAAGCCTGAACGATCTGGAGCGGAAGGCGATTCTGCAGGCCCTCGCGCAATGCCACGGAAACAAGAAGAAGGCGGCTCAAGTTCTCGGGATCCAACGGCCGACGCTCTACAACAAGATGAAGCGTTACGCGATCGAATTGTGAGCGAGGTGAATCGTTACAAGAGCTACGTTGCTCCACGTACGAGCCGTGGCACTCGCGCGTGCTTGAGATAATCCATCGAACCTCGTAATCAGCCCCGTGTCGCGTCACCTCGAAAAGATCCTCGAGCACGCCGAACGTGAACTGACCCCCGCGGGCGATGTTCGACCGACGGACGTTCTTTCGCTTTACAAAAAGTTCCTTCGTATCGAAGAACACCGGCTGCGTTTGAGACACCAGGCCGGCGGAGGTGGTCGGGAGATTTGCGCGCAGCGGGTGGAGCTGGTCGACGTGCTCCTGCGACATGTGTTTGGCGCCGCGGTGAAATTTGCTCGCGGGCACGGCGAGACGCCGTCGGCGCGGCTTACACTGCTGGCGCTGGGCGGTTACGGCCGTGGAGAGCTAAACCCTTTCAGCGACGTGGACGTGATGTTCGTTCACGGACAGAATTCCGGGGACGTCTTGCCGTTCGTCAGCCAGGTGGTGGAGCAGATTTTATATCTGCTGTGGGACATCGGATTCAAAGTCGGTCATTCCACGCGCTCGGTGATAGAAGCGATCGAGCAGGCGAACACCGATATGCTGGCGAAAACGGCCATGCTCGAATCTCGCTACCTCGCTGGCGACGCTGACGTAGCGCGCCTTTTCCGCGACCGGTTTCGGTCGGAATGCGTGCGGGGGTCGGAGCAGGCATACGTGACAATGCGGATGCAGGATCAGGCCGCGCGTCATGGCAAGCACGGCAACAGCGTCTACGTGCAGGAGCCGCACGTGAAGAGCGGTTGTGGCGGACTGCGCGATTACCAGAACCTTCTTTGGCTGACTTATTTCAAGGAAGGCAGTCTGACCACTAACACGCTGGTCGGGAAAGACTGGCTCACTGAAGCCGATCAACGAAGGATCGAAAGCGCCTACGACTTTCTCCTCCGGGTCCGAACGGATCTCCATTACGCACACGGCCGCGCCACCGATGTGTTGCATCTGACCTCCCAGGAGCAAATCGCCAGGCGCCTGCTTTACTCCCAGCGCAGCGGACAGCTGCGGAGCGAGGCGTTAATGAAAGATTACTACGAGCACACCCGAAACATTTTTCGGATCACGGAACGGATTACGGAGCAATTTGCGGCGCCGGGACAGGCGAATGGCGCCCGTTCCTTCTTCGGTCTGCAACCGACCCGTTCCACCGACGAGAAGGACCTCGGGCTCTTCGTGAGCCGGGGGACACAGCTTTACGCGAAAGATGCCGGCGTTTTCCGTCGCGATCCCGATTCGATGATGCTGGCGTTTCGCCTCGCGCAAGAGCATCACCTCGAGCTGAGCCCCGATCTCGAGGATTTGCTCACGCGCAGCCTCGCTCTGGTCACCCGCACGTTTGGTTACGCGAAGGCGCCGCGCGAGATCTTTCGAGAGATCTTATCCCGCAAAGGCGCAGTCGGGCGGATTTTGCGGATGATGCACCGCGTCGATTTTCTCGGACGCTACGTTCCAGAGTTCGGCCCGCTTACTTGTCTGGTCCAGCACGAGTTTTTCCACCGCTACACCGCGGATGAACACACGCTTGTTTGCATCGAGAAGCTCGACGGCCTCGTCGCGACGGAGGATCCGAAACTTGTGCCCTACCGCTCGATCTTCGAAAAGGTTGCCGATCCTTTCGTGCTCTACCTTGCGTTGCTCCTGCACGACACGGGCAAGGCGGTCGGCGCTCGCCCGCATTCGGAAGCCAGCGCTTTCTTCGCGCAGCGCGCGGGGATGCGGATGCAGCTTCATTCTGAGCAGCGCAAATCGCTGATCCTCCTGGTGGATCATCACCTCACTCTCTCGAACGTCGCCCAGCAAAAGAACCTGGATGACCCGGAAACGATTCTGGAATTTGGCCAGATCATCCGGGACCAAAAAAATCTCGACGCGCTGATGCTGCTGACCCTCGTGGATGGGCAGGGCACCAGCGCCGCGTCATGGTCCGACTGGAAAGAGACACTCGTGTGGCAACTCTACCACGGCACGTCGCAATACCTGAGCGACCAGGCTGCCTTTCACGCACAGCAAAAAATCCAGCGCGATACGCTGCGGATGGCGGTGGCCGCTAAGCTGCCGGCGAATTTCGCAGAAGAGGTTGAAGCTCATCTGGATTTTATGCCGGACAATTATTTCCGCGCCTTTGATGTGGAGGAAATCGCTTCCCACGTACGCTTGTTCCGGCGCTTTCTGGAGCAGCTTTATCTGCGCGACTCTCCCCTCTCCCCGGCGGTGAGTTGGGAGGCCTTCCCCAGCCAAGGTCACAGCACAGTTGCATTCTGCGCCTGGGACACGCGGGAGCTTCTGGCAAAAATCGCGGGCTCTTTCTCGGTTGCGCCGTTGAACATTCTCAGCGCCGACATCTACACACGAGGGGACAACGTGGTGCTGGATGTCTTTCGTGTCTGCGACCTGAAATCACACGCCGTTACGGATGAGAATGAGCGGGCCTCGGTCGAAGCGACCCTGCGGCGTGCGCTCCTGGACCCAAGATTCGACTTCCCGCCTCTCCTGGAGAAAGCGGGCCGGAAGCTTGCCACGAAGTCGCGCGAAGACTTCGATTTGCCGACAAAAATCATCATCGATAACAAATCGCATCCGAGCTACACGCTAATCCAGATTGAAACGCCCGATCGGCTCGGATTGCTCTACGAACTGCTGTCCGTCCTGGGACAGGAAGGCGTCTCCATCGCGCTGTCGCGCATCAGCACCGAAAAGGGCGGCGCGACCGATACCTTTTACGTGGTGGACTCTCGCACGCGGGGCAAGTTAGGCGGCGCTGATCGTCTGCGCGCTTTGCAGATGAAGCTGCAGCAAGCCGCGCTTGGCACGGGCTGAGCGTAGCTTCTTTTTGCACGCGGGGCGCGCTGCGGTTTCGAACTTGATCAGTCATGAACGTCCTGATCCTCGCGGCGGGTTACGCAACACGCCTGTATCCGCTCACGCTCAACAAAGCGAAGCCTCTCCTGGAAGTGGCGGGCAAGCCGATGATCGAGTGGGTGCTCGGCAACCTTTCACCTGTCCCCGACATCGACATGATCTATGTCGTAACGAACAACAAGTTCGCCAAAGACTTCCAAGCCTGGGCTGACGAATATCAGCGAGGGCACCCGCACCAGACGCTAAGGATCGTGAATGACGGCTCGACCGACGACGCCGACAAGCTCGGAGCCATTGGCGATATCAATCTGGTTCTCCTCCGGGAAAATCTGGCCAGGGACGATCTGATCGTGGTCGCGGGCGACAATCTCTTCAGTGAGCCGCTGACGGAGTTTGCAGCGCGAGCGCAAGGCACGGAGGCGCTGTTGGCGACGTATGATGTTGGCGATCTGGAAGCGATCAAGAAATACAGCGCGATCACTCTGGATGATGAAGGCGTGATCACCTCCTTCGAAGAGAAGCCGGCGAATCCGAAAAGCACGCTCACCGGAATTGCGCTTTACTACTTTTCGCGCGACACGATTCCGCTCTTCAGCACCTATATCTCGGCTGGAAACAATCCCGACCAGCCCGGGCGTTTTATACAATGGCTCTATCCGCGGAAGCGGGTTAAGACCTTTCAGATCACCGGAACGTGGTACGACATCGGGAGCAAAGAAACACTGGAAGAGGCGAATCGGATCTTTCAGCAGTTTAGGTACCGACTGCTGTAGCGGCGGTCATAGAACGGCGGCTACACTTTGCGGCCTTCGTCGAACTCGATCAGGTCGAAGTAGGTGCGGATGTCTTTGCGCCCTTCTCCACCAGCCTCTTTCAGAAAATGAAGGAAACGGGCGCGCTTCACGGCGGAGTCCGGGTGGCGTGAGATCATTTCATCATTCCACTCTTCAATTGCTTCGGGAGAATGTTTCGCGCTGTTCTCCTCCACCCATTTCAGAATGGCGGCGTCATCGTCCAACCGATTGGCGGCTTCTTCGAACGCGTCCGGATCCAGCTTCAGAAACGCCAGGAGATGCTTATCGAAGCCAACGGTTTTGTAGTTGTAGCCGTTGAGGAAGCCTTTGCGATGCAGCTTCGCCTTGTCGATCAAACGCGGCAGGTGAACATAGCCGCCGAGTCGCTCGTAAGGACTGCGCGGGAGCAGCTTCTTTCGCATTCAGCCCGGAGGCCTAAGTCGCCGGCAGCGGGGGCACCAGCCCGGGAAGGAGGCCTTCCTCGCGACCGGGAGCGGCGTCGGGTCGCTGCTGTGGAAGGAGCTCGCCCTGCTTAAGGCCGCTGCTCCCAATCACAAGCTGGCCGGAGAACATTCCCCCCTTTTCCACGCTGATTGATTTCGCGGTGACGTCGCCGTCCAGTGATGCATTCCGGCGAATGATCACCTCGGTCTCCGCAATCACTTCCCCGGTCATGTGACCGCGGATTTCGATACTCTTGACGCGAAGACGCCGGAAAAACTGCACCTCGGCTCGTCGCTCGATCAGAACATGGTCCGCGGTCAACCGGCCCGGAATTTTCCCAGAGTAATTGATCGTGGTGGCGCCAGTGCAATGCAGATTGCCGCGCAATTTGCCTTCAATGAGCGCGGAACGACAGACAACGCTGCTACTGCTGAGATCGCCTTTCGCGGTGACGTGCACTTCGCCATGCGTGCGGATGACGCGGCTAAAGCTGGTCGTGATTTTATAGTCGCGTAGATCGAGGTGAGCGCTGCACTTTGGACATGTCGTAGAAGTGGCCGAAGACGTGACTTCCTGTTTCGCCTTGCAATCGAAGCATTCGACGACGGAGCTGCGCTCCTTACCCCACAGGCCGTCAAATTTCCGGAGGATGGACGAGCCTTCGGCGGCAGGTGCCGGAGCAGGCTCTTCCCGCGGCGCGCGAAGCTTGAGTTGCGGCTTGGGGGCCGTCGGTGCGAAAGCGCCGCCGCACTGGCGGCACATTGTGCTTTTGGCCGCGGCATACTCCATCTGTTTAAAGCCGCAGTGTGGACACTCCACACTGAGCTTAACAGGCGACGACTTTGCCACGGGTCGCGAAAGCGAAGGTGTCTCTCTCCTTTACGAGCGTGCGCCGAAGGCGGCTTTCACCGGCGCGGCCGGTTCGTCGTTGCGGACGACTTCGGGTCGGGAGTTGGGACTGGCCGGTTTCGCGGCGCCCCCGCTTGTGACCTCGGATTTGCCGATGAAGGTGGCGCCTTCCTCGATCACCAGGCGGGACGCTTTCAGATCACCCTGCAACGTGCAGCGAGACTTCAGCTCGCAGCGCTCGCCCACCGTGATATTGCCCTGCACTTTGCCAAACACCGTGATTGACTTCGTCTTGACCTCGCCGCGGATGTCGGCGTTCTCTCCGATGGTCAGGACTCCGTCGGAGTTGATTTCCCCTTCCACCTTGCCGTCGATGAGCAGCTCTTTTTGGAATTTGATCGAGCCTTTGATTTCAACGTCGCTCGAGAGGATGTCTTTGCCGGAATGTTCAGCCATAATTTTTTCGTGATCGGTGATTGCTGGTGAGGTTCTTGGTTGCTCGCGCGAGGCGAGACCGTTGGTGTCATCATTGCCCGCGCTCAACGATCCTTCTCCGATCGACGACAGGGGCTTTTGCGGGATGAACTTTTTTAACACGCCGCATTATTGTAAGAGCAGGAGGGGCTTGTCAATGGATTCCCAAGGCAAATCGCGATTTTCCTGGCGAAATTTCCCTAAATGGTGATGTTTGATGCCCCCTCCGAGCTAAAAACGGCAGCCGAGCCGACGTGGGAACTCGAATGCCGGCCGCTGAGAGAATCTTCGCTTCGCCCAGAATAGCGGCGGCGTCCTAATGTTTGAGCTCAAATTACTGTCGCCGGAAGCGATCCCGGCAGCATTGGAAAAAGCGGAGCGCTACCGCCTGCTCAACGAACCGGCCGAGGCGGAGAGCATCTGCCTGGATGTGCTGAAGGTCGCGCCGGAAAATCAGGAGGCGATCGTGATTCTGCTGCTCGCGGTGACGGATCGTTTTTCGAGAGGCTATGGCGTCAGCGATACACAGGCCAAAGAGTTGCTAGGCCGAATCACGGGCGAATACGAACGTGCCTACTACTCGGGCATTCTGGCCGAGCGCCGCGCCAAGATGAAGCTCACTCAAGGCGGCCACGGCAGCGCCTGGGCCTACGATCTCTTCCGCGAAGCCATGGAATGCTATGCCAAAGCGGAAGCAATACGCCCGCCCGGAAATGACGATGCGCTCCTGCGGTGGAACACCTGCGCCCGCATCATCGCGCGCAACAAGCTGGTGCCGCGCGAAGAAGATCGATCCGAGCCACCGCTGGAATGAAGGATTCAGGACCGGCTGTGCCCTAATCGCCGCGGGCGATTCGCGAAGCCGGCGCTCTCCTGCTGGGACTACGCCACAGCTTTGACCTCCAGTTCCCTCGTGTAGGCGGATCCGTTCGGTCCCAGAGAGCTGGAGTAGAGCGAAAAGCACTCCACCCGCACAAGCCCGGCATCAAAATCCGCGTTCTTCTTTAGAAATGGGCGGACTGATTCCGCGGAAACATCGCGACAGCGCGCAAACGTAATGTGCGGATGCCACGCGCGCAGATCAGGCTCGAGCCCCGCGCTGAGCGCCGCTTCCTGCACACGCTTGTAGACATGGAAGAGCTGCGGATGCCCCGCGCCGACTCCCGCCCAGAGGACGTTCGGCTTTCCTTTTGCCGGGAAACGGCCAACTCCCGCCACTGGCATAAAGAAAGCGCGGAAGTGAATCGCGCTCAGCTTTTCCCGTAGCGTTTCTTCGGTGTCAGAAGAAACGTTCCCTAAAAAGCTGACCGTCAGATGGATTTGTTCACGCCGAAGCCAACGCACGCCAGGCACGTGCGGATCCAGTGCGAGGAGTGCATTTGTTACTGCTTCGGGGATGTCGATCGCAACGAAGAGACGTTTGCCGCGCATCCGAGGCTGATCAGCGTCGACGTTCCGCGCTCGATTCGTTATTGCGGTCAATCGCGCCATCTGCCAGGGCGGTGAGCCATTTTGGCGTCAGACGTGGTGAGCGACTCGCGCTCCCGGAACGCAGCGCGTCGCCGGACGAATCTGTCGCGGAGGGCAAGAGCCTGTTGGTCAAGTTCATCAAATAACCAGTGAGACTTGGGAAGAGGGCGTTGCCAATGATAGCGGCGCGCGCGGCAAGCGTGAGCGTAAGCTCCGGCCGCCCGCGGCGGCAAGCGTCCAGGATTTGCGCGGCCGCCCGTTCCGCTTTGATCGAGATCAGCGGCATGGAGTTAGAGATCGCGAACCAGGCAAACTCCGCCTCGTGATTTCCTTTGAACTTCGCATTTACGTGCGAGCCGGTGCGCATCATTCCGGGCGCGACAGTAGTGACGAAGATGCGATCGCGGGCCAGCTCGGCGCGAACGGAGTCGGAAAGCCCGACGAGCGCGAACTTGCTGGCGCAATAGGCGGCGAGATGCGGGACGGCGATTTTGCCTCCAATGGAAGTGATGTTCACGATGCGTCCGCCGCCGCATTCACGCATGTGCGGGATAACTTCCCACATCAGAGTGAACGGCGCCCAGAGATGCAATTGCATCGCGCGCTCGAAGTCTTCGCGCGTCATGTGCTCGAGGGGTCCCACTTCGATGATACCCGCATTGTTGATCAGCACATCGATCCGGCCGAAGTGGCGTATCACATTGCGCAAAGCCTCTTCAGTTTGCGCGCGGTCGAGTAAGTCGCAGGGCACGATTATCACCTCGCCGCCGTAGTTGACCGCATCATCGTGGGCACGCCGGAGTTCCTCCACATCGCGCGCGAGCAAGGCGACACGCCCCGCTTCGGCGCAAATCTGCCGCGCCAGGATCAGCCCCAGCCCGCGCGAGCCGCCGGTAATCACGCAGACTTTCCCGGCGAACGAAAACTCGCGTCCAGCGGCCCGCCGAAGGCCCCACGCTGCGAGGGCGAGCCCGGCAGCGCCCAAAGCCAGAGCTTCTCGTTTTTTCATCCTCTCCATTCTACATGCTTAGCCCGGATTACTGCTCCAGGAAACGGCGGCGCCATCCGCAATCCGGCAAACGAAAACCGAAGGTAAGTGGCATATCTCTTCCGCATATCGTGCGCGCAAATTCTCGAGCACCTCGTCTCCGCGCGCGCTCTCGACCAGAGTCACCGTTCCGCCGCCAAAGCCGCCGCCAGTCAGCCGGGAGCCGAGCACGCCCGCGAGCGACTGCGCGATGCAAACCAGAAGGTCGAGCTCCGGGGTGCTGTTCTCGAAATTCGTGCGCGAGCTTTCATGCGACTGGTTCATGAAGCCGCCGACCGCAGCGGCATCGCCTCTTTCGAGAGCCGCTACCGCTCGCCAGACACGATCGTTCTCGCCCACGATGTGGGCGGCGCGGCGATACAAGAGCGGATCGAGTGAATCACGCGCGTCGTTCAGGCGTCCCGGGGAAACGTCGCGCAAGCTCTCCACTCCAAGCGCCTTTGCCGCGGCCGCGCATTCGTCCCGCCGGGTGTTGTATTGGCTTTGCAGCAGACTGTGCTTCGCACCGGAATCAGCAATCACGAGCGAGAAACCAGCGGGAAATCGGATTGTGCGGATCTCCTGACTTTGGCAATCGAGATAGACAAGATGATCGGCGCGGCCAAAGACGGATGTCACCTGATCGAGCAGGCCCGATCTGACTCCGACGAATTCGTTTTCCGCGCGTTGGCAAAGCCTCGCGATCTCCATCGGCTCGATCCGCAGGCCTTGCAGCTTCATGAGGAATCCGGCAGTCGCGACTTCGAGCGCGGCGGAACTCGAGAGTCCCGCGCCGACGGGAACATCGCCGGAGATCACTGCCTCGAAGCCTCCGATTTTGTAGCCACTTCGCTGGAACTGCTGCACGACACCCAGCGGGTAGTTCGCCCAGCGATGTTGCGTCTGCGGCTGAATGTCCGCGAGAGCGACCTCGGCCCGGCGGCGGTCGGAAGTAAACGCAACGATGTCGTCATCGCGCGACGTCCCGCTGACAGTAATTCCGCGGTCGATCGCCGCCGCGAGCACCACGCCCTGGTTGTAGTCGGTATGGTTACCGAGCAGTTCCACCCGGCCGGGGGCGTAGGCTGATGTCGAAGACATGTGCGAGCATGTCACGATTCGTCGCGGCCAGCGCTTGGAAAATCTCTCAGCTACGAGAGGTCCCTCGCCGTCTTCGCGGCTCGGGATGACACGCGCAGTTTACAGCGCTCACCAGCGGCGCGCTACTCGTCCCCTTCTTTCTTCGTCTCGGGGCTTTCCTGGACTTCCTTCAGATCGATGTCCTCGTTGCTCAGCTTGCCTTCAAACGCCTTGATGAAGGCGTTCTTGAAGACGTTGAAGACGGTATCGAGCACCGCGGGAGCTGGATCATCGAAGCTGCCGGACAGAGGCACCTTCGTGCCGAAGCGGTCCTTCGGGTGATTGCGGATGATGCGCGTCAGCCCGCCGACGATGCCCTGCCAGATAAAATCGATCGGGTTCTCGTTGTCCTCACTCGGATCGAAGATCACCATCTTGTCGAAGACTGGCTCGAAATAGCCGGTGAACTGGCCCTGCTTCGAGTCCATCGCAGTAGCTACGCGCAGCATGCCCTCTTCGAAGGTGATGCCGGCATAAGCCTTCGCGAAATCGTTCAGCTTCACGAGCGGAATGGCGTCTGCTTCGAGCTCCAAGGCGAAGGTCGGCTTCGCGGCGTACGGGTCCATGTCGATGTTGGCGCGCATTTGTCCCGATCGTAGCGGACGTCCGGCGATCTCGATTTCGGCCTTGAGTGTCTCGGAAAGTTTGCGGCTGTTCGTCAGATTCGTCGCGACCATGCGGATCTGGTCCACCTCGACGTCGACCTGCGGTGTGCGGCTGAAATCGCGGTAGTGCAATTCACCGTCCCGGACGGTGAAGCGATTAATCTTGAGCGGGAACAGCTCGCGAATCTTGTCCGTCCAAGGTTGATCAACGCCCACTTGCGTCGTGGCTTTGCTCCGTCCGTTGACGAAGTTGATTTTGGGCTGCTCGAAATGAATCTCACCGACGAGAGCTCCTTCGAAAAGCGCCTTCCATTCCACCGATAGATCGACCGCCGGCGCGGAGAAAAACGGCACCGGGACGTTTCCTGTAACTTTCTTGATCTCGACCGCGTGAATGGAATAGGCGCCGCGCCAGAGGTGAATATCCACATCCGCCACATGGCCGCGATAATCTTCCAGCTCCGAGAGTTTGCGATTCACGTAGTCCCGCACCCAGAACGGCAGCATGGCGCGCACGATCAGCACGACCAGCACAAGCACGAGCACGACCCAGAGGAGCTTGCTTCGGTAAATGGCTTTCATCTCTAAATAAGAACGACGGCGCGCAGCCGTCTTCTTGGGAACGGTTCAGCGGCGGGCGCTGGCCGTCTCCTGGCTGCAATTTGTGCCGTGGAGATTGGTGCGCCGGATGAAGATTAGCGGTGGGCGTCGCCGCGAGCCGGAGGGACTCCCAACTGGCGACGGGCTGGTTCTGCGGGACGGTGAAGGTGAAGTCGCGGGAGATGCGCTGGCCTTGGGCGATACAGTCGGTGTTGCAGATGACGGCGGAGCAGCCGTAGGGCTGGGGCTCGGCGAGGGCAGCGGAAAAGCAAACGTCGGCGCGGGCGAAGCTCCGGGCGAGAGGGAAGCCTCGGGTGAAGCGCTGCTCGAGGGACTCGTTCCCGGTGTCGGAGTAGGAGTCGGCGTAGGGCTCGGCGTCGGCGTGGGC
>JBHENA010000047.1:0-3160 GCA_046262275.1 Chthoniobacterales bacterium
AGGTGGTACATGGCCACGCCGGATCCGATTAGCAGCAGCAAGTTAGCGATTTTTAGCGCAGTAGGGATGTCGAATCCGGCCAGCACTGGGATTTCAGTAATGAAATAGGCTAGCGGAGAGTAGAATTGGAAAAGCGGTGAGCCATAGCCGCGGTAGAGGTCCGGCGACCAAGACGGCAGGTAATAGCCCGCCCGGATCGCGGCATCGAATTCCACCATTCGGATGAGGTCGTACCAGGCGGAATGTCCCCACAAAAGACTGGGAGCCCACATGGCTCTCGTTACCAGGACCGCGACCACGAGAATTAGAAGCCAGTGTAGGAAAATCAGTTGCTTCAGCGGAGGTAGGAACGCGTGGACTGTGCTATTCCGTTGCGAAGCTTCCTTGTCGCCAGCGAGCGAGTGATGTTGGTCCAATGGGAGATCAGGCAAAGGAGAGAATGGCACAGGGTCGCGACGAAAGTTGTGGGCTAAACCATTGCCCGAGCTTCCCATTTGCGAGAGCTAGAATTCTGCCAGCTCCTGCGGGAATTCCCCGCTGAGACTCGGACGCGCCAAAACGAAGGTGTGGCATTCGCGGGCGCAGCAGAAAGTTCAGCGTTGCAAGGCTGAACGTTTGTCGCGATTTTCCACGGCTCGCTGGTTTAATTCGCCGGCTTTGCGATGTCGCGCCGAACACAAAAAAATGTAGGGGTCATCGGCCTCGGGATCATTGGCCAACGCGTGGCCGAAAATCTCCGGCGGGACGGCTTCCATGTCTTTGTCTGGAACCGAACACCGCGGCCGTTCCCAAACTTTGTCGGGTCACCATCGGAGATCGCGCAGTTGTGCGATTTCGTGCAGATCTTCGTCTCCGACGACGAGGCGCTGCTGGAAATGGTGCAGCAGATGAAACCTGCGCTTAATGCGCACCACGTCATCATGGCGCACAGCACGGTGGCGCCGCATACGATGCGCGCGGCGGCGGAGATCGCGCAGCGGCGCGGCGCGCATTTTCTGGATGCGCCGTTTACCGGCAGCAAGAACGCCGCGGAGAATGGCGAGCTGGTCTATTACATCGGTGGCGATGACGTTGCCTATCGGCGTGCACAGCCGGTTCTGGAGGCGAGCAGCAGGGAGATCATTGAAATCGGGGAGATCGGCCAGGCGACCACGATCAAGATCGCGACCAACATGGTGACGGCCGCGACGGTGCAGGGGGCGGCGGAAGCGCTTGCGCTCGTCCACAACTCCGGTCTACCGCTCGAAAAATTTGCCGAAGCGATGCGCAGCAACGGAAGTAATTCCGGCACATTAATGATGAAGCTGCCGAAAATGATCGAAGGAGATTTCGAGCCGCATTTTTCGGTCAAGCATATGCTGAAGGACGTGGAGATCGCGGCACGTCTCGCTCGTGCCTACGGGCTCATGTTCGGGAGCACGGAAGCGGCGCGCGACAGCCTCGTCGCAGAGATGCGGCGGAACCGCAGCAACTATGATTACTGTTCGCTGATCCATGCTTTCTTTCCGGACGGTCCTCCGGGGAGATCGGCCGAACCTGCCGAGGGTGAGGAACAGCCATCTCTCACGGGCCTGGATGAGGAGGATGCGGCGCGAGCGGAAAAAGGGCCCGAGCCTGGCGCGGAAGAACGTGCTGCGGAGGAGGCAGTCGCAATCGAAGACGAAGTAGAGGCACAAGAGGTGAGTGACGCTGCGGAATCGCCTTCGCTGGAGGCGCGAACAGCACCTGACGCTACCGCCACGACCGGTGCAGACGAGTCACTGGCTGGAGAGCCGAACGCGCCCGTGGTAGACGACAAAGCCGTCGAAGGGGAGACTTCACCGGGCGAAGCGGCCGAAGCTACGGCGGCGGAAGCGCATGACGACGAATCCGAAGAGGCTCCAGCACCTGATGCGACACTCGTCGCGCCTGCCGGAGGCGCGGGTTCGCCGGAACAAAAGGAAACGGGCACGCGGCGGGGCTTTTTCAGCCGGATGTTCGGAAAAGGTTTCGATTACTAGGGCGGTTTGGGCAACGGCCAATGACTGCGGATTTTCGCCTCGAGCGAGGCTCGGTCTTTGATTTGTCCACACGCGCGAAGCTCGTCGTGCGCGGTGCGGATCGGCTGCGATATTTGAACGGTCAGATTAGCAACGACCTGCGCAAGGCAAGCGCGACGCTGGCGATTCATGCCTGCGTTTTGAACGCGAAAGGGAAGATGAACGCGGATGTGTTCATCAGAGCGGAGGCCGAGGCTTTCGTGCTCGACACCGACCCAGGGATGGGTGAACAGCTCGCGGCGCGGCTGGAGCGTTACGTTATTGCCGACAACGTGGAGATCGAAGATGTGACCGAGCGTTTCGCGTTGTTCCATCTCCTCGGAAACGAGGCGCCGGTGCTGGAGAGTGCGCGGTGCTCGGTTGCGGCGGAGCGATTCGCTTTTCCCGGCACGGACCTCTGGCTGGAGCGCGAGCAGCACGATGCCGCGCTTCGGGAGCTGGGGTCGCGACTGCCGCTTTGTGATGAGGCGTGCGCGGAAACGTTTCGAATCGAGCGTGGCGTTCCACGCTGGGGGCGGGAGTTGACGGAGGAAATCATCCCGATCGAAGCAAACCTGGAGGCGCAGACGGTGGATTACGAAAAGGGTTGCTACATCGGACAGGAAGTGATTTCGCGCATCAAGATGTCGGGTCAGACGAACAAGCGTTTATGCGGTCTAGTTTCCAGTTCGCAAAGTCACCTCGCCGCAGGGATGCGCCTGATGACGCCGCAGCACGCTAAGGATGTCGGGTGGATAACCAGCGCGACAATCAGCCAGCGATTGGGAAAACAGATTGCGCTCGGGTTTGTGAAGCGGGGGTTCCAAACGCCCAGCACACGCCTGGACACTCGGTTTCCCGAGAAGACGGCAACGGTGAAAAGCACCCTTGAAGTCGTCTCGCTGCCCTTTTCTGCATAACTGTTTCTGTGGATGTCATCCTGAGCCGCAAAGCCGAAAGATATCGCAGCTGAGGGCGAAGTCGGCACGCGTCCGAGGCGGCGGAAAAACTTATCGAAAATAGCGCAGACGGCCCTAGATTTTCATAGTTATGGCGAGCGGGTTATTGGGATTGGTTCTGTTGTTTGTGGCGATCGCGTACCTGGTGTTGCCGTTTAGCGTGATCGGGAAGCTCAACGAAGC
>JBHENA010000047.1:3170-5306 GCA_046262275.1 Chthoniobacterales bacterium
TCCTGCTGCTGCGCGAGATCAGGCAGGAACTGCGGCGGATCCGACGCTACGACGAGACGGATGAACTGCCGAGCGCGCAGCTAACCCTGACGTCGCAACAGCCTCCGGAGAGGGAATCGGCAACCGGGACAGCTCGGGAGTCGCTGGCGCGGTAGAGTGCGGCCAAGCCGCAAAAGCCGCCGGTTGGCAGCCGTCGCAGCCAAGGTCACGCAAGCTGGTTGACCCTCACTCTCGCTTAACCATACTCTCGCCGCTCCAGCCGCCGCTGCTGCTGAGCGCTACCGCTACTTCATGGCCAAAGTATTACTCCAAAATCTCTGCAAAATCGTTCCGGGCAAAGAGGGAGCAGAGGTAAAGGCGGTCAGTGACTTTAACCTGGAGATTGCGGATGGAGAGTTCGTGGTGTTCGCTGGACCTCCCGGCTCCGGAAAATCGAGCATCCTGCGGATGATCGCGGGACTGGAGAAGCCCTCGCGCGGGGACATTTTAATCGGCGACCACAGAGTCAACGATCTGCTCCCCCGAGACCGCGATGTTGCCATGCTTTTCCGGAATGACGTGCTCTATCCGGCGATGTCCGTCTACGACAACATCGGGTTCGGCTTGAAGCTGCGGAAATTTTCGACCACGGAGATCGGAAAACGCGTAAAGGATGCCGCCGCGATTCTGGGAATTGAACAGTCGCTCGCGCACAGGCCGGACAGGCTTTCCGGTCCAGAGCGTGTGCGGGTGGCGCTGGGCCGGGCAATCGTGCGGCAGCCGAAAGTATTTCTCTTCGACGAACCACTCGCGAATCTCGACGCAAACCTGCGCGGGCAGTTGCGGACTGAGATCAGAAAGCTCCATCAGCGTCTCGAAGCGACGATGATTTACGCCACGCACGACCAAGCGGAAGCGCTGATGGGCGACGGCGTCCTAATCCTGAACAATGGCGTGACGCAACAGAAGGATAGCCCGGTAGCAGTCTACAATGCGCCCGCGAACTTGTTCGTGGCGGGTTTTCTCGGCAGGCCGTCGATGAATATTGTCCAGGGCAGGTTGAAGCAGGAGCGCGACTCACTCCTCTTCTGCGAGTCCGGCGGTGGGACGATTGAAGCGCGTCTGGCCGCAGCGGAGCATCCTGCCGCGCGCGAGTTTCTGGAGAAACCAGTCCTGCTCGGCATTCGTCCGGAAGACATCGAAGTCGCGGATGTGGCCAGGGGAGAGGAAAGCCGCGGGACTTTTCCGGCCTTGGTAGATCTGGTGGAGCCGGCCGGAGCGGAGACGTTCCTATACGTTGAGACTGGCGCTCACACCCTGGTTTGCCGCAGCCGGCGCGACTTGAAAGATCGCGAGGCGGGTCACCGGATGCGCTTCGAAATAAATCTCAAGAAAACGCATCTTTTTGATCCTGTTTCGGGCCGGCGCATAACGGCCGAACCGTAATTCGCAGTCGCCTCGAATTCTGCATAATTTTGGCATTGTCTTTGGATGAGCTTTGCGGGTAATGTCCGCAGCACTAGAAGGAACCAAGCCTGTGAACCAGCAACTACTTGCCGAAATCGGCCGCACCCAGCGGCTGGAGATTCTTAATACCCTTAAGCGAACTAAAGGCCTCTCCGTGAACGAGCTCGTCGCCAAAATGAAGATGAGTTACATGGGGATCAAGCAGCATTGTCTCACCCTCGAGCGCGACGGCTATCTGGATACGTGGCGGCGCCCGCAAAAAATGGGCCGCCCCGAGATGGTCTATCGCCTGACGAAGCGGACGCACGACCTTTTCCCGTGCGACAGCAACGAGATGACGCTGCAGATCCTGAAGTCGATTGGGGAACTGCACGGCCCGAATGCGCCGGAGAAGGTCCTCTTCCATGTCTTCGAGCGAAAAACGGCGGCGCTGAAGGAAAAAGTCAAAGGTGAAACAGTGGCGGAGCGCGCAAAGTGGCTGGTGGCGAAGCGGGAGAGCGAAGGCTTCATGTCCCAGTTCGTGACTGACCAGGAGGGGGGTCCGCAAATTCTGGAGTGCCACTCGCCGATCATGAATTTGCTCGACGAATATCCGATCGTCGCACGGCTGGAGCAGGACCTGGTGGAAGCGGCCCTGGGCACGCCCGTGCGGCGAGAAGAGACCCGCACCTCCGGCCTCTACGAGTGCGC
>JBHENA010000047.1:5467-16690 GCA_046262275.1 Chthoniobacterales bacterium
GCAGATTTCCCTTTCCCATCCCGCTAACCTCGCTTGATTGATGGCCCATGCGCCGGGCCTTTCCGACAGCGGTTATCGAAAATCTTCAACCGCTGATCGACGGCGGCCGGTATCCGGTCAAACGCGTCGTCGGTGAGGACCTGGTAGTTGAGGCGGACGTGTTCAAGGATGGTCATGACGTCGTCGCAGCCATCTTGAAATGGCGCGCCCTGGGCGAACCGCGCTGGCACGAAACCGGAATGACGCATGTGGAGAACGATCGCTGGCGCGGCATCTGCACCTTTTACGAAAACACCACCTACGAGTACACGATAGAGGCCTGGGCCGATACGTTTAAAGGCTGGCAGCACGAGTTTGCAGCCAAATTCAAAGCCGGCATCTCCAATCTCAGCAGTGAGACGTTGGAAGGCGCGGACCTGATTGAGGAGGCTGGCCGGCGCGCCGGAAATTCTGCGGACGCGCAGCGTTTGCGCCAGCTCGCCGAACTCATCCTCACGAGCGAATACGCGGAGATCAACGCGATCGCGCACTCAGGCGAGCTGGAGATCTTGATGGCGACCTATCCGGACCGCTCCAGCGCGACGCAGTATGCTCCTCCTCCACGCGTCCTCGTGGATCGGGTGAAAGCGCGCACCGCCGCCTGGTATGAATTCTTTCCGCGCTCCGCAGAGGGGAAGGGAGATCGCGGATCCACCTTTCGCGATTGTCTGCCGCGGGTGGATGACGCAAAGGCAATGGGATTCGATGTCATTTATTTCCCGCCAATCCACCCCATTGGCCTAACGAATCGCAAAGGTCGAAACAACGCGGTCACGGGCCAGCCGGGCGAACCTGGAGTTCCTTACGCGATCGGCAACCGCCACGTCGGCGCGCCGAATGGGGGCGGACACATGGACGTGGAGCCGGCGCTCGGCACGCTGGAAGATTTCGACTGGCTTCAGGAGGAGATCCGCGCGCGCGGCATGGAGGTGGCGCTCGATTTCGCGATCAATTGCTCACCGGATCACCCCTACGTGCTCGAGCATCCCGAGTGGTTCTACAAACGCCCTGACGGCACGATCAAATACGCCGAGAACCCGCCGAAAAAGTACGAGGACATTTATCCGCTGAACTTCCGCTGCGAAAACTGGCGCGAGCTTTGGGAGGAAATGACGAACATCATCCTTTTCTGGGCCGAACACGGCGTCCGCATCATTCGGGTCGACAATCCACACACCAAGCCGGTCGCGTTTTGGGAGTACCTTATCGCGCGTGTGCGCGATCGCTTCCCGGACCAGATCTTCCTTTCCGAAGCGTTTACCAAGCCGAAAATGATGAAGGCGCTCGCGAAAGCCGGATTTAACCAGAGCTACACCTACTTCACCTGGCGCAACACGAAAACAGAGTTCACGGACTACTTCACCGAGCTGACGCAGACAGAGATGCGCCATTATTTCCGCGGCAATCTCTTCCCG
Organism: Chthoniobacterales bacterium; assembly: GCA_046262275.1. Taxonomy (GTDB): domain Bacteria; phylum Verrucomicrobiota; class Verrucomicrobiia; order Chthoniobacterales; family UBA10450; genus JACCTI01. Next base: position 6,922 of record JBHENA010000047.1, read on the forward strand.
AACACGCCCGACATTTTACCCTTCCATCTGCAGGAAGGCGGCCGCCCAGCCTTCATGATCTGCGCCGTCCTTGCCGCCACGCTCTCGAGCGTCTACGGCATCTACAGCGGTTTCGAGCTATGCGAAAACACGCCGCTCCCCGGGCGCGAAGAGTATCTCGATTCGGAGAAGTATCAGTGGAAAGAACGCGACTGGAATGCGCCTGGCAACATCAAGGACTGGATCACGCGCCTGAACCGCATCCGGTCAGAGAACCGGGCGCTTCAACTTTACGATAACCTGCGGTTCTACGGCGCGGACAACGACTCGATTTTGTTCTATGGCAAGATGACCGCGGCGAAAGACAACATCATTCTCGTGGTGGTGAACCTCGATCCGCACCGTATGCAGCATTCATATGTTTACGTCCCGTTCGGCGAGTTCGGCGCAATGGAAACCGACACCTACCAGGTCCACGATCTCCTGACGGACGCCCGCTACACCTGGCGCGGCAGCCGCAATTACGTCGAGCTTGATCCACTCACCAAGCCGGCGCACATCTTCCGCGTCCGGCGCCATGTTGGTGACGGTAGCTTTGCGTAACCGTCGGCGATCAGCCCCGTCGACGGCTTTCCTTTGAACATCCGGCGCTCGCGCAACGTCTCTGCTGCGGTGAAGTTGCGTCCCGCAGACTGCCGTCTATGATATGCGCATTCACGGAATGAAACGCATCCTTCCGCTCCTCGTCACGCTGACGAGTGCGCCGCCGATTCTCGCGCAAACTCCCGCGCCTGCTCCTCTCGTGCCCGATTTGCCCCGCACCACGTCAATGCTTGATGCCATGATGAACGCGGGCCCGATCATCTATCCGCTTTTCGCGCTCTCGGTCTTTTCGGTCATGCTCGTGGTGGTTTATTTTCTCACCATTCGCCGCGGGGCGGTCGTTTCCAGTGGCTACATGGCGACGGCAGATGCGCTTTTGCGGAAGCGCGATTACCTCGGCTTGCTCGCCGTTTCCAATCGCCATGGCGAAGCGATTGCGCGTGTCGTGCAAAAGGTGCTTGAGTTTACGACGAAAAACCCCGGCGCGGATTTCCAACAGGTGCGCGAGATCGCGGAAACCGAGGGGACGCGCGTCGCATCGAGTCTCAACAACAAAGTTGTCTACCTGGCGGACATCGGGATGCTCGCGCCGTTGATCGGCCTGCTTGGGACTGTAATCGGCATTGTGCGTTCCTTCAGCGCGCTCGGCGCCGATCTTGGCTCGGCGCGCTATGTGCAGTTGTCAAAAGGGGTTAGCGAAGCGCTCATCAACACTGCGGGCGGACTGGCGATCGGCATTCCGGCGCTCGTTTTCTATGCCTTCTTCCGCGGACGCGCGCAGCGTTTGATCTCCGAGCTGGAGTCTGCTGTGACTCATGTGCTGGCATTGCTCTCATTGCAGTACAACAAGCGCACCGAGCGCGCGCCGGCGCTGCTCGAGGATGAATTTTGAGGCGTTCCGCGCGTCAGAATTCTAACTTCCTCGCCATCAGCGCCGTTGTGACATGAACCTGCGCCGCCACGCCACTACGCAGCATCCGGGCATTCAGCTCGCTCCCCTCGTAGACGTGCTGATGCTGCTCCTGATCTTTTTCCTGCTCACCTGGAACGCGGCGCGGAACGAGAACGAGCTGGACGTGAAGGTGCCAAAAGCCAGCGCCGCGAAAGAGAAGACCGCGCCGATTGGCGACGTAGTGGTGAACGTGAAGACGGATGGGACAGTGGTCGTGAACCGGCGCCTGTTAAACGGGCCCGAGCTCAGTGACCTCCTGAAAGGCCTGGTGCAGCTCGATCCGGAACAGGCGGTGGTGATCCGCGGCGACGAGGCAGGTGCTTACAGAAACGTCGTCGGAGTGCTGAACATCTGCAGCGAAGCCGGGGTGACAAACGTCGCCTTCGCGACGGCAAAATGAAACGATCGCGAGGCGCGGCCAGCCTCATCGCGCTTGCGATGATGATCGCCGGCGCGCCCCTCGCTTCCGCCCAGCGCTCGAATGAGGTGCGACGAGCGCAGCCGGTGGAAGAGACGCCGGTGCCACGCGCCCTGCCGGTAGGGCAGCCAACACCGCCGGCGACGGCAACTCCCCGAAAAGTCGCTCCCGCACCGAGCGGGTTGCCGCAGCCCGCGCAGCGTGGCCCGGCTCCCGCCGCCCCTGCAAGCCCCGAAACGAGCGGCGCGGATCCAGCGCCGGCCGAGCAGTCCGCTCCCCCGCCGAACGCGGAAGCGGAATCTCCCGACCGGCGGCAGCTTGATTACGCGAATGCTCTTTTCGGGCGCAAACTCTACGACCTCGCGATCCCCGAATATGAAAGGTTCCTCGGACAATTCCCGGGCGCGCCGGGGCGGGCGAGCGCCTATTTCTATCTCGGCGAGTGTTATCGCGCGCTGAACCGGCAGGCGGCCACGCGCACTGCTTTCCAGAGCGTGCTGGATGAGCACAGCGACAGCGAATTTGCCGGACCGGCCGCATACGGCGTGGCGGAGATTTTGTTCAACCAAAAGGATTACGCCGGAGCGCTCGGGCTCTTTCACCGTTCCGCCGCGAAATCGAAGGAAGCGCCGCTTGCGCTTTCGGCGCGCTACTTCGAGGCGCGTTGCCTGGAGAATCTCGATCGCAAAGAGGATGCCGCCAACTTGTATCTGCAGGTGGTCGAGGCGAAGAACCCCAATCCCTATCGCGAAGATGCACGAATGGCCGCGGGTTCAATCCTGCTCTCGCGCGGACGCCGGGCCGAGGCGCTCAAGCAATACGAGGCGCTCGCGAACGAGACGAGCAAAGCGGCGCTAAAGGCGGAAGCGACTGTGCGCGCCGGCATGATCGCGGTCGAATTGCAGCAGGCGGAAAAGGGAAAGCCCGACAAGGCGATGATGGAGAAGGCGACGAGCCTTCTGCAGAAGGGGCGCACCTTACCGGAAGCGGGACGCTGGCGCGGCATCGCGGAAGTCGGTTTGATGCGACTGCTCTACTCCTCCGGCCAGTACGCGCAGGTGCTCACGGAATACAAACGCGGCCTGGAGCAAGTCCCGGAAGAAGTGCGCGCGGAGATGATGCTGCTGGCCGCGAACAGCGAACGACAACTGGGCCACGACAAAGAAGCCGAGGCGCTCTACGGCCAGATCGTTGCGAAATATCCTAATCGCGAGGAAGCGAAGGACGCGCGCTACCAGCGGTTGATCAACATTTACAACTCGAACCCCACCGCGCTCATCGCGGAGGTGGATCAGTTCCTCGCTTCGAAACCAACCGCAGAGCGGGCAGATCAGGCCACGCTCTTGAAAGCGGAGGCGTTCTACAAGCAGGGGAACTTCGCGGAGGCGACGCCGATTTACGAAGCTCTGCGCGCTTCCCAGCTCTCGCCGAAACTGCGCGCGGAGTGCGCCTACAAGCTCGGCTGGTGCTATGTGCAGATGAAAAATCCGCTACGGATCATCGAGGCTTTTACCTATTTCCTGAAAGCGTTTCCGGATAATCCGCAGGCGCCTTCCGCTCTCACCCAACGGGCCCTCGCCTACCAGGAGACGAAGAACTACCAGGCCGCGATCACGGACTTGAACACCCTGCTCACGAATTTTCCGGCCGCGCGCGAGCGAGAAGCGGCTCTGCAACAAAAGGCGCTGCTGCTTGGCCAGCAGGAGAATGCCAAAGGCATGACGGAAGCGTTCCAGCAATTGCTGAAGGAATTCCCAAAGAGCCCGGCCGCCGCGCAGGCTCAATATTACATCGGCAAAGCGGCCTTCGAGGCGAAGGACTACAAGGGCGCGATCCCGCCGCTGGATGCAGTGCGCAAGCTGAACAAGGAGCAGTACTACACGCCCGCCACCGTCCGGATAATTTCCTGCTATTTCTACCAGAAGAACCGCACCGCCCTCGCCACCGAAATCGACAATTTCGTCGCCGCCACGCCGGAGGCGAAGATTCCCGGCGAGATCCTGCAGTGGATCGGGATCGAGTATTACAACGAAAAGAACTACGCGGCTGCGGAGAAGTACTTATCGGTCCTTGGCAACGCCGAAGCCAGCAACGTCAATCCCGATTTCTGGTTCTATCTCGCGGATGCGCAGTCGAAGCTTGGAAAGTTCACCGCCGCGGAAGTCTCCTACGAGCGATATCTCCAGACTGCGACTGATCCGGCTGCGAAGGTGAAAACCTTGCTCGCCCTCGGCGCGACCAAGATCGCTGCGCATAAGGCCGATGACGCGCAAAAGATCGCCGAGGAAATCATGAGTCTCCAGCCGGAGGGGCGCGTAAATGCAGAGGCAAGGTTGCTCGCCGGCGACGTGCAGGTGGAGCGTGGGCGCTTCGAGGAAGCGGGTAAGGCATTCATGGGCGTGGCGTTGCTTTACGACGATCCGACGATTACGCCGCGGGCTTTGCAGAAGGCGGCGTCTGCCTACGAGAAGGCGGGGAAAAAAGCGGAAGCCGCGCAGGCGGTGGAGCAATTGCGAACGAAATATCCGGAGTTTGCCGGGACGTAGCAGCACCAAGGTTCTCCCGTAAGCTACGGACGACGGCGGCATATAAATCGCTCGCATCCGGCGATTTGTGTTGCTAACAGCCGCGGGATTGGGTTGGCTCGTGGCGCAGTTCAACCAAGAAAAAGGAATCCCCCATGAACAAACTAGCATCACTACTAACAGCTCTCTCGCTGAGCACTCCGTGCCTGAGCTTTGCGACCGACTGGACTTCTGTCTGCTCCGCTGGAGCGACGATCGATGAAACCTCGCTGACCCTATATCAGGTCAACAACGCCAGTTTGGGGTTTCGCCCGAGCACTACGGGAGGACCCGGTACAGGCGTGGTTACAGCGCGCTACAACGTCACCAACACGGCGGTTCCAAGCACTCCAAAACCAAGCTGGACCACCTTCGAGCTAGGGTATTTCGACAACTCCACCTCGTCGGCTGTTGTTGCGATCCTCTATCAGGTAAGACGGTGCAATGGAGAGGTAAAGCCAATCTGCAGGATCGCGAGCGTCGATGCGGAGCGGGCCATCTGCGAAAAGTGCGAGTTTCCGGAAACCACCTTCGACTTCTCGACCTTTCTTTATTACATCCAAGTGAACGTCTCGCGCAGCAAACCGGATGTCTTGCCTCGAGCGAACACCCTTCGAATATTCTGAGGCCGAGGCTTCACCGCCTCGGGCTGAAAATGTTGTCGCCTGCCGACTGAAGGCGGGATGATGGCGTCCGTTGCGCGGAGGCGCGGCCGTTAAACATATATTCCCTGGACGGGAGTTGTTCGCATACGGCGACCGATTGCTCAGGAGCTTGAGCTCCTGACTTGTTCTACGGCATGGGATGGCCGGAAAGCAGCACTCCTGCGCTTGTTTGAAGTCGCCAAGGGGTGGGAAATGGGTTGGATTGATCGGCTAACCAACCTATTCCCATGAACAAACTATCATCACTGCTGACAGCTATCGCTCTAATCACAACTCCGTGCGTGAGTTTTGCGGACAACTGGACTTCCGTCTGCTCCGCCGGAGCAACGATCGACGAAACCTCGGCGAACAAATACCTGGTCCGCAACGCCGGACTCGGACATCGTCCCGGCGCGACTGGACCGTTTACAGCCCGCTACAACGTCACCAACACCGCAGTTCCAGGTAACGCGACGCCGGACTGGAATGTCTTCGAGTTTGGCTATCTGGACAAGTCACCTGCTTCGAGCGTCAGTGCCGCTCTTTTCGAAGTCAAACCGTGCACCGGAGCCATCAAGGAGATCTGCAGAGTGCTGAGCAAGGATCTGCCGGAACCCCAGTGTCGACGATGTTTCTTGGAGGCAGAGTTGGACTTCAGCAAGAAGCTTTACTACGTGCAGGTGAGTGTTTCGCGGGGCAATGCCGGGGTCTCGCCCCGCGCGCTCACCTTGCGGCTATACCGGCAAGATCCGGAATGATATTGCGCGGCCGCGCTTCCGGATGAGCGGCCGATCGAGCGCTGATCACCAGGTTTTGCTCTTTTAACAACGCGATTGTCAGCCAGCGGCCCTTTTGATTCCATCCCGAGATGGAAAAGCTTCGTCCCTGCATCGCGGAATTCATCGGCACGTTCGCACTCATCTTCATCGGCATCGGCGCGATCAAAACTGCGGGCCATGACGTGCTTGCGGTCGCGCTCGCCCATGGCCTAACGATTGCCGCGTTTGCCTCCGCCACGATGCATATCTCGGGAGGGCAGTTGAACCCGGCGGTGACGTTCGGCCTCGTCTGCGGCGGGCACATGACAATTCCCGACGCGATCCGCTACTGGATCGCGCAACTACTCGGAGGCACGGCTGCGGCGCTAATCTGCCTGAGCCTCTTCGACCGGGATGTGATCGTGGCTGGTACGCCACAACTGGCCGCAGCGCTGACCGGAGCCCAAGGAATTGTGCTCGAGGGGATCATGACGTTTTTCCTGGTCTTCGTCGTCCACGGAACCGCTGTGGATGAGCGCGGGCGACGCATCGCGGGGCTGGCGATCGGCGCGACCGTGACGCTCGACATCCTCTTCGGCGGACCGCTCACGGGCGCGGCTATGAACCCCGCACGTGTTTTTGGTCCTGCGATTGCCGCGGGATTTTGGAAGGCGCATTACGTTTACTGGATCGGACCATTACTTGGCGGAGCGGCGGCCGGCTTTATCTACCGGGTCTTCATCGAAAGAAATCCGGCTCCCGTCGGAGTTGCGAGACCCTAGCCAGCAGACGCGCTGCGCACTGCTGTCATCCTGACGCGCGCAGACGCGGAAGGATCTCGCGGTTGACGTGCACGGGCGCTACCGCAGAGGGTGACCACCACAGGCTGCGAGATCCTTCGGCGCGCTGCGCCAGCCTCAGGATGACATACGGCGGCGCGTTGGTCTTTAACCGATAGCCAATGTCTCAATCGGCAGCGGCGCGAGAAAATCTTTCGCGTCTTCCACCTGCAAGACGGGTTTCGCCAGGTGCGCCGCGAGCAGACTAGCATCGGGTGTGAGCGCGATGCCCGCCTGGGCACTGATTCCGGCTTCTCCGATCTGTTGAATCACACGCTCAACCTTCGCCTTCACCTGCCGGCGGTCGGTAAACTGCACCGTGCAGACTCCCGGCGCAGTTGCCTCCACGTAAGGGGCGAGCGTGGAACTGAAATGCAGCAGCAGTTCATCGAGGAGCTTTTCCTGCGCCCGCAGCCGCGTTTTCACCACCAGATCGAGATGCCGCGCCAAGCCCTGGCTCGGAGTCATCCCGCATCTCACACCCACTTCTTCGGCGGCCTGATTTAGCTGGATGATGACTGCTTTGTCTTCTTGATCGTCGAGCAAAGCCACAGGTTTCGCGATGAGATCGGCCTGGTGGCGCAACGCGGCCTGCAGATAAAAATTCGGCAGGTAAATCGTGGCAAACATCAGCCCGCGCTTCCTATCTCTTGCCTGCCGCCCTGCATGCGTTGCACCTGAAATTTGAGCCGCGCACAGTTGTCATCCTCCCGGAGGTTCCGCAGCGACCAGGTGTTATCGAGCACCAGCTTTAATTGCGCGCTGCTGATCAGACTGCGGCGGGTGAGAACCAGAAATGCGCTCGGTACGGCCTCGACCAGGCGTTGCAGACGATACCAGCTGGTCTGCGGGATTTTCCGCAATTCCTCCGCCGGGTTGAGAACGAGGTCGAGCACGACGAGCGGAAAATTACCGTCGCGTAAAAGGAAATCGGAGGCCTTGATGGCGTCGATCGCCCTGGTACAACGAACCCAGAGCAGATTGCGCAAGCGCGAGTTGCCCAGCGGCGTTGGATCGAACGAATCGCGTCCATCGACAAGCGCGAGGAAGTACCGTTCCTGATGCGCGGTTTCGAGGAGGCGGTAAAGGAGAAGCGCGCTCCCTGCGCTGAGATTCGGGCTCGTCAGCTCGGTGATGCCGCCTTTGGACAAACCGCCGCCGCTGGCCAGATCCAGCGCCGGCAAGTGGGTAGCGAGACGCGCTGCGGGCGGAGTGTGCGGCTGGGGGAAACGCTCTGCGAGGAGATGCCGGAGATCGACGATCTTGCTGCTCGCGGCCATAGCTAAAAATGGCACGATCCCTTAACTGTTCAAATGAACATGTTCACGCCAAGCGGGATTCCGTGGCGTAGGCGCGGATCAAATCCGCGGCCGGTGATTTCGCAGGGGCCGCGGAAGAGGTGAAGCAGGCGCAAGGCGTCGCACTGTCGGAGGAGCAGAAGAAGACCTTGCAGGCGGTTGATCGATCGGCTGGCGCAGAAGCAGGACATCAATAAGTAGCAGCAGTTTCCCGACTCGGCTCGGGATGACAGCGCCGTCTGAGCGCGGTATGTGGTTCCCGCATGTTTCTCACTCATCTCGACTGCACATCGTGCGGGCTGCGGCATGAGTGGAAGTCGTTACAAAACCTTTGCACGGCGTGTCAGAAGCCGCTGTTTCCGATCTACGATCTCGCGGCTGCCGGGAGAATGCTGACGCGCGAGAGCCTGGCGGCGCGCGAGAAATCGCTCTGGCGCTATCGCGAAGTGTTGCCGTTGCCGGCGGATGAGGAAGCAGTGACGCTCGGCGAAGGTTGGACCCCGCTGCTGCGTGCAAATCGCTTCGGCGCGGCAGTTGGCGTGGCGGAGCTCTGGGTTAAAGACGAAGCGCAGAACCCGACGCAAAGCTTCAAAGCGCGCGGGATGGCGGTTGCGGTTTCAATGGCGAAACATCTCGGCGCGACGAAGCTCGCCGTTCCGACCGCAGGCAACGCCGGTGGAGCCCTCGCCGCCTATGCCGCGCGCGCTGGATTGGAAGCGCACATTTTCATGCCGCGCGATACGCCGCGGGCGAACGTGATCGAATGCCGTCAGCTCGGTGCGCACGTGACGTTGATTGATGGGCTTATTACCGATTGCGGTGCTGAGATCGCAAAGCGCAAAACGGCGGAAGGTTGGTTCGAAATGTCCACCCTGAAGGAGCCCTACCGCGTCGAAGGGAAGAAAACGCTTGGCTACGAACTGGCCGAGCAACTGAAGTGGCGGTTACCGGATGTAGTGCTCTACCCGACGGGCGGCGGCACGGGCTTGATCGGGATGTGGAAAGCGTTTGATGAAATGGAGGCGCTGGGATGGATCGGCCCGCAACGTCCGCGGATGTTTTCACTGCAGGCGAGCGGCTGCGCGCCGATTGTGCGCGCGTTTCATGCCGGCGAAACATCGGCCGCCGAATTCCCCAATGCGCAGACGATCGCATCAGGGCTGCGCGTCCCGAAAGCAGTCGGTGATTTCCTCATTCTAAAGATCCTCCGTGATTCCGGCGGCGGCGCGGTCGCTCTGGATGATGCGGACATGATCGAAAATACACGCGCGGTGGGCGCCGCGGAAGGCCTTTTCGTCGCCCCGGAAGGTGCGGCCTGTTTTGCAGCTTTAAAGCGATTGCTCGAAGCCGGAAGCATCAGACGCAACGAGCGCGTTGTGATCTTCAATACCGGCTCCGGCATCAAGTACCTCGACTGCTACGATTGACACCGCGCCTGAAACGCGGTTGAGAGTTAGCCGATGTCGAGAATCCTGATCGCGGACGACCAGCCCGATGTCCTGGAGGCTTTACGCATTCTGCTCAAAGCCGAGGGGCACCAGACGGATGCGGTTACGTCCTTGGCCGGGGTTTTTCAAGGCCTGGAGAAACGCGATTACGCACTCCTGCTGATGGACCTGAACTACACCCGCGACACCACTTCGGGGCAGGAGGGACTGGAGGTCATTCCCAAAATCCAGGCGCTGGATAACACGGTTCCGATCGTGGTGATGAC
>JBHENA010000048.1:0-11577 GCA_046262275.1 Chthoniobacterales bacterium
GTAATCGGCCCGCGTGCAGGTACGAGGTTGCGCAGCGGAAATAAACTTCGGGCGGGCGATTCTCCGTTGGCAGTCCCGTGCGCTCCGCCTCAGCAATCGAGGCTTCAGAGAGGTCGCCGGCGAGTTCGTAAGCGTCGATCGCGGCTTCTTCCTTGCCGCGTCGTTCCAGCTTCGAGGCCCGCTCGGCTTCGATCATCGCCTGCTGATAAAGCTTGTTCGCGGGGCTGATCTCGGCCGGCGCCTCTTCAGCAGCGACGACGCGGCCGAAGCTCCCCGCGAGTAGCGCGGTGAAAACAAGACCGCTTCCGATCATCCTCACTTGTCCAGCTTCGATACTCCCTCGCGTGTCGGCAACCGCGCAGAATGCAGCACTCGCAAAGAGGGGTTCCACTTCATGCTCGTGGCAAATCCGCTGGCGCAGGAACTGTTTCCGTTATCTTTTTCGGGCTGGCCATCTGCGTCTTCGCCGACGCGCGTTCGGGCGGTGAAAGCACCATTTTCGGCCCACGAATTAAAGGCGTTGCCGCTTCGCGACCGCCGAGTCCACGGCCGGGCCTTGACGCCGTTCATCGCTGGAACCACATCGCGATCAACGCAACTGGTTTGGATCACACGCCAGTCGCGTCAGGCGAAAACCGCGTCTTCGGCGAGCAAATCGGGCCCGGGCGGGCGAGCCGCGCGATGGCCATTGTCCACATCGCGATTTTCGACGCGCTGAACGCGGCAAGTGGGCAGTACCAAGGTTACACCGGTACTCACGCGGCCCGCGGCCCCCTCTCGGTCGACGCCGCGATCGCCCAGGCAGCGCACGATACACTCGTCGCGCTTTATCCTTCTCAAGCCGGCGCGTTCCACGGCTGGCTGGCTGAAGACCTGGCGCGTTTGAAGGACAAAGCAGCGAAGACTAACGGCATCGACCTCGGCCGCCGAGTTGCCGCGGCCGTGCTGGCGCTTCGCACGGGCGACGGCTCCGAAAAGCCGGAGTCGCTCGTCGGGACAGACTACGGTGGGAGTAAGCTGGCCGGGCATTGGCGGCAGGATCCGATCAGCTTGATCCCGGTAGCCCTCGGTGCGCATTGGGGAGCCTGCAAGCCGTTCGTGCTCGCGTCCGGCGCTCAGTTCCGTGTCCCGCCTCCGCCGGCAATGTCCAGCGCTGAGTACGCGGCCGCCTTCAATGAGGCCAAACGCCTGGGCGGCGACGGAGTTGTTACGCCGACGCAGAGGTCGGCGGAGCAAACCTTCATCGGGGTGTTCTGGGCCTACGATGGAACGCCGAGCTTGTGCGCCCCACCAAGACTTTACAATCAAATCACGGTGCAAATCGGGGATCAGACAAAACTTCGCCCGCTGGAGCTGGCGCGCTTGCTCGCGCTCGTGAACGTGGCCATGGCTGACGCGGGAATGGCGGTCTGGGATTCCAAATATTTCTACGATGTCTGGCGGCCCATCACCGGCATTCGGGAAGCCGACGCGGGCACGGGTCCAACCGGATCAGGCGATGGAAACGCCGCGACTGCGGGCGATCCGAGCTTCCTGCCGCTTGGCGCGCCGGCGAGCAATCTTGCCGGTCCGAATTTCACGCCGCCCTTTCCAGCGTATCCCTCCGGCCATGCCGCGTTTGGCGGCGCTCTTTTCCAGGTTCTCCGCCGCTTTTACGGAACTGATCGGATCGGGTTTACGTTCGTGTCGGACGAGTTTAACGGCGTGACGCGAGACAACGATGGACATGTGCGTCCACACATGCCGCGAAGTTTCTCGTCGTTCTCGCAAGCCGAGGAAGAAAATGGCCAGAGCCGGATTTATCTCGGCATTCACTGGTCGTTCGACAAGACGGCGGGAATCGCGCAAGGACGGCGCGTCGCGGACTACGTGTTCGACCGGCTCTTCCTGCCGCGGCACCACTGACAAAAATTTCCGGCGTGCACGCGCGCCTTTTGCCGCGCCAGCGGCTTTCGACTGCGCTGCGTCTGCGCAGCGCTTTCCACACGTGTGTCCCGTTCTCAAGCGGGAGCGCACGTGAAGAAAGCGGCGCGATGACGCGCCGCACTCCAAGGCGGCACAACCCCAATCCCGCATGGGGGATTCGACGCTATGCAGATGCGCTATCGCCGGGAACGTGTGCCCGGCCGCTACCCACAAAATCACTCGCCCGCTGCTTCGCTCTCATCGGACTTCACCGGCTTGGCGGGCTCCCTTCGCGTGGCCGGGAGCGGCTCAGTCAGAGCAAGTATCCAGCTGGCGTGTCCGAGCGTTCGCGGCTGCCTGGCGAGGTCGACGTATTGATCCACAAACAGCTGCGGCTTACGGCCGTTGATCGAGGCGATGATGTGCGCCTGGACCCGCGGCGGCGTGGTGCTCAGGCGCGGGGCGGTGGCGGCCAGATAATGCGCAAACTGCAGGATCATGTCTGGTCGCGCGGACATCTTCCCCGCCTGCAGCCGGGTCAAAACGGAACGCGGATTCACTTCCGTCACTTTCCTTTGTTCATCATCAACGATGTAGAAGCGGGCCCGTGCGTCGCGGTCGATCAGTTTCATTCGCCAACTGAAACGGTGGCCTTCGTAGGTCCACGCGACCGGCCCCGGATAGAGGAGATGCCGCAATGGGACGAGCACTTGCAGCGCGACGTAAGCGGAGAGAAGGCTCAGCACCAGCCTCTGGTGCAACGCGCTACCGGGCGGCTCCAGCGATTCCGCCTCTGGCGCAACTTTTCTTGGCAGCAAACGAACGAGCAAACGCCCCGGCCAATCCGGCGAGAGAAACAGTGTCGCGCCGGCTATGCCCAGCCACGGGAAGACGCCGATCCGGAACAGCCTTGCGTTGATGAGGTGGAACATCAGCACCCAGCAGAGCGCCGGAATTCGTGTGCGCCGCCAAAGCAGAAGTGGCGCGATCAGGAGATCGAGCAGGAGGCCGCCGTAGCTGATCGTGTAGACGGCCCATTCCTCGCCAAAAAAACGACCGATAACAGGGAAGTCGGTTCTGGCTGCCATCCAGGCGCGCATCGGCTCACCTCGCAGCCAGTCAGGCGCGATCTTTGCCACGCCGCCGTAAAAGTAAACGATCGCCCACTGGAACCGGAGCAGCCCGATCGTCCACGCCGGCGCCGTCTGCGTGCGCAGGCGTGGTCGCAGCCGCACGTCCACCGAGAACGCCCGGTGCGCTGGAAGGAAGATGAGCAGAAAGCTGAGCAGACAAACCAGATAGAAGTGGTTCAGGTAGGTCGATTGATCGAGCAGGAAACAATAGGTGAAGCCGAGGAAGAAGAGCGCAACGCTGACGCGGTAGAAAAAGCCCGTGGCGACGAAAAACGCCAGCACCCCGAGAGCAGCCCAGTGAATGTAGAGACCGTTGCCGGGCCACGGTTTCACCCACGAAAAACCGTAGTAGGTGAAGAGGAATTTCGGTTCGATCCAATACTTCGGGATCCAGCCGTACTGAAAGTAACGCGAGACTTCCCACATCATCAGCACGCCGAAAGCGATGCGGAAAAAGACGAGCGCGGAATTATCCACCGGCGCGAAGGCGCGCTCGCGCACTCGACTCAATCGTACTAAAAGCGGTTGCAAAAGTCCGTATTCCACAGCGCACGAGCGAAGAAGGCCCTCATCCTAACCTTCTCCCAAAGTATCTGTTTAGCGTTGCGCACCGCGCGCGGAGATTGAGGCGAGACCAAGCCGGAGGCTTGGCAGCTTGTAGCCGGTGGTTGAGGTCAGCGATACCACCGGAATCATCGGCGAAAATTCCGCCACCCCAGCAGGGGTGGAAGCAATCCGTCGTCCGCGCTTCTTCCACCCCTGCCGGGGTGGGATTATCCTTATGTCTTCCGGTGGTATCGCTTCGCTCAACCACCGGCTATCGGCTGGCAAGCCTGCCGGCTTGCACACGCGCCGCAGAACCGCCGCGAGGCTAAACAGATACCTCCCAAAGGGGAGAAGGGACTCCCTGTCCCGCTTTGAGAGAGCGTAGGGGCGAGGGAAAACGACTTTTGCAGCGGCTTTCAAGGAAACGCGATCTCTCTGCTTCGCTCTACATTTCGCAGCGTTTCGCGGCCGCGGAACGCAGCTATTTCAGCTCGGCCAGCTTCTTGAGGTCGACGCGCTTCAGCCATTCCTGAAGCTCTTTCGCTTCCTGGCCGGTCGTTTCGATTTGCAGGAAGTAGCGTTTGGCCACCAGGAGCCAAAGCGTGCCGTGTTGTCCGTCCTTCTCAAATGTCTCGAACCCGGGGAGACCGTCGATCGTGACAGATTTCGTATAGCCTTCCTCGTCCGTGACATTCGAGTTCCAGGCCGCCGTAGTGGAGTCCACGTATTCCGGATTCGCGACTGAATCGAGGATGCTGATGGATGCGGTCGGCGCGTCGGCCGCATCGCCTTTCTGATAATCGCGATGGACGGTGGTGATTTGCGTCTCACCGAGGTCGTCAGTCGAGCCTTCGGCTGGATCGGCTTTCCAGCCTTCCGGCGGTTCCGGCAAAATCGGCAGCAACTTCTTGAAATCGACCACCTGGCCGGAAACGACAGCCGCTCCTGGCGGAGGCGGTTGCGCCGCGCCCGTGAGCACGAGGAGGAGGCCGCAGATGAGCGCGATGAGGAGGTGAGATCGATGGCTCTTGCAGGAATTCATACCGAAAGATGCAGGCCTGATTGGCTGCGGCTGTGGTAGTCGATTGCCGAATTGCCGGGCGTTTGTCAAGACGGGAAGAGAGTGGTGCAACTTTCCGACTTGCGACTTGCACTTTGAGCACGCGTAAGTTGGAACTTGCGCGACGGAAATTCGCAAGCTGGAAGCTTGCGCTACATTAGCGGCCAAATGTCTACTGGCTTTTCCATCCGCAGCGCGACTGCCGCCGATGTGCCCCTGATCTTGCAACTGATCCGCGAGCTGGCGGAGTATGAACGCGCTCCGGATGAGGTGGTCGCGACCGAGCCGCATCTCCGGGAGGTCTTGTTCGGCGCACAGCCCGCGGCGGAAGTGCTAATTGCGTTCGAGGGCGAGGCCGCGGTGGGGTTCGCGGTTTACTTCTTTAACTTTTCGACCTGGCTTGGGCGGCCGGGGCTCTATCTGGAGGATCTTTTCGTCCGCCCGGCGGCGCGGAGTAACGGCTACGGCCGTGCGCTCCTCACCCGACTGGCCCAGATCGCAGGCGAGCGCGACTGCGGCCGAATGGAATGGGCAGTGCTGGATTGGAACGAGCCGGCGATTCAGTTCTACAAAAAAATCGGCGCGCAGCCGATGGACGAGTGGACGGTATTCCGGCTCGACCGCAACGGCATCACGGCGCTTGCGAAGAGTGGACAGGATTAAGTCGATTGACTGGATTGCAGATTTTTCGTCGAACCAATCCTGAAAAATCCTGTTAATCCTGTCTGTATTTCCTGCGCATGACGCGAATCGAAGACTACGCGTTCCTGAGCGACACACAGACGGGCGCGCTTGTGAGTCGCGATGGCTCCGTCGATTGGCTCTGCTTTCCGCGGTTCGATTCCGGAGCCTGTTTTGCCGCGCTCCTCGGTGACGAAAGGAATGGCTGCTGGCGTTTTCGCCCGCTCGAGGAGGTGAAGGCGACGCGACGCCGCTACCGTGGCGACACATTGATTCTGGAGACGGAATTCGAGACCGCGAGCGGCATCGTACGGCTGATCGATTTCATGCCACCGCGCGGCAAAGCGCCCGACATTGTCCGCATCCTCGAAGGGCTAAACGGCCGCGTGCAATTGCGGATGGAGCTGACGATCCGGTTCGATTACGGGCACATCGTACCCTGGGTGCGGAAACGCCACGGCGGGCTGGAAGCGATCGCCGGACCTGACGCGCTCATCCTGCGCACGCCGGTGGAAACGCATGGGGAAGATTTGCACACAGTCGCCGAATTCACTGTGGCGGAGGGTGAGCGGGTGCCTTTTGTGCTGACGTGGTTTCGCTCGCACGAGGACCCCGCGCGGGCGATCAACCCCGAGCACGCGTTGGACGAGACGGAGGCGTATTGGAAACAGTGGTCGGGCGGGTGTCAGGCGCGCGAACCGTGGCGCGAGGCAGTGGTTCGTTCCCTCATCACGCTGAAAGGACTCACCTACGCCCCGACCGGCGGGATCGCCGCCGCTGCCACCACTTCATTGCCGGAGGAAATCGGCGGCGTGCGCAATTGGGATTACCGCTACTGCTGGCTGCGGGACGCGACCTTTACTCTGCTCAGCTTGATGGATGCAGGTTACCTCGAAGAAGCCCGCGCCTGGCGCGAATGGCTCCTGCGTGCCGTGGCCGGCAGCCCCGCGCAGATGCAAATCATGTACGGCGTCTCCGGCGAACGGCGGCTCGATGAATATGAGATCCCGTGGCTCGCCGGCTATGAGAACTCGAAGCCCGTGCGCGTCGGCAATGCGGCTTCCGCGCAATTCCAGCTCGACGTTTATGGCGAAGTGCTCGACTCGCTTTATCGTGCCGACCGCGCCGGGATCAAATCAAGCGAAGCCGATTGGCGTTTGCTAGTCGCGCTGATCGGCTTTCTCGAGACGAAATGGGAAGGGCCAGATCAGGGAATCTGGGAAGTGCGCGGTGAGCCGCGGGATTTCACGCACTCGAAGATGATGGCGTGGGTTGCGTTCGATCGCGCAGTCAAACTGGTGGAGAAGTGCAACTGCGCGGCAGACGATCACGTGGAGCGCTGGCGGGATATCCGCGACACGATTCACCAACAAGTCTGTGAACGCGGCTTTAGCCGGGCGAAACAGGCCTTCACGCAGTTTTATGGATCGGATGAGTTGGACGCGAGCCTCTTGATGATGCCGCTCGTCGGCTTCCTCCCCGCGACAGATCCTCGCGTTCGCACGACGGTGGAAGCGATTGAACGCGAGCTGGTCGAGAATGGATTCGTTGTGCGTTATCGCGCAGAAGAGACGAACGTGGATGGTCTCCCGGGAGGTGAAGGTGTTTTTTTGCTCTGCACCTTCTGGCTCGCGGATTGCCTGCATCTGATGGGACGGACCGGAGAAGCGCGCGAGCTCTTCGAGCGCCTGCTCGCGTTGCGGAACGATGTGGGTTTGCTTTCGGAAGAGTACGATCCGCGCGCCAGGCGCATGCTCGGCAATTTCCCCCAGGCCTTCTCGCACGTGGCGCTGGTGAATACAGCCCGAATCCTCGCGCAGTGATTGTTATGGCATGTAAAACGCACCACGCCTGATTGCCGATTGCGGAGCAATCTCGGTGACTATCGGCTGAAGCGGCGGCTGCGAGGGCGAGTGATAGGCGAGCATGGGCTGCTGTGGTTTCGGCGGCGAATCATGAACAATCGGCGACGTCATCGCCGGTCGGCCGGGCGCCTGCACGTGCACTCTCATAAAGCGCGGGTTCCGTCTCGCCCAGGAGAGCGCCTGACTTTTTGTCTCGAAAAAACGATCGATGACGATCGCGTTCCGCTCTGAGGAGGAGCGGGCCGATCTTCGCGCCGCGCGGCGAGTTCGGACATGTCTACCGGTATCAACCGCGACGAGGGTCGCATCCGGAAGGAACACCTTGCTGCCGTACGGAATGCGCCGCGGATCCACCGCGCAATGGCCGGGGCGCAAACGCACGCGCGTGGCGGCTTGATGTCTGCGCGTCCAACGATCGGAGCCATTGCCGCCGCTGGCCCAGTATACCGTGACGCGTGCAAGCACTGGTTGCTCGCGCGCGGATCCTGTGGTCGCGCCAAGCAACACCAATCCCATTGCGATGATGTATCGCTTCATGAGTGTCTGTTCCAGAGTCCGGTTGAATCGACGACACGTCGGGGGGGCCGGACGAGATGCTCTTCCCTAATGGATTCGGACAGAGGCAATGGTTCGGCCGCATTTCCGGCTTTTTTAATCAACCGCCTGCCCGCTGGATCATGCGTCAGAGCAGCCGCAGGGCGGTCACTCGTAGCGCAAAGATTTCACTGGATCGACACGTGAGGCCCGCCGCGCCGGGAGATATCCCGCAACTAACGCGATCGTAAACAGGCAGAGCGGCACAGTTATGAACGTAAAGAGATCGTGTGTCTCAATTCCAAATAGCAGCGTGCTCAGAAACCGGGAAAGGAAGAACGCTGCCAGCAAGCCACCCAAGACGCCGGCACTGGTCAGGCGCAGAGTACGACCGAGCACGAGTTGCAGGATATTCGCGCGCGTGGCGCCGAGCGCGATTCGGATGCCGATTTCTTTGTAGCGCTGCGTCACCAGATACGCGATCACGCCGTAGATACCGAGGCAGGCGAGGGTGAGCGCGAAGGCGGAGACGATACCAATTAGCCAGGTGCGGAAGCGCGGCTGCGCAACCGAGTCATTGATTAGCGCCTGCATCGTATTCACCTGCACGACCATCGCCGGATCGAGCCCCTGAATCGTAGCCCGCAGCTGCGGCGCAATAGCCGCCGGGCTCTGCGATCGGATGACGTAGTTCAAGTCGCGGCCCACGAACGTCATCACCTCCGGTGGGACCTGCGGATAAGGAACGTAAATTTCCGCGTCGGGATTCCGGTCCAGCCGCGCATGCTTAATGTTCCCGCACACCCCGATGACGGAGAGCCACTCCTCGCCGTAACGAATGCGCTTTCCAAGCGGACTCTCGTTAGGCCAGAAGCGTTGCGCGAATACCTCATTGATAATGGCAACGCGCGGCGCGGTCTCGTCGTCCTGCTCCGCGAAATCGCGCCCCTGCTTTAATGGGATCGCGAGCGTGGTCAGATAGCCGGGGCTCACCGGCCGGATCTGGGCGTTGAACGAAACGCCCGCGGGCGCGGGTTGCCCTTCCACTTCGTAGCTGTTGCCCCAGCCATTTCCCCCGAAGGGCAGGTGCGTCACCACGCCCGCGGATTGCACCCCCGGCAGTTCACGAATGCGCGCGAGTGTCCCGCGATAGAACCGAATCATTGCCCCCGCATCGGAGTAGCGCTCTTTCTGCAAGACCGCCTCCGCGGTAACGACATTCCTTGATCGGAAACCCGGATCGGCGTTTACCAGCGCGACAAAGCTACGCATCATGAGCCCGCAGCCGACGAGGAGCACACAGGCCAGCGCCACCTCCGTGAAGACGAGCGCCTGCCGGGCTCGTTCTGCGCCGGCGCTGCTCGACGCGCGTGTTCCCCCTTTCAGGGCATCCTGAAGGTCAGCACGCGAAGCGGCGAAAGCAGGCGCAAACCCGAAGAAAATACCGCAGGCGGCCGAGATCAGCATAACGAAGACGAGCGCCCAGCTATCCATCCGCGCGTGCAGAAGCTGAGGAAGGTCTCCGGCCGCGAAGTGCTTCAGCAGATCCAGTCCCCAGGTGGCGATCGCGATTCCGATCAGTCCGCCGATCGCGGCCAGCAGCGTCGATTCGGTGAGCAACTGCGCGATCAGGCGGTGCCGGCTTGCGCCCAGCGCGCTGCGAATCGCCATCTCCGCCTGCCGCGCGCTGGCACGCGCGAGCATCAGGTTCGCGGTGTTCGCACAAACGATCAGCAAAAGGAACCCGACCGCGCAGAACAGGACCACAAGCGGCCGGCGCAACTCGGCTGTCATGATTTCCTCCAGGCTGACCGCGTAGAAGCGGCGCACAGTGTCGTCCTCCGGCGCGTTCACGCGCGTGCCGAGCAGATCGATTTCTGCCTTCAAACGTTCTGCGGTCACGGCCGGCTTAAGCCGGCCGATGACGCGAAGCAGGTGCGCGTCGGGATGTTGTTGAAAGATCGAGCCGTCCAATGGCGCCGGCACCCAGAGCCTTGTCTCGCGCTGCGGAAAATCGAAAGCCTCGGGCATGACGCCCACGATTGTGTATGGCTCTCCATTCATCACGACCGCTTCGCCAAGAACGTCCGGCCGCATCCCGAATTTATCGCGCCAGAGCGCGTGGCTTAGAATAACTGAATGATGCTGACCGAACTTCCCTTCGGATTCCAAAAACACGCGTCCCAGCGCGGGATTCGCGCGCAGGACGCGGAAGAGCGATGGCGTGACCTGCTGCCCGATCGCGAGTTCAGGATCGCCGCGGCCAACGATCGTGAAGCCGGTGCCGGTCATCGCGGCAAGACTCTCCAGCATTTCGGTTTGTTGCTTCCAAACCGTGAACTCCCGCGTGGAAAAAGAGACGCGCTTCTCCTGTGGCAGGTCCTGCCAGAGCATGAAGAGCCGATCGGCCTCAGGAAACGGCGGGCCCTGCAGCAGAATCGAGTTCACAATCGTGAACATGAGCGCCGTGCTTCCGATGCCGAGTGCGAGCACAAGAGCGACCGTGACTGAAAAAACCGGCGACTAGCGCAGTGTGCGAATCGCGAAGCGCAGATCCTGCCATCGCGTCTCAATAAAGTACCCCATCCGGACCTCGCGCACTTGCTCTTTCACCTGCTCCGCACCTCCCAGTTCGACCAATGCAGCGCGACGAGCGTCTTTTTCACTCAAACCATCCTTCATCTTCGCACGCGTCAGCAGCTCCACATACGAGCTGACTTCCTCGGAGAGTTCGCGCTCGACTTTGTCTTTGCGGCTGAGGTTGCGCAGCAAGCTCGCGATACGCGGAAACAGCGCCATGATCTTAGGCGAACGAAGAACCCTTTAGCCACGGATTAGCGCAGACGAAACACGGATGAGGAGGAGTGGCGTTTTTCCATTCGTGTAAATCCGTGTTCATCCGTGGCTCTCACTTTTGCTACTCGTAACGGAGGGCGATCACCGGATTCACCCGTGTCGCTTTACGAGCGGGGATGTAGTTCGCCACCAACGCCACCGCGATCAAGAGGGCGGAAACGGCGACGAATGTCACTGAATCAGTCGCACCGACACCAAAAAGGAAGCTCTGCATCACGCGCGTGAGCCCCCATGAAGCGGTGATGCCAATCCCGATGCCGATCATCGTCAGGAGCATTCCGTTGCCGACGACGAGCCGCATGATATCCGCGCGTGTCGCGCCGAGCGCCATCCGGATTCCAACCTCGTGCGTGCGTTGCGTGGCGGAGTAGTTCATCACGCCGTAGAGGCCGACGGACGCGAGCACAAGCGCGACGGCGGCGAAGATCGCGAGCAGCAGCGTGTTGAAGCGCGGCCGCGCGATCGACTTCGAGATGACCTGCTCCATCGTGCGGACATCTGCGACTGGCTGATCCGAATCGAGCGCGCGGATCTCTTTCTGCACAGCCGTTGCGAACCGCGCGGCATCTCCGGAGGTGCGGACGACGAGCGCCATCCCGCCATAAGGTTCGCGAGGGTGCGGCCAGTAGACCGCTGGCTCAGGTTCCTTGTCGAGGGCGCCCTCGCGGATGTCGCCGACTACGCCGACGATCTCGTCCACCTCGCCATCAAACCAGCTCACCGCGATTCGTTTGCCGACCGGGTCTTCGTTCGGGAAATACTTCTTCGCGAGCGCTTCGTTGATCAGGAGCACATGCGGCTCTCTGCCGTCGCGCTCGTCGAGCAGCCGCCCTTTCAGCAAAGGGATGCCGATCGCCTGGAAGTAATTCGGCGTCACTACGCGGACTTCGCACGGCGGCTCCTGGCCGGGTGCGGGATCAGGTTGACCGATAATCTTGAACCCGTCGCGCGCCGCGGGCCCCGTGAGCGGGAGATAGCTGATCGAGCCGACCGCGTG
>JBHENA010000048.1:11587-16070 GCA_046262275.1 Chthoniobacterales bacterium
GGGTATCGCCGCGATGCGCCCCTCGGCCTGTTTGAAGAAGTCCGTTTTCTGGTGCGGCTGCGCGTATTTCCTGGCGGGCAGCTGCACGCGCATCGTCAGCACGTTCTCGGGATTGAAACCGGTCTCGACCGATTGCAGCCGCATGAAGCTCCGGAGCATCAAACCAGCGCCGATCAAGAGCACGAGCGCGAGCGCCACTTCAGTCACGACGAACACATTGCGCAATGTGCGGCTGTGTCCGCCCGTCGAGCCGCGCGAGCCTTCCTTCAGCGCATCATTCAAATCGGGACGCGAAGCTTGCAGCGCCGGGATCAGCCCAAAGAGCACGCCCGTCAGCAGCGAGATGCCGAACGTAAACGCGAGCACGCCTGGATCGATCGTGATCTCGCCGAGGCGCGGGATGTTATCCGGGCCGAAGCCGATCAGCAGCTGGATGCCCCAGTAGGCGAGGAACACGCCGACAATACCGCCCATAATCGCGAGCAACACGCTCTCTGTGAGCATTTGCCTAACGAGCCGTCCGCGGCTCGCGCCGAGTGCCGCGCGTAACGCGAGCTCTCGCTGCCGTGACGCGGCGCGCGAGAGCAACAGGTTCGCGACATTTGCGCAGGCGATTAGCAACACGAACGCGACCGCCGCGAACAGTACGATCAGGATTGGCCGGATTTCGCCGACGACTTGCTCGTGCATCGGGAGGACGTTGACGCCCCAGCCGGTGTTGTATTGCACATACGTCTGCTCGAGCTGCTTCGCGATGCCGCTCAACTCCGCCTGCGCCTGCTGGACGGTGACGCCGGGTTTGAGCCGCGCGACAACGCGCAGGAAACGGCCGCTTTTTTCGCGATAGTTGATCGCCGGATCGAGTCCGCCGGGCATCCACGCCTTCACCTGGTTATCGATGAAGTGGAAGCCGGCCGGCATCACGCCGACGATCGTGCGCTGCCGAGTGCTGATCGTCGCCTGCTTGCCGACGATCGCCGGATCTGCGCCGAACCGGCTTCGCCACAGATCGTTGCTGAGAATGATCACCGCATCGTTGCCGGCCTTGTCCTCCTCGGGCAGGAAGAATCGCCCTATCATCGGCTGCACGCCGAGGACGTTGAAGAAATGCTGGCCGACGAACTGCGCCTTGATCTCTTCCGGCTCGCCCGTGCCTCCGGTGAGGTTCACTCGTTGATCGGCGACGTTCGCCATCGCTTGAAATGACGTGCTCTGCTTCTCCCAATCGAGGTAGTTCGCGGGCGAGACGACGTTCTTTGCGTTGGTGCCGTTGACGCTCCGCTCCCACAGCATGACGATCTGGTCCGGGTTCGAATATGAGAGCGACCGCAGCAGCACGCCGTTGATGACGCTGAAGATCGCGGTGTTTGCCCCGATGCCGAGGGCGAGCGCGATCACCGCCGTGAGCGTGAATACCGGTTTCTTGAGCAACGAGCGCATTCCATATCGCAGATCCATGAGAAACGTCTCGATGCCGGAGCCGGTGCGGCTGGCGCGCACCTCTTCCTTCACCTGTTCCACGCCGCCCACCTCCACCAGCGCGGCACGCCGCGCCTCCTGTTCTGTCATGCCTTCTTTCATCTTTTCTTCCGTCAGCATCTCGACGTAGGAGCTGACCTCCTCCGTCAGCTCGCGATCCATCTGCTCTTTGTGAGTCGTGTTGTGGAGGAGACTCCCGGCCCGTGAAATGAGTTTTCTCATCGTCTTGCTTCCCTGATCAGGTGGCGCGCAATGCGCTCATCATCGCCGTCGAAATGCGCTGCCAATCCTCCGTCTCCGTCTCGAGCTGCCGTCGCCCCGCCCTCGTCAGACTGTAATATTTTGCCCGTCGATTGTTCTCCGATTCGCCCCATTCTGATTTGAGCCACCCCGCCTCCTCCATCCGATGCAGCGCCGGGAAGAGCGAGCCCGGCTTCACATCGAAGGTTCCCTTCGTGATCTGATTGATCCGATTTGAAACGCCGAGCCCATGGAGCGCTTGCGTGGAGAGCGCCTTCAGCACCAGCAGGTCCAGCGTCCCCTGCAAAAGATCCGCTTTAAAATCGTCATCACGTGCACTCATATAGATAATCTGTATGAGCAGTCTGGAGCTTCTCCTATAGACTGTCAATAGGAGAAAATTGGAGGCTGCCTGTTCTGGTAGTGTTGGTTCATTGTCAGTTGCAGTTACACCACTGGCGGTTCGAGGGCTGGTCGGCTCCGACAGCGGGCGCCTTTAAGGTAGCGCAAGCTTCCAGCTTGCAGCCTTCAATACCATGCAAGCTGGAAGTTTGCGCTCCCTCCCAGAACCTGCCCTGCGGCCTTGAAGCCGCCTCGGCCTTCGGGGGCCGAATCCGGGAACTGACAATCAACAAACACTACCGCCTGTTCTTGGCGGGTTTCCCGCCAGGGGCGCACCACGTCTCGACGAGCAGCGTGGCATGCACACCGACGGCAAACAGCATGAGTTTGACGCGCCCGCCTGATTTTCGGTACGCTACGGAGGTGAAACCAACGTCACGCACAACGCTCGCTACGATTGCCGGCGTAGCAATTTTACTGACGACGTCAATCGGAGTCGCTGCTCCGACACCTAAACCAACGCGTGCCGATGAGGCGCAGCGGACGTCGCAAGCTCCCGTAGCTGTTGGCCTCTTTATAGTTCAGCTTCAGCCTGACGGGACTGTGAAGAATGTGGTGATCGCCCGCTCCACTGGCGACAAGGTGCTGGACGCGTGGACCGCCGGCCCGCTTTGGCACATGCGATTTAAACCGGACCAACTCACGAAAGAGCAGTGGGCGAAAAAGGAAGTGAAACTGCCGGTGCCGGTTTCGAAAGAGGATCTGAAGACCGCAAGATATTTGCCGAAACCCGACCCTCGTACCCCGTTGAAACGGCAGTTCAAGCCGCTCGACAAACAGGGACGTCCGCTGCCAACGTCCTGGTGAGTTGACTAGCCCAATCGAGCGTCCGACTGGCAGAGCTGCGCGCAGTTCCATTACCTTGCAAGCGCCTGCCGAAGCGCGGTTATCTCAGCCAGGATATCGCGGAGAGGGCCAGCGAGCGCGCCAGTGGTATTGGGTGTGGCCGCAACGAGCGGGATCTCTTCCAAATCGCCTAAACCGGAGTCCTTCAATTCGCGCAGGCGCGCGTTGATCAGGTGGCGAATCTCCTCGGCGTTGTTCACGCCGCGAAAGCGGACTCCGTGCAGATTTTCGTTTCCTTCTTTCTCGCGCGTCTGCGCGCCGCCTCCTGCCGTGTCGACGCGCAGATCGGAAATGCCGAGGAGCCGCTGAATCGGACCTTGCGAGATGGAGATGTTTTGAATGTTGGCGAAGGTGATCGTCATCTCGCGGATCTTCATCACGCCTTCGCGGACGCGGAGGCTTCGGTCGGTGACGAGATACCAGCGCTTCTCGAAGTCGAGCCGGACAAGAGCGAGCGCGAAGAGACGTTGCGCGAGAATGATTACGACGATAAACAACGGCGGACGAAAGAGGAAAAATGGCGGCAGTTTACGTCCAAAAGATTCCGTGAATGCGCCGATGAAGGGGAGGATCTCGGTCGGCAGGACGACCGCCAGAAGCACGAGCGTGCGGAGCGCCCAGGTGACGAGCAGGTAAAGGTAGTAATTTGGCGCAGCCCGGAAGAGGCGGGTGCTGCGCTCGTCGCCCGGCGGCGGTTCCGGGGCGGCTGGAATGCGCAGCAGCCGTTCAGAGGCTTCGCGAAACGGTTTATACATCGCCCGGAGGTGGCTGGAGTCGCTCCGCGCTGCGCTGCTCCAGGAACTCGCGTGTGCGACGGAGCTCGTCACGAATATTGAGCAACAACGAGACGACATCGCTGTCGCCTCCAGCCCGGACCGCTGTCTCTTCCGTTCCCTCTTTGCTCGTCATAGGCCCGAGCGCAGCGGCACGGGCACCACGCATTCGCGTGTAGAGAAAATCCCTGATCTCCTCGAATTCTTTGAAGCCTTCGATGACCAACTCGGCTCCAGTCGAGCCAGAGGCGGTCTGGATCTGGATGTCGGCGAGACCGAGCCAGCGTTGAATCACGCCAGAGCTGAGATGGATATCCCGGATGCGCGCGTAGGTAAGATTTACCTCCCGCCGGAACAGAACTCCCACTCGCATATGGATGCCCTCTTCATCGAAGCGATACCGCAGGGTGCGGTAGCGGAAGAAGAAAAGCGGCAGCGTGAGTACGACGCCGGGGCCGGTGAGCAGCGCCCGAATGATGTAGAGCCTCCAAAGGGACGGATCAGGCCGCTCGAGCGCGAAGATTCTCGACACAGACAACTCTATTCGTCCGAGGCTCGTTTACCTCAAGCGCTAATCCATTTACCGTCGTCTGCTTTGAATATTAACTCTAGGTGCGCGGCTGGCAGAGACATGAGTTCGTAATGTTGATGTCCGCTTTGCCCCAGACCTTGCGGAACTTCGTTTTCGTGGCGGCTAATTCTTCCGCTGGTTTCCCCAGCTCCCGCAGGCATTCGGTTAGGCC
>JBHENA010000049.1:0-15914 GCA_046262275.1 Chthoniobacterales bacterium
GCCGATACTTTTGCGCTGGGGCGGGGCCGCGCTGGCGCTTGGTTTGCTCATGAGTCTTGTGGCGCTGAATAGCGATCTCCTGCGCAGCGCCGGGTTCCAATTCCCTAGGCGCGAGCCCTCCGATCGCATGCGGGGCTGGAAATCGACTGCCGGCGGAGTCGAGAAGATTCGCGCAGAGGTGGAAGGGCGGCTCGCGGAACGCGTTTTCATGATCGCGGACCAGCGCGATCGCGCATCCGAACTCGCCTTCTACTTCCGTGACCAGCGGCTGGAAGGTCCCGGGCACCCGCCCGTTTACATCATCGAATCGCAGGACATTCAGAACCAGTTTTCGTTCTGGCCGCGCTATGACGAATTCGTGGAAGCGCCCGCGGATGCCACGCGGTCCGAGGGCGATGTTTACACGGAGGAGAGCGGGATAAACCCCTTTGCAGGCCGGACCGCCATCTATATCCAGGCGAGCGGCAAAACTGACGTGCCGCGCAACATTGGGGAGGCGTTCGCCTCGACGGAACTTTACGCGACGATCGAGGTCCGCCGTCATGGCAAGCTGCTGCGGACTTTGCAGGTGTTCGTTTGCAAAAAGTACCGCACGCTGCCGCTATGAGCGATCCGTCCAGCGCGCCGGCGGTTTCTGTGATCGTTCCGCTCTTCAACGAGGAGGAGAACGTCCCCATCCTGCAAGGCGAATTGGCAGCGGCGCTCGAGCCATTCGATTGGGAAATTATCTTTGTGGACGATGGCTCCACGGACGCAACTTTTTCCCGCATCGCCACCAGTCCACGCGTGCGCGTTCTTTCATTTCCGAAAAACGCTGGACAAAGCGCGGCCTTATATGCGGGGTTACAGGCCGCGCGCGGCGCTGTCGCGGTCTTGATCGACGGTGATCTGCAAAACGATCCGGCGGACATTCCAAAGCTGCTGCGCGAGATCGAGGCCGGGGCAGATCTGGTTTGCGGCTACCGCGCGGAACGCAAAGACACGATCGTGAAACGGATCACGAGCCGAATCGCAAACTTCGTGCGAAGCCGCTTTACCAAAGACGGTGTGCGCGATACCGGCTGCACGTTGAAGGCGATGCGTCGGGAATGCGTGACGGCGCTGGTTCCGTTCAAAGGAATGCACCGCTTCATTCCCGCCTTGGTCAAAGGCGCGGGCTACCGGCTTGTGGAAATTCCCGTGAACCATCGTCCCCGGAAGTTCGGAGTGAGCAAGTACGGCCTCGGCAACCGCGCTCTTCGGGCCACGATCGACATGTTTGGCGTGCGCTGGTTGCTCTCGCGACAACTAGACTACAAGACGCGTGATAGGCTGCATTGACTTGCTCAGAACGGTTCCACTTTGACGCCTCTCCTGGCGAGTTGCGCCTGCACGCTATCCGGTCCGGCGAGATGACCCGCCCCAACCGCAATTTGGTGCACGCCGGATCCGCCAAGGATTTCCTGGATCTTCTCGGTCCAGCGGATGTTCCGCTGAACCAGCAGCTTATCGTAGAGGTTTGGGGCCTCCGACTTCAACTGGCCGACAAGGACCTCGCCTATCATGTCGACATTGCCGGCCGCCCACGCCTTCGCCAGCTCGTCGAGCAGGGCGACTCCCTCGGCGGCGTAATTCAGCGTCTGATCAAGAAATGCCACCTGCTCGGCCTCAGGCAAATCGGCAAAGAAGCGGACCTGTTGCTCGATTGTTTCGAGGCCGAAAATCTTGTCACCTTCTTTCTGGGCTTGCGCCTTCAAGATCTGTTCTACACCCGCTTTCGGATCATAGCCGGCTTTCTGGACCTGCAGCACCGTTAGCATAAGAGCGATTGTCCACGGCTTCATGGCTTCAACGCTGGCCGCCGAGATGCCATACGATTTGGCCACCTCTGCGAATTTTGCTTTCTGTTTTGCGTTTAGCTTTTTCGAGAGCGGCTTTTCGCGATCGAGTCCGTATTGCTGAATGAGCGAAGCCAGGGCCGCCTCGTCGTCATCGCCGATCACCTCCAGCCAAAGCTCTGTGCTGTCAGCGAGAGCTTTGGTCACCTTTTCAGAATTCCACAGCATCTCAGGGCGCAGGACGTGCACGGTGCCGATAAGGTAAATGGTCGAGTCCTCGTCCTTCACCACCCACATCGCCGGCTCCGCCTTAGCCGCGGCAAGCAGCAAGCCGAGCGCGAAAGTGGAAACGAGTGCCAGCCTGCGACTCATCAATCGTCACACCTCACTTGCCGAGTCTAGGAGAGAAGAACCGCCGGCTCGCTTTCCGCCACAGGTTCGATCCATTTACCGTGCTCGCGAATAAGATCCTGCAAACGCTCGACGGCTTCTGCTTCCGGAATGTTGAACTTCACCGCCGTTTTGCGGACGTAGAGATTGATCTTCCCCGGCGCGCCGCCCACATACCCGAAGTCCGCATCCGCCATTTCCCCAGGACCGTTCACGATGCAGCCCATGACGGCGATTTTTACACCCTTCAGATGTGACGTGGCGGCTTTGATGCGCGCAGTCGTGATTTGCAAATTAAAGAGCGTCCGCCCGCATGATGGGCAGGCCACATAATCGGTCTTGAAGATGCGGGTGCCGGCTGCTTGCAGAATGTTATAGCTGAGGCGAAGCGCCTGGCCGGGAGCCTCTTCGCCCTGCACGAGGATGGCATCGCCGATTCCGTCGCAGAGCAGTGAGCCGACGTTTGTGGAAGCGATGAGCAGGTTGTCCAGAAATGTAGAGCATGCCTCCGGCTTGCTGGTTTCATTGCTCCGCAAGCCAGAGGCATGCGCTACCTTCAGCCGGTCCTTGAGCAGAATCGGGTGCCGTGACTCCAATTTTGCCGCGAGCAGGCGGAAGGCGGCGATAACCGGCAAATCGATGCCGCCGCGGACGGTAACCAACCTCGCCGGCTGCTGCTGGTTTAATCGATCGATCTCTCCATCTTCGCGCGGGTCCACTTCGGCGATGCCGGCGCGCTCGTAGACGATCTCCGGTTTGTAATCGCCCATCCGCTCAACCTTGTGCGCGATCTTGTCGAAGCTCGACTGACGCACCACGACGCGGACGATTTCCTCGCCGCCCACTCCAATCTCTCCTGCGATTCCGGCAAGCTGAACCGACTGCGATGCGCGCCGCGAATATGAGAATGGGTCGTAAGGGAGAGCGGAATCCGGAATCCGGAAACCGGAGACGTTCTTTCCGGTTTCGGCAATCCGGTTCCCGGTCTCCACCAGCGCCTTCGCTACCGGGATTTCGTGAATGCTGTCCTCGGTGAGCGAAACGCGAATCGTGTCGCCGATCCCGTCCGCCAGAAGGGAACCGATTCCAATCGCGCTTTTGATTCGGGCATCCTCACCTTCGCCCGCTTCGGTGACACCGAGGTGGATGGGGTAATTCCACGTAGCGCAACTTTTTAAGTTGCTCTTCGTGCCATCCGGCAAGTTGGAAACTTGCGCTACGTCTTCCTGATCGAGTCGCGCAACGAGCAGGCGGTAAGCGTGAATCATCACCTTTGGGTTGCTCGACTTCATGGAAAAAATGAGCGCGTGATAATCCAGATCGCGCGCGATGCGGGCGAACTCGAGCGCGCTCTCCACCATCCCGAGAGGTGTATCGCCGTAGCGGTTCAGGATTCGATCCGAAAGTGAGCCGTGGTTCGTGCCGATGCGCATCGCAATCCCGCGCTCCTTGCAAAGCAGGACCAAGGGAGTGAACCGCTGCCGGATGCGCTCGATTTCGGCGGCGTATTGCTCATCGGTGTACTCGATGATCTTGAACTTCTTCGAGTCGGCGTAATTCCCCGGATTGATCCGTACCTTGTCCACCCACTTCGCCGCTTCCATCGCGGCTTCGGGCTTGAAATGAATGTCAGCGACAATTGGCACGTCACAGCCGCGCGCGCGCAGCCCCGCCATGATGTGCTGCAAATTGGCCGCGTCTTTCACGGTCGGCGCGGTGATGCGCACAATCTCGCAACCCGCCTCCGCCAACTCGATCGTCTGTGCGATCGACGCTTCGGTGTCCATCGTGTCGCAGGTGATCATCGACTGGACGCGAATCGGATTCGCGCCGCCGACGCCGACTTTGCCGATCGTCACCTCGCGCGAGACGCGGCGGCACTGTCCTACTAAAAGCTCAGCGGGAGGGCTTTGAACCACGCGCGCCTAGGCCTCTTCAACGCGACGGATCTTTAAGGAAAGAATGAGTTTCACGTCAATGAACTCTCCCGCGTTTGGCAGCTCATAGACGGTGAGAGTTAGCCCACCGGGATCCATCGCCAGAAAATCAGGATGTGCCACGTGGATCAGTCGCCCGCCGACGAGTTCAATCTCGAATGGCACAAAAGGCGTCGCGTGCGCCAGGTTTCGGATCTGATCCATCGTCATAGCTTCGTCCGTGTTGGGCAGATCGCGTGAAGTTTCGATCCGGAGAATATGTGCAGGATCGATCATCGCACCTGCTCCGTCCAGCACCTGCTGAACTTGGAATACGTTTCGTTGCCGAAGATATCGGATTAGATCAGGCCGCGCGACATGGATGATGCGGCCGTCCTGCAGACAAATGTCAAAGGGTTGAAACGGCCGGGCCTGCTGAAGGGCTTCTAATTCCTCAGCGCTCACGCGCGAAGGTAGAGAAAACTGGCTATCGCCGCAAACACCGACGAGCGGGCAGGCGCTATGGCTCGATCTCGCCTTTCGTCGCAGGCGGATCAAATTTTTCGATTGTCTTCCGGATGAACGGCAGGTCCTGAACGTCGTAGAAGGTAATGTAAAGCATGTAGCCAATGATGAGAATGGCGCAGGAGGTTTGTACCCACTCGAGCAGACGGATGTTCACCGGCTTGCGGCGGACCGATTCGATTATGGCCAGGACAATGTGACCGCCATCCAGCACTGGAATCGGCAGCATGTTCAATATCGCGAGGTTTACATTGAGAATGACGCTGAACCAGAGCGCCATTTGCCAGCCGTACTCGCTTTGGAACAGCATGTAGAGCAGGTTGCCGATCCCGATCGGACCGCTCATGTGCTGGAACCTCACTTCGGACTTGGGAGAAGCCACCGCCCCAATCGTGCTGAGAGTTGTGGTGACGCTTTTGTAAACCTGCTCGACCGGATCCGGGTGAGCGACCGACATTCGGCCGCCGCTATCCCAGACGACTCCAATCCGCGGTGTTTTTTCGCCCTTCTCGTTTTCTAGCAGGGTAGGCTGCACTTGCGGCTCGAGCAGCTTTCCATCACGCAAAATCTGGAGCGTGATCGGCTTTTGCGGGTTTTTCTCGATGTAATCCGCGAGAGCCTGCGGATGATAAATCGTTATGCCGTTGAAACCGCGGACAATGTCGCCGGCACGCAAGCCCGCCGCCGCCGCGGGCGTGTCGGGTTGCACCTCAGCGATGATGGCTGTTTGCGCCGGGTGAACAAGGATTTGGCGGACGCTCTTGCGCCGCCAGCCACGCGTCTCTGCCTTGTGCGGCTCCACGGCAAAGTCGAGGCCCGCGCCGTTCCGTTCGACCTTTATCGGAATGGTGGCTCCCTCGCTGCGGACCACATTCCACATCACGCTGTTATTCATCCCGGAGAAGCGCAGCACCCTGTTGCCGTCGACCTCCAGAATCTTGTCGCCCGGGAGCAATCCCGCTTTAGCCGCGGGCGAATCCGCCTGCACGTAACCAATCGTCGTGGTCTGGTCCGATTCACCGACCGGATGGCCGACGACCCAGACGATGGCGGCGAAGAACAAGGCCAGCAGCAGGCTGAAGAGCGGTCCCGCAAACGCGACGATGATCTTATCGAAGGCGGAAATCTGCGGGAGACGCTCGCGGTCTGTATCGATTTTGCCCTCGATGATGTCCATCGGGGCGAGTTGCGGCAGGGCGACGAAGCCGCCGAACGGGAGAGAGCCGAGTGAGTATTGCACTCCGTTGATCGTCTTTTTCCAAAGTGGTTTGCCGAACCAGACGCCGAATTTCTCGATCACGAGTCCACGCCAGCGCGCTGCAAGGAAATGGCCCAGCTCATGCACGATGATGAGCAGATTAAAGAGGACGACCACCTCCAGGAGAATGAGCAGAACGCGCAGAGCTTGCAGAATCATGGACGGATCACTGGTTTAGTTGCTCCCTAACCAGAGCCGCGGCTTCTCCGCGCGCCCATTGATCGGCGGCCAATATCGCATCGAGAGACGGCTCCGCAACGGAGGCATGGCGGTTCATCACTTTCTCGACCAACTCCCAGATTCCGGGAAAGGGAATGCGCCTCTCGAGGAAGGCAGCGACCGCAATTTCATTCGCGGCGTTCAGCACAGCAGGCAAAGTGCCGCCCGCCTCACCCGCGCGGCGGGCGAGATTCAAGGCCGGAAAATCGTCGTAACGCGGCGTCGCGAATTCGAGCTGTCGGAGCTTTCCGAAATCCAGCGGGGCAAGCGAATTGGGGACGCGCGCAGGCCAGGTGACGGCGTACTGAATGGGGAAACACATGTCGGAATGGCTCAACTGCGCGAGCACAGAACCGTCCGTGAATTCGACCATCGAGTGCACAATGCTCTGCGGGTGAATGACAACGTCGACCCGCGGCATTTCGACGCTAAACAGCCAGCGCGCTTCGATCATCTCGAGGCCTTTGTTGAAGAGGGTGGCGGAATCGATCGTGATTTTCGGTCCCATGTTCCAGGTGGGATGACGCAGCGCCTGTTCGGGTGTGATTCCCGCAAATTCTGAACGCGGTGTTTCGCGGAATGGTCCGCCAGAAGCTGTCAAGATGAGACGCCGGACAGAAGAAACATCGAACATCGAACATCCAGCATCCAACATCGAAGTCTCGGCTTCACCGGTTCGGTCTTCGGTGTTCAGTGTTCGGTGTTCGGTGTTTCTCCGGAGATGGTTTTCCAAACATTGAAAGATGGCGTTGTGCTCGCTGTCGACAGGCAGCACACGCACCTTCTTCTCCGCAGCGGCGCGCATTACGATTTCCCCCGCCATGACCAGGATTTCCTTGCTTGCCACCGCGAGATCCTTCCCCGCTTCGATGGCTGAGAGCGCCGGGCGTAATCCTCCGGTGCCGACGATCGCGATCAATATCATGTCGGCGTTCGCAAGGGTCGCGATCTCCGATAAACCTGCTTCACCGCAGAAAATCGCGGGCGCGTAATCCAGGCGCGCTCGCAATTCGTCGAGCTTCGTTTCATCCACGATGCAGACCGCCTCCGGACGCAGTTCGTTTGCTT
Source organism: Chthoniobacterales bacterium (assembly GCA_046262275.1). Lineage (GTDB taxonomy): Bacteria > Verrucomicrobiota > Verrucomicrobiia > Chthoniobacterales > UBA10450 > JACCTI01. The sequence goes on from JBHENA010000049.1 coordinate 7,194, forward strand.
GTTTTGCCAGTTTCGCCGCGCTGCTGTTCGCTGCCAGACCGACGATCTCCATTCGGTCGGGAATGTCGCGCGCGACTTTTTGCGCGCTCTCGCCAATTGAACCGGTCGCGCCGAGCACGACGACACGTTTGCGCTTCATTCAGCAGAAAAGCCTCACACTACGGCCACGAAGGAAGACGAAGAACGCTGACTCCTGCCGTGGTTCATCCTTTGTGGCCTTTGTGTGAGGCACATTCAGGAGACACGGATCACCAGCCGCAAATAGAAGAACAGCAGCGGCGCAGTGAAAAGCAGACTGTCGACCAAATCGAGCGCTCCGCCGATTCCGGGGAGCAGGTTGCCCGAGTCCTTCACGCCGGTGCTTCGCTTGATGATCGACTCAGCCAAGTCCCCAATCACGGCCGCGAAACCGAGCAACAACCCAAGCACGGTCGCGTGCGTCCAATTAAGGGCGGAGAGATGCTCCGGCATCAGCTTGAACATTCCCCAGCTGGCGAGGAGCGAGAAAAACAGAGCGCCGGCAAAACCTTCCCAAGTCTTCTTCGGACTAATGTGCGAGATCATCATGTGGCGTCCGATCAGGCTGCCGGTGAGATACGCGCCCATGTCGCTGAACTTCGTGAGCGCAATCAGATAAAGGACGTAAAACTGGCCGGTGACGGCGCCGTTCGACCGCGGGACGACATAGACGATTTTGGTGATGAAATTGTAGAGCCACAGCACGTAGAGCAAGCCGAAGAGCGTGTAAGCCATCGTCCGCAGTGGCGCATCGTCGCGCAGACTATCAAACATTTGCCGACCAAAGACGGTAAGCAAAAAACCGAGCAGCACAGCAACCTCGAAATCGTAGGAATGCGACAGCCCTACCTTCGAGAAGTAATAGAAGCTGCCGCAGAGCATGATCGCTCCGCAGACCATGGCCGTAATCTTAAAGTTCGGGAGACCCTTGTGATCGAGCATCCCATAGAACTCCCAAAGCGTGCGGAGCCCAAAGGCCGCGATCAATCCGAAGAATGCCAGCTCGTAGCCGGAAAAAATAATGAGCAGAGCCACCGACCAGAGCGCAATCGTGCTCGCGAACCGGAGCAGGAACGTAAGCTTTGCGGTGACCGGCGTCGGCCTAACTCGATCCACCGTAGCGGGCATGAGCGATCACAATCAGGAAGGAAGAACTCAAACGCAAGCTGCGCAGATGCTCCCAATCCCGCGCTGAGGCTGACGCGCCGATCGCTGCGTTAAGCTGAGGGCGCGGCTTTGCGCGGCACGGACTCGCGCTTAGCTTCCACAGCATGAGCAAGACGATGCCTGCGGTGGTGAAAACGCGCTCCGAACCCGGTCTCGAGCTGCAGGAAGTCCCTGTGCCGGAAGTCGGCCCCAACGACGTGCGCATTCGCGTTCAGAAAGCCTCGATCTGCGGGACCGACGTTCACATTTACAACTGGGACGCGTGGGCGCAGAAAACCATTCCGGTGCCGCTCGTGATTGGGCACGAGTTCGTCGGTGTAGTGGACCGGGTCGGGAGCGCCGTGACCGACTTCAAGGAAGGCGAGCTGGTCACAACCGAAGGCCACATCGTTTGCGGGCATTGCCGGAATTGTCTCGCCGGGCGACGCCACCTTTGCCCGAACACCAAAGGCATTGGAGTGAATCGCCCGGGTGGTTTTGCGGAATACGTCTCCGTTCCCTCGAGCAATATCTGGCGTTGCGATCCGAAGATTCCGCTCGACGTCATTTCGTGTTCCGACCCCCTCGGCAATGCCGTGCATACCGCCCTCTCCTTCGATCTGGTGGGCGAAGATGTACTCATCACCGGCGCTGGACCGATCGGCTGCATGGCGGTGCCGATCGCGAAAATGGCGGGTGCGCGCAAAGTGGTGATCACGGATGTGAACCCGTACCGTCTCGATCTCGCGAGAAAGATGGGCGCGACGCTCGCAATAGATGTTCGTGAAACCAAACTGCAGGACGCGATGCACGAGCTTGGGATGAAAGAAGGGTTCGACGTCGGCCTGGAGATGTCCGGAAATCCAAAAGCATTCACCGACATGCTCGACGTGATGGTAAACGGCGGGCGCATCGCCCTGCTCGGGATTATGCCGGGAAACGCGGCGATCGATTGGAACCTGGTCGTCTTCCACGGCCTCACAATCAAAGGCATCTATGGCCGCGAGATGTTCGAGACTTGGTATAAGATGACGGCGCTAATTCAGAGCGGCCTCGACATCACACCCGTTATCACGCACCACTTCCCCTACACGAAAATCATCGAAGGAATCGAGCTGATGAAGTCCGGCCGGTCGGGTAAGATCGTGCTTGATTGGGCAGAAGCCGCGTAGGTTCGCTTCTGACTGTCTGTTGATGAAGACGCTCGTGGCAGCCGCCGTTCTCCTGCAGCTCGAGCTGTTGTCGTGTCACGCGCAGCAAATGCCCGAGTTCACTATTGAGACGAAGCAACACCTCGCGTTCAGGAGCAATGGCGAATCTTATTTCCTCGGAACACAGCTGGAGGATTTTCGCGCAAAGTTTGGGCGCTCCGAAAAATCGGAGAAGGACGACGATGATGAAGGTTACCTCGCGCACACCATTACAGACTACTACGTCAGCGCCGGATTAATGGTGACTGCGAAAAGCGACGGCAGGATTATTGGATTTGTCTTCTCTCTCGTCCCGTCGCCGCTTTTGAAGTCGGCAAACGTCGCGACGGAGCGCGGCATCAGCACCGGCGCAACAGAGCGCGACGTCCTAAAGCAATACGGCGCTCCGTACAAGAGGAAGCAATACAAGGACGCGACCTCCGATGACACACAACTCTTCTACAGGTATGGCGAATCGGTTTTGTCGTTCCGCTTCGAGCGTGCGGTGCTGAAGGCAATCAGTCTGAACGCCGATTACCTCCCTTACTTGGAGAAGTAAATTCGGTTAACCGAAACCGCTACAGACGCTCTTTCAGCCCACGGGATTAACGCCGAGGCGACAGCGTAAGCGCCTAATGCAGCATCGCCGCCGCTTCGTGCGCCCCGTCCAGCTGAAGGAGCATGCGGCGGCAATGCTTGTGGCTCTGCCGGCCCTGCAGAATGCTCCGGCTCTCCGCATCGCTACCCCACCGGAGGATTTGGATCGGCTCGTGGCGAACGCCCCAAGTGTTCATGTCCTGCCGGGACGCCATGTAGAGGTCGATTGTGTTGCGCCCGGAGAGCGCCCAGCCGTAGTCGTCTATCTTGTAGATTTGCCCGGTTGAGATCACCCGAAACACCGTGCCCAGAGGCCAGCGCGACCAATCGCAGGCGGCGCTTCCGATCGTTGGCCGGACGTATTCGGTGACGGTTACCTTCTTCTTCCCGCGCTTGGTCTTCACCCAGCGCGTCACCTTTTTCTTCTTCGGCGCCAGATAAGAGTCCAATGAGCGGCTCGGGGCGGAGGCGGGCTGGTAATCGCTCACCGGCAAAGCACGCGCCACGTAAGCGGCGCTCTGCACGGGACGCGACGCAGCATGAAGGCGACCACCGAGTGCGTTCCGCGCACCGTACTCCCGATGGTCCGATTCAGTATGCGTGTAAGCGGTGGTGCGGACGGTCTGGAATTGCGAACGCGCGATCGGCGCCTCGTAGGGCGGCAGCGTGCGTGACGCTGTGCGGCTGCCGGTGGTTGTCTCGCAAGAGGAAAGAAGCGACGCACTCGCGACAGCTACCGCGAAGAAGGCGATTCGATGGAATGTCGCGTCTCTCAAGGTTGGATCGCGGAAGTTGTTAACAGTTATTCACAAGCGGCAGCAAGTCTATTTTTCGCGCTTTTTGCAACCCGCCCGCCTTGGCGCAAGTTGGCCGATGCTAGCGGAGTTCGAACAGCAGCTCACAGCCACCCTTGGGGAAATCAAAGAGCAAGGGCTCTACAAAACCGAGCGAATCATCACGACGCCGCAGGATTCCCACATCAAGGTCGCCGAAGGACGCGAGGTTCTAAATTTTTGCGCCAATAACTACCTCGGGCTCGCCGATCACCCGGGGTTGATCGCGGCCGCGAAGGAAGCGCTCGATACACACGGCTTCGGAATGGCGAGTGTGCGCTTCATTTGCGGGACGCAGGACATTCACAAGAAACTGGAGGCCGCGCTTACAGAGTTCCTCGGCACCGAAGATACGATTCTTTATCCCAGCGCGTTCGATGCGAATGGCGGGCTTTTCGAGACGCTCCTCGGACCGGAGGACGCAGTCATTTCCGACGAACTGAATCACGCCTCGATCATTGACGGCATCCGCCTCTGCAAAGCGCAACGTGCCCGCTACAAGCACAACGACATGGCTGATCTGGAAACGAAACTGCGCGAAGCGAACGGAGCGCGCGTGCGACTCATTGCCACCGACGGCTGCTTCTCAATGGACGGCACGATCGCTGATCTCGGTGCGATTTGCGACCTGGCAGAAAAATACAACGCGCTGACGATGATCGACGACGCGCACGCAACCGGCTTTCTCGGGAAAACCGGCCGCGGCACACACGAGTATCGCGGCGTGATGGGGCGAATCGACATCATCACAGGCACGCTCGGGAAAGCGCTCGGCGGCGCGAGCGGCGGCTTTACCAGCGCGCGCAAATCGATCGTCGAGCTGCTGCGCCAGCGATCTCGTCCCTACCTTTTCTCGAACAGCGTCGCCCCGCCAATCGTGGCCGCGACGCTGAAAGGACTCGAATTACTACGCGCCTCAACCGAGCTGCGCGACAAGCTGGAGGAGAACACGAGATTCTTCCGCGCGGCACTGACGGAGCGCGGTCTCACGATCAAACCCGGCACGCACCCTATCGTCCCGATCATGATCGGCGACGCCGCGAAGTCGCAAAAGTTCGCCGCCCGCATGCTGGAGAAAGGCGTTTACGTGATCGGCTTTTTTTACCCGGTCGTCCCGCATGGCACCGCACGTGTCCGCACCCAGATCTCCGCCGCTCATTCGCGCGAGGATCTGGAGTTCGCGGTCAGGGCCTTCGCAGAGACGAACCGCGAGCTCTCGGAGTCCTGAACCGTCACGACACTTACTCTTGTTCGTGCCGCGTCACCACTCCAGCCTTCGTTCGTTTGGTTTTCACCTTTGACCGATGCGGTGGATCGGCTAAAACCACCCCAGTTATGCACCCCTTCCGTGTCTGCCTCCTTCCTATCTGCGGCATTGCCCTCATTTCTTCGGCGCTGGCCCAGGAGAAGGAGTTTCCCGGACTGCTGAAAGCGATGGGGCCGAAAGCTTATGAAGAGGCAGGCTTGAACAAGCTCACGCCGGAGGAACGCGCCAGACTCGACGGCTTTATTCAGCAGTACGTCGCAGCCAGTAGTGAAAAAGCGGCCACTGCAGCAGTCGACGAGGCGGTTAAGACGCGCAAGGTGAAAGAGCCGGAGGTGATCGAAAGCAACATCGTGGGACCGTTCACCGGCTACACCGGCCGGAGCCGCTTCACCCTTCAGAACGGACAGGTCTGGGCGCAGTCCCAGCAGGTCGACAGGATCTACCCGAAGATAGATTCGCCTCCGGTTGTGATCGTCAAGGCGGGTTGGGGACACCGCATGTATATCCTGGGCGGTGGAAACATCCGCGTCTCACGCGTTAAATAGGCGCGGCGCAAAGAGTCGACCTGCGAAAATAGTCGCCTCCCGTACGATGAAGGCGTAAAATGCCGCCATGTCCGCAGAGGAGCCGCCGGCCTCAGCGCCGGCCATCTCGCAAATTCTGGCCGAGTGGCGCGCAGGCGATGAAGAAGCACCCGTGAAGCTGATGCCGGTGGTTTACGACGAGCTGCGTCGCCTCGCGCGCGACTATCTGCGCCGCGAACGTGCCGATCACACGCTCCAGGCCACCGCTTTGGTGCACGAAGCGTACGTGCGGCTGGTGGATGACGACCGGATCAGCTGGCAAAACCGCGCCCATTTTTACGGGGTCGCGGCGAAACTGATGCGGCGCATACTCGTGGACCACGCGCGGGCGCGAAACGCCGCCAAACGCGGCGGTCTGGCGCAAAAGGTCTCGCTCGACGAAGCGCGCGATCTCCCTCCCGCAGGTGCAAATGACCTCGTCGCCCTCGATGGCGCGCTGCAGGATTTCGCACGGGCTTATCCGCGAAAGAGCGAAGTCGTGGAGCTCAAATTTTTTGGCGGTCTTGAGGCGAAAGAAATCGCCGAGGTCTTGCAGATTTCGCCAAAGACAGTGCTGCGCGACTGGCAATTCGCGAAGCTTTGGCTCTGCCGCGAGCTGAGCCAACACGCCGCGTAAAGCGGCAGCATTCGGTAGCCGCGGTAGACTCCCTTGATGCAAACGACTGACCGGGCGCAGCGTGTCGCCGAACTGGTCGAGGCTGCGCTCGAGCGCGATCGGGCGGCGCAGGATTCGTTTCTGCGGGAGGCGTGCGGTGACGACGTCGCTTTGCGCGCGGAAGTGGAATCGCTCCTGAACTTTCAGAGCGTTGCGGAAGGTTTCATCGAAGAACCGGCCTTGCACGCAAACGCCGAGCTGCTCGCGGGAGACGACAAGGCTTTGGCTGAAGGCGCCGTAATCGGCGACTACCGCGTCCTATCCGTGCTCGGGGAAGGAGGGATGGGGGAAGTTTACCTCGCGCAAGACACTGCCCTCGGCCGTCGCGTCGCGCTGAAGCTGGTCAAGCGTTTCGGCGGAACCAATCTCCTCCGGCATTTTCGGCAGGAGGAACGCATCCTCGCCGGCCTCAACCACCCCAACGTCGCGCGGCTCTACGGAGCGGGAGTCACCGAGGCAGGCATGCCTTATTTTGTCATGGAGTATGTGGAGGGAGAGCGGCTCGACGAGTATTGTCAGCTGCGCGGCCTCGGCATTCCCGAGCGGCTGCAACTCTTTCGCAAGATCTGCTCCGCCGTGGCCTACGCACACCAGCACCTCGTGATCCATCGCGATCTGAAGCCGGCCAACATCCGGGTCACACCGGAAGGTGAACCAAAGCTCCTCGATTTCGGAATCGCCAAGCTCCTCGACCCAGACGAAGCCGAGCTTCCGCAACAGACGATCACCCTGATGGGAGTGATGACGCCGGAATACGCCAGCCCGGAGCAGGTCCGCGGCGAAACGATGACGACGGTGAGCGACGTTTACAGCCTGGGTGTCGTTCTTTACGAGCTGTTAACGGGCGAAAAGCCCTACCGCCTGACGAGCCGACGGCCCGATGAGATCGCCCGCGCGATCGCGGAAAAGGAACCGGAGCGGCCCAGCACGGTTTTTCGTGGCACAGGCTTCAAGCTTGCGGCCAACCGGAACGCGAAAAGCGTGGCCACATCGCTCCGGGGTGATCTCGACAACATCGTTATGATGGCGCTCCGCAAAGAACCGGAGCGGCGTTACGCCTCGGTCGCCCGCTTTTCCGAAGATATCCGGCGCCATCTGGAGGGATTACCGGTCAGCGCGCGCAAAGACACCTTCCGCTATCGGAGCGCGAAGTTCATCCAGCGCCACAAGGCCGCCGTTCTCGGCGCCGCGCTCATTACGCTCGCGCTTCTCGGCGGGATCGTGACCACCAGCTGGCAGGCGCGCGTCGCGCAGATCGAGCGCGCGCGGGCCGAGCAGCGATTTAACGACGTCCGGAAACTCGCCAATTCCTACCTCTTCGAAATCCACGATGCGATCGAGAACCTTCCCGGCTCCACCCCCGCCCGTGAGATCCTGGTAAAGCGCGCGCTCGAATACCTCGACAGTCTGGCGCGTGAATCCGGCGACGATCTGTCGCTGCAACGCGAGGTAGTGATGGCTTATCTGAAGGTCGGCAACGTGCAGGGCAACCCGCGCAACGCGAATCTCGGCAACTCCGCCGGTGCGCTCGAGAGCTACCGGAAGGCGCTCGCGATCGCGGAGAAATGGCCGCCGCGTCCCGGCGATTCTGTGACGCGCCGCCCGCTTGCACTTCTTCACGAAAAAATCGCGGACGTCGAGGCGGAGACGAACCAGGTCGAGCAGGCAGTCCAGAGTGCCCGCGCATCGCTCGCGATTTTTCAGGAGCTCGCCGCGGCGCGGCCGGGCGACGCTGATGCGCAACGCTCCGTTGCGATCAGTCACTTAAAAACCGGAGACGTGCTTGGAAACCCGAACTACGTGAACCTCGGTGACCAGGCCAGCGCGATGGAGAATTACCACGCGGCAGTGCGGATCCTGGAAACGCTCTACGCCGCGGACCCGCGCGACGCGCGCACGCGCAGGTTTCTTGGGATCATGCACGAGCGGATCGGCGCGGTCCTCGAGTTGCAGGGTGATATTCCCGGCGCACTCACGGAGTACCGGCGCTCAGCCGAAATCCGAATCCCATTGGCAGCCGAGTTTCCGAACGATTCGCCGATCGTTCGTGATGCCGCGATCGCCTACGAGAAAATCGGCAACGTCATGACCGCGACCGGGAACCTGCCGGCCGCGCTGGAAAACCGGCAGAAATCACTTCAGATGTTTGGTGATCTGGTGAAGGCGGACCCGAACAACACGCTGGCGAAGCACTCGCTTGCCGTCAGCCGGATACACCTTGGCGATTTGTTAGGCAATCCCGACGTTCCGAATCTCGGCCGCCGATCAGAAGCGGGTGAACAGTACCGGGAGGCAATCGCGATCTTGGAGTCAATCAACCGCGCCGACGCTGCCAATGCGGCAACGCGGCGCGATCTCGCTGAAGCACAGGCGAAGCTGGAAAAACTGAGCGGCGAGTAGCTGCAATCGTAGAAGCTGTTTTGCCCTAAGA
>JBHENA010000050.1:0-5248 GCA_046262275.1 Chthoniobacterales bacterium
ACCCAGGATATTGGGGGCGCAGTCACCGGCGGCTGCTTCTATGACAGCACGGCGTTTCCACCCGCGTATCGGGGCAACTTCTTTTTCGGCGATTACAACAGCGGGCGCATCATGCGTGTGCCGCTCGACGCGAAGAACCGGCCTTTGCGCACGGAAGAGTTCGTCACCGGCCATACCGGCCACGTCGACATGGCCGGCGGACCGGATGGGGCTCTCTACTACGCGGGACAGGAGGCACCCGGTGTGATCAAACGGCTGGTTCACACCGGCACCGCGCAGAGGCTGATAGTTCACCCGACGGCTTTAACGTCGTCGAAGGTGGTTCCTCCGTCGTCTCGGTGCGCCTCCGTTCCGCGCCCGCCGGGAACGTCACCTTCACAGTCGAGGGCGTGAGTGGCGATGTGCAATTGGTCGTAAATTCAGGCTCAACGTTGACTTTCACACCGGCTAATTTCGCCACACCGCAGCTGATCACCATCGCTGGAACGGCTGATCCAAACCTGGAAAATAGCCACGCCGCTTTCCAAATCCCCGCTCCAGGGTTCACGACCCACAACCTGCTCGCGAACGGGATCGACGACGATGAGCCATAGCGTCGAAGGCGAGGCACATCTATGCATAAGGACCCACCGCCAGGACTTCTCGAGCGACCGATAGGCGTCGTGGTCATTTACGGCTTGTTAATCGGCATCGTCGCCGGGGTTCTGGTTTTCGGCGTCTGGTCGTTTTTCTCAACCGTGAATGACAGGGGAGAGCGATCCGAGCCACCGCTGGTGCAACCAGCGCGCCCGCTGCCCTAACAAAGCCGCGCGGACGCTACAGCGGCCGCCTGGCCTCAGCACGCCGCGGCGGACTGGAGCGCTGCGTTCAGCGTCTCCGGCATGAGCGGCTTGGGCAGGTGCTGGAGAAATCCAGCGCGCTGGCTTCGCTCCAGGTCGGCGTCGCTGTTGTAGCCACTCATCGCGATCGCCTTCACCGGACCGAGCGAACGAAGTTGCTGCAGAAGCTCCCACCCATTTCCATCAGGGAGACCAAGATCGCTTAACAAGACGTCAAACTGATTTTGCTCGGCGACGCGGAGTGCCGACGTTACGTCCCCGGCGAGCAAGACCACGTGACCTTGTGCCTGGAGATACAGCTTCAAGCCGCGGGCTGTGTCGGGATGATCTTCGACCACAAAAACACGCAGCGGTCTCGCAGTCATCTCGGGATTACAGGTGCGGCACGCAACATCCAACAATTGGAGGTCATTCAGGCAGCCGAGCGATCGAACAACCCCGGCCCAGGTGGCCGCACCCGACCTTCTTTCAGAGCTTCCTTCGCCTCCGCGGCTGACGCGAAGATCGGGATTACTTTGTCGAGACGTACAATTTCAAAAACGGTTTGCAGGGTTTCGTCCAAGCCGGCCAGGCACAGGACCCCCTGGTGCTCTGCCGCATCGCGGAAGTATTCCACGATTGCAGCCAGCCCGGAGGAATCGATGAAGCTGACGCGCGCGAAATCGAGCACCAGGGCGGGGCAGCGCCCTTTTACCTTGCCTTGGAGCAGCGAGCGGAGAACCGGAGCGTAATGCAGGTCGATCTCGCCTTCCAAAGCGAGGACGTCCACTCCTTCCTCAGCTGATTCCGTGAGTCGCATTGCCGCGCGCTACAAACGATTCGCGCCCGCCGTGGTGAGTGGTTGTCAGTCTGCGGGGACGGGATAGTGAGTGGGTCAATGCGCGGTGAGCTTTGCTTCCTCTCGCCAAGGCTTGCGCTGCCGGTAAGCGGCGAGGCGCTCTTTCGTGCCTTTCCGATCATCTGCCGAGGTCGACATGTTCATCGCCTGCTCCTCGTATTTGACGGCTTGTTCGAAATTTCCCGCTTCGGCGTGTGCTGCCGCCAGGGTGTCGATCAACGACCAGTCTCTCCACCTCGTCAGCTCACAAGCTTTTATGGCTGCGCGAACCGCGCCCGCTCCATCACGCAGCGAGCGCTGCGGACAGGTAGCCTTCAGCCAGGAGAGTGAATTCAGGGCGCCCGCACTCTTGGGCGAAAGCTCTACCGCCTTCGCAAGGTCAGACAACGCCGCCGCGTAATTGCCTTTCTTCTGGTAAGCCGAGCCTCGAATGTAGTAATCCAGGAAGTTCTTAGGACTGAAATTGACCGCGCGTTGATAATCTTGACGCGCCTTCTCCCGTTCACCCTTTCCGAGATAGGCATCACCGCGGACGTAGTAAAGAGCGGCGGCGAAGGTGCCTTTGGGTCGTCTCTCGAGAGCCGCGTTAAAAAGTTTAATCGCTAGATCGTAGCGTTTGCTGACCAACGCTTTCATTCCGTTATACGCAGGAACCTTTATGGCCTCTAGCTCCAGCTCTTGCGTGAACTTGTCGTGCAAGTCGGGTCCGATCGCGTCCGCGTTTATTCGCAGTGAGATCAGAAAGGCGACGCACAGCAAAAGGCCACATCGGGCAATAAAACCTGCTTTCATTTTCGGGCGGTTTGGCCGCTGCATCTCACGAGAAGATCGTCTCTACGATACACGCTGCGCGGGATGTCGCTTCCGCCAGGCCAGGTAAACCGGTACTCCCGTGAGCACGAAGAGAAACCCGATGCCGGAGGTCGCAGGGGCGAGATATCCCAGGTCGAGAATCAGCAAACCCGCAAGTGCGATGTAGATGAGCGGCACAACCGGATAGCCCCACGTGCGGTAAGGACGCTCTGCCGTTGGCAGCTTCCGGCGCAGTACGATCACCGCTCCCACCATCAGGACGTAAAAGACCAGATCGGCCGAGACGATGTATTCGAGCAGCTGTGTGTAGACGTTGCCATAGGTGACTGCACCGGTTGCCGGATCGGTGCTCGCCGTCCGCGGCAGCGTGAGGAGCGAAGCCCAAACGCCCTGCGTGAGTAATGCCATGGCCGGAGCTCTTTGCGCGTTCAGGCGCGCCACGCTGCGGAAGAAAAGCCCGTCGCGCGCCATCGCGTAGTAGACACGGGCCCCGGCCAGGATCAGTCCGTTGTTGCAGCCGAAAGTGGAGATCATGATCGCGATCGCCATCAGGATCGTGCCGGGTGGACCAAGCACCGCGTTCATGGCCGCGACGGCGACGCGGTTTTGCGGCGCGTATTGGATTCCGCTCAGCGGCAGCGTGGCGATGTAGGCGAGATTCGCAAGCAAATACAGCGTCACCACGATCCCGCAGCCGAGAAGGAGCGCCCGCGGCAGCGTCCGGCCGGGGTCGCGCACTTCGCTGCCGGTAAAGGTGACGTTGTTCCATGCCGACTGCGCGAAGAGCGGGCCGACCATCGCTCTACCAAGCAACATCAAAAGCGCGAAGGCGCCGGTCGCAGCGAGTCCCGGCTGCGCGATTTCCGGACGCCAGCCGTTAGCCCATGAATCCCACCACGCGGCGCTGCGGGCGGCGCTCGTCGTCCCCCAGCCAAAGGCAAGGCCAAGAAGGATCAGCCCGATGAGCGCGGCAGTCTTCGCGAACGTGAAACTGTTTTGCACCAGTTTCCCGATCTCCAGCCCGCGAGTGTTGCTCCACGTCAGCAGGAGAATCATCACGACTGCGACTAGTTGGTCGCTCGAGAAGCTGATCGCATAACTGCTGCCGAGACGAACCGGCGCGATCAGGTAATTGTCGGTCGCAATTGCTGGGACGAGCACGCCGGTGAACTTCGCGAACGCAACCGCGACGGCGGCGATCGTACCGGTCTGAATGACGAGGAATATCGCCCAGCCGAAGAGAAATCCGAATAACGGACTATAGGCTTCCCGCAGGAACACGTATTGACCGCCGGCTCTTGGCATCATCGCCGCCAGTTCCGCGCAGCAAAGCGCGCCGGTGATTGTCAATACCCCCGCGAGAGCCCACGCCACCAGCAACCATCCCGGTGCACCGACGAGCCGCGCCGACTCGGCGGAGGTGATGAAGATGCCGGAGCCAATCATCGAACCCACCACGATCATCGTCGCGTCGACCTGGCCGAGGCCGCGGACGAGCTTGTCTCGCGGCTGAGCGGCTGCGGCGCGATCGGTTTGCTCGATCATCAAGCGCACCGTATCAGATGGCGGGAGGGGAAGGGAAGAATCTGACTCGGCCCTGCCGATTTCGCGGCGCGCGAGGGCACACCCCGCGCAATCAGGCCACTACGGCGACGCGGTAGAAAGGCCGCGACTTCGCAGCACCAGCAATCGAGCACTTCGGTCGACGGAACGGATCAGTCGGGATACTCCCGGATCGATCGTGCATCTTGCCGAGAGGTGGGAAACCACTGGTCCACCTCACTCGACCTGAAAACTGCGCGCATCGGATATTGTGCTGCCTGCCTGGTTGCTCGCAGTCACTCGCCAAAAGTACTTTTGCCCGCTCGTCAGTGGCGTGGTGACTCTCGCTTCGGATGCGGTGAAATCCTCTTTTGTAAATACCTTCGTTCCAGTGGGCGAACCAATCCGCACCGTTACGCTATATTTCGTCGCGCACCTTGCATTTTTCCAATCCAGGAGGGGCGTCTGCGTTTTCACCACGCCATCATTTTTCGGTTTCACGAGAACGGGCTTGGCCGGTTTGCCAAGACACACCAAATAGCGGGCCAAAACCACATCCGAGGTATTAAACTGGTTATCGCGTGTGCTCCCGGCCCCCACAATTCCGCTATTCTTTTGTAACGCGACTCCGTTGATTCCCGCGCTGAAATCGCCGTCGAAAGCGCCAAAGATGGTGGAGACCTTTCCGCCCGACCCAAAAGAGCTGTCGAGCGTGCCGTTCGGGTTAAAGCGCGCGACCGCGAAGTTGGCGCTGTTGTTGTTAAAGCTTCCCTCATACCCGGCAGCGACGATTTTCCCGTCGCTCTGCAAGGCAAGATCACGCGCCTGATCTTCTCCGCCCTCGCTGAAGTCCGCGAAGGTTATGCCGTTGTTGTTCGGGCCGAAGGAAGTGTCGAGCGCACCGTTCGAGGTGTAGCGAATGAGCGCAAAATTTGAACTGCCGAAACTAAAGACGACTGCTCCGGCGACGACGATTTTGCCGTTGCTCTGCAGCGCGATTCCGGAAGCGAACGAGTTACCGTTAAGCGTCGTGCTGGTTCTTCCGTCGGTATCGAAATCGTTGTCGGGTGTGCCGTTGACGTTGTAACGCGCAATCGCAAACGAGGGCTTGCCTGCAAAGTCCCGGCTCCCGGCCACGACGATCTTGCCGTCGGCCTGGATCGCGACGTCTGCGCCGCTCTCGCTGCCGCCGAAGTCGGTGGTCTGCTTGCCGTCG
>JBHENA010000050.1:5258-15853 GCA_046262275.1 Chthoniobacterales bacterium
TTGCCCCCCGTGCCAAATGAATCTCCGGGCGTCGAGTCACCAGCCCCGCCACTGTCGAGCGAACCATTCGTATTGTAGCGGGCGATAGCAAAATCGACGTTGAAACCGGAATTCGTCGGCCCCAGATGTCCGACGACGACAATCTTGCCGTCGCTCTGAATCGCTACGCCAGTCGCGTTATCATCATCGCCGAAATCTGTCGTGACGAGGCCACCGGTGCCGAACGAATCACCCGGGGTTGAATCGTTCGCCGACCCGTCATCCAAGGAGCCGTTCGAATTGAAACGAGCAACGGCAAAATCAACGCCGTTATTGATCACTACTCTCCCGCCCACGACCACGATCTTCCCATCGTTCTGTAGAGCGATGGCCGCCACCGTCACTCCGCTGCCACCAGAGCTTCCACCGTTGCCGAAGGTGGAATCAAGCGACCCATTTGGATTGTAACGCGCCAGATCGCCAGACGAACCCGTATTGCCGCCGACGACGATCTTGCCGTTGCTTTGAATGACGACATCAGCCGCGCCATCGCTGGTTCCGAAATTGCCGAAATCGGTCGTCACCTTGCCATCGCCATCGAAAGTTTTGTCGAGATCACCGTCGGCGGCATTTGCAGGCGCCGGCAAAGACCACCCCAAGGTGACTGCAACGAGAATGGCGGACGTGCTCCAGAAATTTGTAAAATTCGCCCGTCTCATCGCGATAACTCCCGCGGGGATCGGTGTCTTGCTTGCACGCCAAACCGATTGTTTTGGATATGCGCGCCTTTGTCGAGCAAAAGGCAAGTCTTTGGAACGCGCGCCTTGGAGACGGCCGGCCCTCGGGCTGAAAGAACTATGTCCTCGCAAACGACGCGCACATGCGGCAGATGCTTGAACGCTTCACCCTGTCGAACCGGGTGGAGCGACCACAATTCCGACCTGGTAGAGAGCCAGGCGCAGTTCGCGGGCGAACTCCACGGCACCGGGTGTATCGCCATGGATGCAAATCGTGTCCGCCTCGACCGCGATTTCGCTGCCGTCGACTGCGCGCACCTTGTTATCGCGCAGCATGCCGAAGACGCGGTTCGCGGCCTCTGCTGGATCGTGCAGCAGTGCATCAGGACGGCCTCTCGGCACGAGGCTTCCGTCCGGCAGATAGTTGCGGTCCGCAAAGACTTCGCGCGCGACGCGCAGCTCATTCGCCTCCGCCGTCCGCCACAAAGCGCTGAGTGGTGGCGCGAAGAGAATCAGTTTGGGATCAATCGCTCGCACCGCGCGCACGATTGCGTCCGCGATCTGTTCGTCACGCGCAGCCATATTGTAGAGCGCGCCGTGAGGTTTCACGTGCTGCGGGCGCACACCCAATGAGCTTGCGACTGCGTGAAAAGCGCCGATCTGATACACCACCAGCGCGTCGATCTCCTCGGAGCTGAGCGAAATCTCGCGCCTCCCGAAATTCTCTCGATCATCAAAGCTCGGATGGGCGCCGACTGCCACACCGCGTTCCCGCGCCGCAAGGATCGACCTCCGCATTATCGTGGCACTTCCGGCATGAAGTCCGCAGGCGATATTTGCGGAAGTGACGAGCGTGAGCAGCTCGTCGTCGTGACCTGCGCCTTCACCGAGATCGGCGTTCAGGTCGACGCTCAAGCTCATGACAGCCGCAACGTAAGCCCGATCCCGAAACGCTCCACATCCCGTTCCCGCTCGATCAGCAGCCGTTGTGCTTCATCCAGCCCGACCTCGGCAAAGCGCACAGAATCCCCGGGAAACAACTGCGCCGCGGCGGCAAGATCGACTGTGATCACGTGCGCGATTTTCGGGTAGCCCCCGATCGTTTGGCAGTCGCCAAGCAGGATAATCGGCTGGCCATCTGGTGGGACTTGGATCGTGCCAGGCACAACTGGTTCGGAGATCAGATCCTCGTTCCTGTCTCGTCGCAGCTCCGCGCCTTGCAGGCGAACGCCCATCCGATCCGATTCTGGCGCAACCGTGAACCGGCCCGCCAGCAAAGCATCGGCCGCGAACTCGGAGGACTCAGCTCCTCTGAGGACGCGCAAAAAACCGTGGCGCGTTCTCGTATTCGACCACTCGTTAGGCGCGCCCCAGCTCGCAATTCTCACCTCCGACAGCGCTCTCGCGATCGCAAGGCCACGATTGGACGGCTGCCCCAAAGGCAAGACATCGCCATCACGTAAAGCACGACCTTCCATGCCCCCGAAGCCGCCGCGGAGATCCGTCGATCGGCTTCCCAGAACCAGAGGAACATCGATTCCACCTGATATCGCCAGCCAGCCGCGTGCGCCGCTGGCTGGAGCAGTGATCGCGAACTCTTCTTCCGCGCGGACCAATGCAGCCCGTCCAGCCGGCAGCAGACAGCCATCGACTTCCGCCTGAAAGGCACCTCCGGCCCAGGCGATGACTCGTTCGTCATCGGAGCGAAGTCGCACCGTTCCGAGCGTCACTTCGATGCCGGCGGCAGCCTCGTCGTTTCCGACGAGCAGATTTACAATTCGCAAGGCGTAGGGATCGAGCGCGCCGCCCATGGAGACACCGCTGGCGCGGTGACCCACGCGCCCGAGATCCTGGATTGTGGTAAGAAAGCCGGCGCGGTTAACCAGAAGGCTCATCCTCTGTAGCGGCTGTCTACGACTGCCGCGGGGGCTGCGAGATTGAGCCGTAGTCGCTTCGGCGGTCATGGACCGCCGCTACAGCCGTCTCAAACTCTTCCCATGTGATCGCGCGGAAACGCACGCGATCGCCGGCTTGCAACAAAGCAGGCGGATTTTCCTGTGGGTCGAACAGCCGGAGCGGCGCGCGGCCGATCACATTCCAACCCCCGGGTGAAGCTGCAGGGTAGATTCCCGATTGTCGCCCTGCGATTGCCACTGATCCGGGCGGCACCCATTTCCGAGGAGTGGCCCGCCGCGGTGTCGCCAGCTCCGGCGGCAATCCGCTCAAATAAGGGAACCCGGGGGTGAAGCCAACGCACTGCACCCGATAATGAGCGCTGCTATGACGGCGCACGACTTCCGCCTCTGTGAGATTCGCGTGCTCGGCTACGAGCGCCAGATCCGGAGCGAACTCCGGCTCGTAACAAACGGGAATCTCGAGCGCACGCGATTGCCGCGCCTTCTCGGCATCCTTCGCTTGTCCCACGAATGCGCTGATCTTCGCGATTAGCGATTCAAGGGTGCTTTCCGCCGGCGTTGCCGCGGCAAGGCTCTTGGAATTAAAGAAGACACCTATGCTGGCGAAGGCTGGCGTGATCTCCGCCACGGCGGGCAGCTTTGCTGCGCGCAATCTTTCGACGCTCGCCAACATCCCTGCGAGCGTCTCCTCCGGCCGATCGAGAGTTTCGCAGAGCCGGACGACAACCGCGGCATCGCCGAGAGCCACGACCTTGATCGATGGTTCAGTCACTGACCTGCGACCGTAGCACTGTTTGAAGCAGGCCCGAAAGGCGCCGCCAAGCGCTCGGCTAAACCTGCAACCCGCCGCATCCCGCAGAGAGGGCGCCCTGGAGCGCGCGCCTGCTTACTAATCACGGCGGCTTGTTCTTTGAATCGTCTGCCGAAACGGCTTCGGCCACTTCTTCGACCGAGTCCTGAATCTTCTCCACCGCCGGATGCACTTCCTGGATCAAGTCGTGTTCTTCCTTCGACAAGGTTTCGATCCGCTTCATTACTTCGCGCAGTTCCTTCAGCATTCTGTCCTGCCGGATTGAGATTCGGTGCATCCACCAGAAACAGACCACCCAGCAGAAGGTCCCCGCAGCGGTGAGAAAAAAGGCGGCTCTCTCCAGAGCATTCACATCCCCGAGGTTCGGTGCTGGGGCCAATCTCGTCCAGCACCGAACCGGCAGAATGCCGCCCGATATGTCTTAGCTCGCCGCTCAATCTCAAGGAGTGCAAAATGCTCGCGGCGGAAACGCGCAGATGTATCTTTGCCGCCCCGAAATCATGGATCTTTTCCGGTGGCCACTCCTTGCGTTGATCAATCTCGCGTGTGTGCTGGTTTGTTCTTCCTTTCTGGCCTGCGCACTGACGCGCTTCAGGTGGCGAGGACGTGGAATGGGATGGGTGGTGCTGGCGATCGCGCTATGCGCGCAAAGCTGGATTGCAGCTCGGCTCATTGACACGCTCGCCTTCGGCTGGGCCTCGGGTGTGCACGATTTCGCGTTTGCGGATTGGCTCATTACCGCGGTGAGCATTCCCCTGCTTTGGCTGACGGTGGCGGCTGCGCCGCGCGACCTCGAAGACATGGCACGCGTGGATGGCTGTGGAGCTTTCGGTGTCTACTGGCACATCGTTCTGCCGCTGGCGAAGCCAGCGCTTGTCGCGATCGGCATACTTGGAGTGCTAGCTACGTGGCCAGCGCTCAGTGATCCACTCGTCCGTCTCGGCGGCGAAGAGCTCGCGCTGCTCTCATTTGGCCGCTCCGTTTCGCAAGCACAACAGGCGAACTTCGCCGCCAGCAAAGATATACTGAGCATGATCGGCGGTTCGCTTCTCATGACACTGCCTCTGCTGGCGATATTCCTTTGTGTCAGACGCTATCTCGTTGGACACGAAAACATCTCCGTCGCCAGGTAGCCGTTCGATCTCCATGTTCTCAGAGACGTTGTCGCCGGTTGCGCTGCCCTTCCGCGCGACGAGCGGCAAACCACGACCATTTCTCGAGGGAGTTCGGACGCGAATTTTTCTCCTCTCGTTCACGCTGCTCTTTTTCGAGCTGCTTTGCATTCGCTGGATCCCGGCTCACGTCCGTTATCTCAGCTACTTCACGAACTTCATTCTGCTCGCCTCTTTTCTCGGCATGGGGCTCGGAATTCTGGCGGCACGGCGGGAACAGTTCCGATTCCCATCGTTCCCACTCATGCTGGTGCTGCTCATCTCGGTCGTGGCGATCAACCGGTTCGAGCTCAACATCGCCACTACGGACGTTCTTTATTTCGGCTCGGGCACGACGGGCTGGGCGCGTGCGGAAAGTTTCATTCTTTTGCCGCTCATCTTCACGCTCGTGGCGGCGGCCTTTATCCCGCTCGCGAGATCGCTCGGCTCCCTCTTCCCGCGAACCGCGCCGCTGACCGCCTACACGTTCGACATTCTGGGGAGCCTCGCCGGGACCGCGGCGTTTTTTATCATCTGCTACTTCGCTTTGCCGCCGATCTACTGGTTCACGATTCTTGCCCTCCTCGTCCTGCTCCTCGGCTCGAGGGCGGAATTGATCCGCTCTGTTTTGCTTTTTGTTGCCGCCGGCGGGATAGCGCTTTTCCTCCAGCGCGGCACTTATTGGTCGCCCTACTACAAAATCACGCTCACGCCTGCTCAGCCGACAGGTTACAACCTCGATGTTAACAGCATCGGGCATCAGAGCATGATCCCGTGGCAGCTGAAGGAGCCGTTCTACCACAGAGTTTATGAGCTTTTCCCCGGCGCGTCATTCCAGCATGCGCTTATTCTCGGCGCCGGCACCGGCTCTGATACCGCAATCGCTCTCGCCAATGGCGTGAAAAACATCACCGCAGTCGAAATTGACCCGGTGATTCTAAAGCTCGGCGCACGCTTGCATCCGGACCAGCCGTATTCCGACCCGCGCGTGCGGCGGGTGAACGACGACGGCCGCGTTTTCCTGCGTAAGACAGCCAGCAAATATGACCTCATCATCTTCGCGCTGCCAGATTCGCTGACCTTGACCTCGAGCATCGCGAACCTGCGACTGGAAAGCTTTCTCTTCACCGAAGAGTCGTTAGCCGCAGCGCGCGACGCACTCACCCCGGACGGCGTCCTCGTGCTCTACAATTATTACCGCGAACCATGGCTGATCGAGAAACTTGCCACGATGCTGAGCGGGACGTTCGATCACTCTTCGTTCGTTTCCACTTACGGCGGCTTTGGCCGCGGGGCCGTGATCGTCAACGGCCCGCGGCTCACTGGTAACCCTGGCGATTCGATCCCCGCTTATCAGGAAAGATCGCTGGCATCAGGCGAAGGCAGGTTACGCGTGACTGGTGAAGGTTACATGCAGTGGACGAACATTCCTCCGGCGAGCGACGACTGGCCATTCATTTACCTTCCGCGGAAATCGTTTCCGGCGATTTATTTCAAGGGCCTTGCTGTGGTCGCAGCCATTTCGCTCGCAGCCATTTTCTGGATCGCGCCGCGTCGCACGTTACGACAGTTCGATTGGCACATGTTCTTTCTCGGCGTCGCGTTCGCGCTCCTGGAAGTGAAAGCACTAACCACGTTCGCACTGCTCTTCGGCAGCACGTGGATTGTCAATTCGCTCGTTTTCTTCGCAATCCTCACGAGCGTCCTGATCGCGATTCTGGTCAACGCGCGATTCACCGTCCGCCGGATCTGGATTTTCTACGCGCTCCTTTTCGGCATCCTTGCGCTCAACCTCGCCGTCCGGCCCGCGACACTGATTTTCGACAACGCACTACTGCGTTATCTCAACGCCAGTTGCCTGACTTTCGGGCCCGTCTTCCTGGCGAACGTGATCTTCTCAAATTCCTTCCGCGACACTGAGCTGGCGGACGTGGCCTTCGCCTCCAACCTGCTCGGGATCATGTTGGGTGGAATGCTGGAATATCTCAGCATGTTCTTCGGTTATCACGCGCTGCTATGGCTCGTGATTGCGTTCTACGCCGTGGCGATGTTCTCGCGCAGACCAGCCGCGCGCTCGCGCATGTTGTCATCCTGAGCCGCGGAGACGGCGAAGGATCTCGCAAGCGGCTTTGCATCACCGCCGTTGCAGCACGGATAGAACGTGCTTTGCGCAGGCCTTTCGCGGAAGCGTTTCGGCCTGTTGTGAGGTCCTTCGCCGTCTGCGCGGCTCAGGATGACGAGCCATCGCGCAACGCCTTCAGCAAAGGCCCGCGTGAACGCGGCAGTTTTCCGAACAAATTACCTAGCGCCAGCGCCGGATTGTGCCTGATCGCTTTCGCGTCATGCACGCCCGTGATGCGCGCCAGTTCGGTCTCGAAATGTTCCACGGCACGCAGCGTCGGTTCGTTCTCGCTTAAGTAACCAAACGCGCGCTGGAGCAGGGTGAAAAGCTCCGGCTCATTATGGTCGCGTTCGGTGCAGATCTCGATCAACTCGACGAAATAAGACGCGGCTTGCGTCCTTAGATAGCTCTGGCGAATTCCGCCGAACGGGTTTGTGAGCGCTACTTCCCGCAGCATGTGGAGGTTGGATCGCTTGCTGCGCGCGATCTGGATTTCCGCCTCGAAGAAAAGATCGAGCTTCCCTGCGAACGGACTCTTCGCGCGGCGCGCGCCTTTCGCCACCGTCTGCACGCACCCCAGGCTGTTCGTGCACCACGAAACGATCAGGCTGGTGTCGCTCAACTTGCGCTTGCGCAGCAAAATCGCGGTCGTGCTTTCCATCTTTTCCGATACTAGCACCCCTGAGCTGTAGCTGCGCGTCCCTGGCTTGTTTCGCTGGCCACACGTGTATCTTCCGCGGGGCCGCTTCACGATTGATGCAAACGACCGAAACAGCGCGGGTGCCGGAGGAGATGACGGGACGGCAGCGCCGCATTCCGGTGGGCCAGGTGAGCCTGCGCGATACGTTTCGCGCACTACGTCATCGTAACTACCGGCTCTTCTTCTATGGCCAGCTCGTCTCGCTTATCGGCACCTGGATGCAGCAGACCGCAATGAGCTGGCTCGTTTATCAGATCACCGGATCGAAAACTCTGCTCGGCGTGGTGGCTGCCGTCGGCTCAGCGCCGATGATGCTCTTCTCCCTCTGGGGCGGTTCGCTGGCGGATCGTTATCCGAAACGCGCGATCATTCTCTGGGCGCAGACCGCGCAAATGATTCCGGCGTTCGTGCTCGCCGCGCTTGCGTGGGGAGGCTGGGCGAACACCTGGATCATCATTGGCGTGGCGGCGGTCAGCGGGATCGCGATGGCCTTCGACATGCCGGCGCGTCAGGCGTTCACGCTCGACATGACAAGCCGCGAAGATCTGCTGAACGCGATCTCGCTGAACAGCTCGATTTTCAATGGCGCGCGCGTGGTTGGACCGGCGCTGGCCGGAATCGTGATCGGAAATTTTGGGACCCCAATGTGTTTTTTCCTGAACGGCCTGAGTTTCGTCGCGGTCATCGCTGGATTGCGCATGATGCGACTGCCGCCGCACGTGCCGCTACCGCGGGAGACCGCCGCCAAGGCCGACGCGTGGAGTGGCTTGAGCTATGTGCTAAAGCACCCGCGCGTCCGGACCATTCTGGCTCTGCTCGGCACGGTCGGGATCTTTGGCTGGTCATACGCGGTGCTCTTGCCGGCCTTCGCGCGCGACGTGTTCGGTCTGGGCGCAGACGGCTATGGTGCGCTGATGTCGGCCAGCGGCATCGGGGCGCTCGCCGGCGCGCTGACGGTCGCCACCGCGGGCCACGTTTTCCCGCAGCGGAACGTGGCGCTGGCGGGCGTCTGGATTTTCTCGGGCGCGCTGCTGGCGTTCTCGTTCACGAGCAACTATTACCTCGCTCTTTTCTTCATGACGCTCGGAGGCTTCGGGATGCTGCTCTTTTTCTCCACCTCCAATACCGTGATGCAGTCGATCGTGCCCGATGAAATGCGCGGTCGAGTGCTGGGTGTTTGGGGTGTCGTCTTCGGCGCGATGATTCCGCTCGGCAGCCTCGAAGCGGGGTTCCTCGCCGATTGGCTGGGAGCACCGTTTGCGCTCGCTTTCGGTGCGGTAATTTGCGCGGTAGCGGGACTGGTGGCGCTGATTGCCATCAAGCGCCGCGAAGCCGCGGCGCAGCGGTAGGGACGGCGCGCTGCGCCGTCCGAGACGCGCCGTAATCGCGAGAACGTTTGGACGTCGAGCGAGCTGCCGCGCTGGCTGGACGCCGCAGCGCGGCATCCCTACCGATTGCCGATGTGAAGCGCGGACTTGTTCACCGCGAGGGCGGCTTCTTTTACCGCTTCACTGTGCGTGGGATGGGCGTGGACGGTGCGGCCCAGATCCTCCGCGCTCCCGCCGAACTCCATCACCGCGACGCATTCCGCCATCAAGTCGGATGCGGCATGCGCCATGATGTGAGCGCCGATGATGCGGTCAGTCTCGGCGTCGGCCACGAATTTCACGAACCCCGCGATATCGTCCGCGGCAAGCGCGCGTCCGTTCGCCGCAAACGGAAATTTGCCGATGCGGACCTTCATTCCTCTCTCTTTTGCGAAGTCTTCCGTAACGCCTGCGCCCGCCAGCTCGGGATTCGTGTAGATGATCCCGGGAATGACGTCGTAATTCACGTGCCCCGCCTTTCCGGCAATCATCTCGGCACAGGCGACCCCTTCCTCCTCCGCCTTGTGCGCGAGCATTGGACCGGCGATCACATCGCCGATGGCATAGATGCCTTCGACGCTCGTGCGGAAATGCGCGTCAACCTTGATGCGTTTACGCTCGTCGAGTTGCACACCGACCTGTTCGGCGCCGACACCATCCGCGAACGCCCGGCGGCCGACTGAGACAAGCACCTTGTCGGCGTCGAAGGTGAGCTGCTCCTCGCCTTTGGTCGCCTTCGCGGTGGCGCGGCCGTTCTCAACCTTCACGTCAGCGACTTTTGTCTCGAGGTGGAACTTCATTCCCTGCGCGGTGAGCACTTTTTGCAGCGCGTTTGCCAGTTCCAGATCGAACCCGAGCGCGATCCTGGGCAGGAATTCCAGGACCGTGACTTCCGAACCAAGCCGGCTCCAGACCGACCCCATCTCAAGCCCAATCGCGCCGCCGCCGATCACGAGCAGCTTCTTGGGCACTTCAGAAAAGGCAAGCGCATCTGTGCTGTCAACGATCACCTTGCCGTCGAACTTCATGCTCGGGAGTTCCACCGGCACACTCCCCGTCGCGATGATGATGTGCTTCGCTTCGAGCTCCTGTGAAGCCCCCGCGGCTTGTCGCACGGAAACTTTGCCCGGCGCGGTGATGCTGCCGGTGCCGTGAAACGTGCTGACTTTATTCAGCTTCATCAGGCCACGCACACCGCCGGTGAGCTGTTTTACGACTTTATCTTTCCGCTGCAGCATGACCGGCAGATCGAGCGCCAGCTTGTCAATGCGGATGCCATGTTTGAGGGCTTCTTTTTTTGCGAACGCGAAATGATCGCTGGAAGAAAGGAGCGCTTTGCTGGGAATGCAGCCGATCCGGAGGCAGGTACCGCCAAGTTCCGGATCCTTCTCGATGATTGCGGTCTTGAGCCCAAGTTGCGCGGAGCGAATTGCGGCGACGTAACCGCCCGGTCCGGCGCCGATAATTACGACATCAAATGTTTCCATAAATCTAGAGCAAGGTTCCGACTTGCACCTTCAGGAGACCGCAAGCTGGAAGCTTGCGCTCTCTTAAAAATCGAGCGGCAACTTGGTTGAGTCCTCGATGCACTCTTTCACGCGGATCAGGAAGGTGACGGCTTCTTTTCCATCGACCGCGCGGTGATCGTAGCTGAGCGCGAGGTACATCATCGGACGAATCTCAACTTTGCCGTCGCGCGCTACGGGCCGCTGCTGGATGCTGTGCATCCCCAGAATTCCGCTTTGCGGTGGGTTCAGGATTGGTGTGCTGAGGAGCGAGCCGTAAACGCCGCCGTTCGAAATCGTGAATGTG
>JBHENA010000051.1:0-15817 GCA_046262275.1 Chthoniobacterales bacterium
GCGTCGTAGGCGAAGCCCGCTCCGTAGCGCCGTGGAGGCGAAGCAGCGGGTTCCTGTTGAATCCAGTTGGTGCCATTCCAGATCCAGGTGTCGCCTAACGCGCCACCATTCGGACCGGTAGGATTAAACCCGCCGAAAAGAACAACCACCTTACGAGTCGCATCATAGGCCATGGCAGCGAGGAACCGTTTGCTGGGAGATGCTGCAGGGTGCCTTTCGATCCATTTCGCGCCGTTCCACACCCAGGTGTCCTTGCGCTTCTGCGGCGGCTGCGAATTGTTCCCGCCGAAGAGCACGATCTCATCGCGCTCCGCGTCAAAAACCATGCTGGCCTGATCCCGTTCCTGCGGTATCGGGCGCGGATATTGGAGCCATCGCCCACTTGGATTGGCAGCTTCTGCCGGGCTGTTGAAATAAACCGCCGCAGCAACCGCAAGCGCGAGTCCACACCGGCCTGCACGGTTCTTGCGCTGCCTCCTCATCGCCACCTTTTCAACAGTAGCGAGCAACCCAGCCGAGACAACGAGCCCGGCTCAGCTCAAATATGCGGCTCGGCCTAATTCCGCAGGTAGAGCGTCTTGGTCCCGAAATCGATGATGCCGTTGTGGCGCTGCAGAATCTCCGAGCCGAGGAGGCCGGCAACAGGCGGCGTCGCATCGAGCAGACCGTTGCGGATCAGCCCTTCCAGATCGATTACGCCCACTTCTTTGCTGCGCATGTTTACGGAGCCGACTGATAAGCGCGAGATCGTGGCGAACTGCACGCCCCGTTGTCGCAGGTTCACTCCGGCGGAGGTGAACGGGCTCTGGCGCAAAGGAATCTTCATCCGCCGCACGAAACGCTGGTGCAGCAGCGTGGTAAAGGCGCCGGTGTCGATCATGAGCCGGGCGCGTTTCCCGTTTACGCTGCCGTCCACGTAAAGATTGTCGCCCGGGGTCACCTGGATCGGCACGCGGCTGAGCCCCCGGTAATCAATTCCCGGCGCGCTGCCCCGCGCATCCGGGTCGGTTTTCAGAATCAACACTTGTGCGCGGCAATCCAGCACCGCGTGCGTGGGGAAGAGAATGTCGGCGCCCAGGATCCCATCGATCGCCTGCTCATCCATCATCTTCGCCGCCTGTGATGAGCTGCCGAGATCGAGCGCGACCATCGGTTCATCGACCAGGTTGAATGAGCCGAGGCGCAGACTGCGCGCAATGACGACCGCATTGAAGCGGCCGTTGATCTTCAGACGAGTCGGGATCTCGGAGCCCGCAGGGGCAGGCGTCATGCCAAAATAGCGCGCGCGCTGCAGCGAGATCGCGCTCACGGGCGCGCCGCTATCCACGCCGAGGAGAGCGGGCTTGCCGTTGATGGAGGCGCGCAGGAGGAGATGGTTCTGTCGGGAACGCTCGAGCGGCAGCGCCTCGAATTGCGCGAATCTCGCCGGATCTCCCGGCCGCAGGGCCGGGGCCTGCCGCGAGCGCGGCGCGCCGGGTCGCGGAGGCGCAGCCAAAAGCGGGCTGGCAAGAACCAGAACCAGCAGCGTCGCGCAAAATTTTGTCCCTGAACAAACCCTCGTAAGATTAAACACGCGCCGATGATAGCACGCTCGCCCTGGGGAGGAAACGGTTGCTTCGCTGACGCGATCGCAAACCTGCAACTTCGTTTCGTCACTTCTTGCGCCCGCAGAGCGCAAACGCTAAAGAAGTAACTCTCACGCAACCGGAGAGTCCAAAAGCGCCATGTCACAACCACCCGCAACCGACGACGTCAAGTTCATCCGCGGCCTCGGCTTGCTCGACTCGACCATGCTGGTGGCGGGCTCGATGATCGGCTCGGGGATTTTCATCGTCTCGTCGATCATTGCGCGGCAGGTCGGCGCGCCCGGTTGGTTGCTTGTCGTATGGGTTGTGACCGGCGTGTTGACGCTTATGGCGGCGCTCTCCTATGGCGAACTGGCCGCCATGATGCCGAAGGCCGGCGGGCAATATGTTTACCTGCGCGAAGCCTTTTCGCCGCTCTGGGGTTTTCTCTACGGCTGGACGCTTTTTCTCGTTATCCAGACCGGCACGATCGCGGCCGTGGCGGTTGGGTTCGCGCGCTACACTGGCGTGCTCCTCCCGTGGGTCTCGGAATCCAACTATCTGATCCCGCCGATTCGCCTGGGCGGTTACGCGCTCTCACTCTCGACCGCGCAGTTCGTCGGCCTGGCCATGATCGCGCTGCTCACCTACATGAACACGCGGGGGCTGGAACTCGGCAAGCTGGTGCAGAATGTTTTCACCACGGCAAAGACGGGCGCGCTCATTGCGCTCATCGTGCTGGGGATCATCGTCGGTCTCAGCTCGGGCGCGGGCACGGCTAACTTCAGCGATTTCTGGACACTGCGCGGCGGTTTGCAGGACGTGGGCGTCGGGTTGACCGCCGCTACCGCTTTCGGTCTCTTCGTCGGCATCTGTGTGGCGCAAACCAATTCGCTTTTCTCTGCCGACGCGTGGAACAACATCACCTTCACCGCTGGTGAAGTGAAAGATCCGCGCCGCAACGTTCCGCTCTCTCTCGCCCTCGGCACCATTCT
Organism: Chthoniobacterales bacterium; assembly: GCA_046262275.1. Classification (GTDB taxonomy): domain Bacteria; phylum Verrucomicrobiota; class Verrucomicrobiia; order Chthoniobacterales; family UBA10450; genus JACCTI01. The sequence continues at coordinate 2,561 of JBHENA010000051.1, forward strand.
CGTCATCAGCCTCTACTTGCTGGCGAATGTCGCCTACCTGGCGGCGCTGCCTTTTGAGGCGATTCAAAATGCGCCGAGCGATCGCGTAGCCTCGGAAACGGCCAACGTCATCTTTCCCGGCGCGGGTGCCACGGTCATGGCCATAGCCATCATGATCTCAACCTTCGGCTGCAACAACGGGCTGATCCTCGCCGGCGCGCGCGCTTACTATGCAATGGCACGGGACGGTCTCTTCTTCCGGCGGGTAGGCGAGTTGAACAAGCATCACGTGCCCGCCTGGGGTCTCGTCATCCAGGGTATCTGGGCTGCGGTCCTCGTTCTGCCCCGCACGGTCCGGTCCGACGCGGCCGGCAACCTTACCTACGGCAATCTCTACGGAAACCTGCTCGATTACGTCATCTCCGCTGCGCTCATTTTTTACATCCTGACGATTCTCGGCATTTTCGTGCTGCGGAAGAAACGCCCCGACGCCGAGCGCCCGTACAAAGCTTTCGGTTACCCGATCGTGCCCGCCCTCTACATTGTTGGCGCGGCCGTGATCCTGGGCGTGCTCTTCATCTATCAAACGGCGACCACATGGCCGGGGCTCATCATTGTTCTGACCGGCGTGCCGGTTTATTTCCTCTGGCGGAAATCAGCCACCGTATGACTGGTTAGGCGGCCAATCGCCCTGCCCGAACCGAAACAACCTCACACCTAGTTCGCTGCTGAAGGAGAAATCGCACCATGGCCAATCTTTTTGCACGGAAGCCTATCGATAAACTAATCGCGGAAGCGCAGGAGGTCGGCGAGCACACGCTGAAGCGTTCTCTCGGCCCGGTGAACCTGGTCATGCTCGGGATCGGCGCGATCATCGGCGCCGGTTTGTTCGTGCGAACTGCTTCGGCCATCGCGGAACGCGCGGGTCCAGCGGTCGTGCTGGCCTTTATCGTCGCCGGCGTCGGATGCGCCTTCGCCGGCCTTTGCTACGCGGAATTTGCCTCCATGATTCCGGTCGCAGGCAGCGCCTACACGTATTCCTACGCGACGATGGGCGAGTTCGTCGCCTGGATCATCGGCTGGGACCTAATCCTAGAGTATGCGGTCGGCGCCGCCACGGTCTCGATCGCGTGGAGCCAGTATTTCAACCGTGTGCTCGAGTGGTTCGGGATGCGAATACCATACCAATGGTCGCATTCACCTTTCGAAAGCCAGGCGGGCCTGAACGGCATCATGAACCTGCCCGCGGTTTTCATTCTTCTTCTGCTCTCGCTGCTCCTGATCCGCGGCACCAAAGAATCCGCTTTCGTTAATGGCATCATCGTCGTCATCAAGGTAAGCATCGTGTTGCTCGTGATTGGGATCGGTTGGGGCTTCATTAATCCCGCCAATCACGCGCCGCTAATTCCGGACGCAACGACCTACACGACACCGCTGGGCGTGCAGCACGCCTACGGCGGCATCATGGGTATCCTCGGCGCGGCTGGCGTTGTCTTTTTCGCCTACATCGGGTTCGACGCGGTCTCGACGGCCGCGCAGGAAGCCCGAAATCCAGGGCGGGATATGCCGATCGGCATCCTGGGTTCGCTCGTGATCTGCACCGTTCTTTACGTGCTCTTCTCCTACGTGCTCAGCGGCCTGGCTCCGGTGGCCGATTTCCGCGACCCGGCGCGCGGCGGCGAAGCATCAGTCGCCTACGCGATCAGCACTTACATGGCGGGATACGAATGGCTCTCGAAAGCCGTCACGGTCGCGATCCTCGCCGGTTTCTCCTCCGTAATCCTGGTGATGCTTCTCGGCCAATCCCGTGTCTTCTTCTCAATGAGCCGAGATGGTCTGGTGCCGAAAGCCTTCTCCGACGTCCATCGGCGCTTCAAAACGCCGTGGAAATCAAACCTCCTCTTCTTCGTCTTTACCGGCCTGTTCGCCGCGTTCATACCGGAGAGCGTCGTCGGCGAAATGACGAGCATCGGAACGTTGTTTGCCTTCGTGCTCGTCTGCGCGGGCGTCTGGATCCTGCGCGTGCGGCGGCCAGACCTCGAGCGTACGTTCCGCGTTCCAGCGGTGCCGGTCATCGCGATCCTTGGCATTATTACATGCGGAGCGATGATCTACGGCCTCGGATGGACTAACTGGATGCGGCTCGCCGTGTGGTTGGCGATCGGTCTCGTCTTTTATTTCACCTACGGCAAGAGCCACAGCCGGCTCGGGGCGCCGCCGCCGGAGATGCCGAAAGGCATCAGACTGACCGAGTAGCGCAGCGCCTAACGAGTCCTGCTGCTGCCGAAGGGTCCGACCGGGCTGGTCCCGCCGAAACCGATTATCCGCTGCAGGCTTGGAAGTGCCCAGAGGTCGTGCGCGAGGGCATCTCGAGCATCGGCCGGGGGTTGTCCCGCTGTCGCTTCCTCGAGGGCGCGCGCGAGTTCTCGCTCCGGCGCACTCAGCATTGCAGCTTCCGCACCGGAAGCAGCGCGCTCGTGCAGTGCGGCGAGCATGGCGGTGAGCGATTCATTCTCGCGCTTTGAGGCACGGAAAAGATCGATCATCCGCTGGAAGCTCAAATGGAAGGGGATGGTGGCAAAGTCGGGGGCTGCCTTTTCGTCGGAGGTCCCGAGCGCGCTGGCGGTGGCCGTACTTGTCGCGACCGGCACCCACGCGCCTCCCGCGCCGTAGTAGCCAATCTCTGCGTTGTAAGATTCGTCCGCGCGCGCGACAGCGACATGGCAGGTGCCGGCCATTGGCTCCACTTCCAGCATCGTTTCCTCCGATGGGCTGAAAACGCGCAAGTGAACCTTCCGGTCGGCTGGTCTGCCGTCTCGAAACACCACGTTCCAGTCAATGTCCCAGCAGGCGAAAAAGCTCTGCGGATCGCGCGGCATCAACCAAAGTGATTGCGTTCCGTAGGAGCGCGGCAAAGTGGTGGACTCGCCCTCCTGGCCCCCTGACACCACATCGCTGATGAGGGGCTCTGGCGAGATCGTGAAGCCGTTTGGTTTCCTCGTGGGCACGTCATCGGCCGGTTCGGCTTCCGCACTCAAATTTTGCAGCTTGAAGTCCATTCCCGTCGCGAGTGGCCGAAGAAAAGTAAACCGCCAGGATCAGCCGCCAAGAAGATTACAATCTGCGTCGAGCAATGTGGCCTCGAGCCGAAAAGATCGGTTCTGCGCCGCAATGAGCGCGTGCGGGCCCCAGGGGCGGGCCCGCACAGACAAACCTCGGACGCTGCGCAAGTTTCCCTTCAGCTAGAAGGCATCGAGCTTGAACGCTTCCACCAACGCAGTGCCAGTGTCCTCTTTCCCCCGGACGATCGCGGTGTAATTCGGCAGCTTGGGCGCGCGCAGGATGACAGCCGACTCCCGCGGGTCGCCCGGTGCCAGGCCCGCATCCTTGATTTCTTTTCGGTCGGGCGAATCGCGCCAGTCGTCGTTGAAGCCGACCTGCATGCCGTTTGCATCCACCACCTGGAGGGTGGGGTCCTTCAGCTCGTTTTTTATTCCTCGATTTTTCAGATCCGGCCCAACCGCGCGGAAGAGGATCCTGTCTACTCCACCGGGCCGCAGGATGACGCCACCGATGAGGACGTTATCGCCCGTGGAAACGAAGCCGCGGCCGGAAAGATTCCGCAACTCGGAAAGGCTCTCGGCGTCCGCGTCATAGATTTCCACCAAGCCGATGCCGCTTTGGCCGTCGGCGCTGCGCAGAACCGCCGTGTAATCCTTATCCGGCTCCACCGTCTGAATGATTACTGCTTCGCGATTATTGGTAGGTGCGAGGCCGCTGGCTTTGATTGCAGCGCGTTTCGGTGAGTTCTTCCAGTTATCGTTCTTTGCGATCACCATCCCCTTGTTATCATGCAGTTCGATAATTGGATCCATCAATCTGCCTTCCAGTGGCGCGGCTCCCGCTTTCAATGAAGGGCCCCTGCCGCGGAAGATCAGGCGTTTCGGCTCCGAGCCGCGCACGATCAATCCTGCAATACCGACGTGTTCAGCCTTCGCCGGATTGATCCGAACTCGCGCCGAGATGTTGAGGAGCTGCGAGGTTGCCGGGCCAACCACAGCGTAGGTCGCGGCGTTGGCGCTAAAGTCGTTCGCGGTCGCGTTTGCGGCCGAGTCGATCGCATTCGTGGTACGAATCCGTTCGTTATCCACGTTGTAAGTTCTAACGGCGAAGTTGCCCAGAAGATCGCCCACACGTGGGTTGCCGATTTTACTCTTCGAAATGATGATCGTGATCAGACCGTCCGGAGTGAAACTGGCGGAGTCCGGGGGACCGACCGGTTTTGTCGTAGGCACACCGAGGACGAGGCCAACTACCGCGGTGTCCACCGTTCCGTACTCGAAGGTAACTTCCCCCTCCGCGTCCTTGGTCATGCCGAGGTAAAATTTGCCGACGTTTTCCGGAGGATCCTGAGTGAAGTCAACCGCGTTAGGCGAATCCCAGATGATTCTCCACATTCGGTTATTTGGCACAGTGGAGAGGTCGGCGACCTTGAGCTTGAAGACCAACTTGCCGCCGCCCGGACCGGTAGAAGGTTCCGAAATCGAAAGTTTTTCGATGTCGAGATCCGGCTCCGCTGGCGCGCCTGTTTGGTCGCCCGTCGGATCTTCATAGAGAGTATATCCTGCGGCCGAGTGGGAATCGCCGACATATCGCGCAATAACTTCGTTATCGCTGCACGATGAGCCCTGAGCATTCGATGCTGTGACGGTGTAGAAATAAGTCACGTTTGGATTCGTCGCCGTCAGATCGTCATAACGCAATTGGTTCCCCGGAACATTGGTGAGGAAGGTTTCGCCCCCGCTGGAAGTCCCGCGCGCGATTGTGTATTGCGTCACAGGCGAGCCGCCGTTGTTCGAGGTGGACCATGCCAGATGCACCACTTTGCCGTTACGGAGCGCGGTGACGTAGGGCGCGCCGGGCACGGTCGGATCATCGGGGAACATCGCGTCGCGCGCGGCGAAGAGCCCCTTGCCACCTGTTTGCCGGGCGACCGCGGCTATGTCCGTGTAGGAGTTCCCGATGGCATCGGGGCGAGCTTGTGAGCACTCCGCGCCCGCGCACCCATCGTTGTAGCCGACCAGGACGCGACCGCGCTTGTCCACGTCGATTCCCATAAAGTCGAGCAGGTTGCGGCAAATGTTGGCGCCGCCGCCAAGCCAGATGCAACCACGCTGCATCGGGTCGTCCGGAGTCACATCCACCGTGCGCCATGTCTTCCCACCGTCATAGGTATGGGCAACGTAAAGATGCCAGACGCCTTGGAACCGCGGACCTTGCAAGCCACCCTCTGTCGGCGTTCCGAGGAACGCGAAGGCAGCGCGATCATCATCCCCCGCCACCACTGCGGGGAACGCAACATTGTTAATTCCAAAGGCCACGCCAACGTCAAGGGGCGCGCTCCAGGTTTCTCCTCGATCCGTCGATGTGGCGATCACCGGCAGAGTGTCGGCATCCGCATAACCGAGATAAATCCGCCCCTTCCCACCCGTTTTGTCGCCTCTTCCAATTCCAACTGCTGCGTCACTGCCCGAGGCCAGACTGCCGGGCACGGGACGGGATTCCCAGGTCGCGCCGTTGTCCTCCGAGACGACGACCGCCTGGCCCGGAGTGGGCTGGCTGCAGTTCTTGTTAGGCAAATACGCCGTGCCATCGGGGCCAACCTTGATATGTCCGTGCAGCCCGCCGCATTCATTCGTGTAAGCGGGAACGGCCGGGCCGTAGGTCATGCCCCCGTCCAGGCTAAGCGCGCAACTGGACGCCGGCAGTTGCGCGCAATAATAGATCGCATTGGGATACGTGACCCCGATCGGGACTGGAGCGTGGAACGGACCGCCGCCGCCGATAGTCTGATGATCAATCCCGGCACCGATGCCTGCTCCAGTGCTCTCGATCCAGGTCTCGCCATCGTTATCGGTGAAAGCGGACGCGGTGGTAGCGAAGCCAGCCGGGAAGAGCAACTGTGACACCAAAGTGCGGCCGGTGGGGTTCGATCTGGTGTTATCGGTGTAGAGAATCGGATCGAAGGTAATCGCGGACGTGGTCGGGAAACTCTTGTCCTCCCACAAGGCGCTGGGAGACGAGGGGCAAGTGTCATCAAAGGTGATGCGCAGCGTCTGGGTGAGCGCGATGTACATCGCCCTGCCCCCGTTCTTATCATCGCCGGCTTCGGGGAGGACACCTTCGCTGGTCCAGTTGATGCCGATGGAAGGTTCGCCCGCATTCAGCCCCAGTGTTGCCGGGCCAGCTGCTGGCGGCGTGTAGTTCTGGTATCTGGGGGCGATCCCTGAGACCGGGGTCGGCGCAGGTTTCGGCGCAGGCCCTGAGTCAACGACTGAGGCAACGCCATGGTACTGATCGGCTGGCGTGGCGGCGAAATATGCTGAGCGAATGAAGAAATCGCCCGTCCCAACGCTGCTGCTGCGGGGGTTGAGAATTACCTGTTCGAATGTGGTCGCGCCCGCGCCGGACGAAGCAACCACAGGCCCATCAACCGAACCTTTGTGGACGGTCAGGTCGTAATCGGAGGAAGGCGAGAGCCATTCAATGCGGACTTTGACCTGCTTGCCTGCAGCGATCCAGTCGGCCGGGGTGCCGGTGATGGTTAGCTTGAAGCTGTCGCAATTTGCTCCTTCCTCGCAGTCTGCGGTCGCGGTTGGCGGCACGCCTGTGCCCGTGCCTTGCCACGTAATCGTCGTCGTCGTTGTGGGGGTGATGATGCCTGACGCGGGGTCGGCAGCAAAACTGAGCACTGCGAGACCTGCACCAACTGTGCAGAGGATGAACGCCAGGAGAACGCGAAGAGTGGAGAAGCCGGATTCAGAGGGTGAATTTTGCATGGGGCTGATCTGAGTGTTGGAGTGGGACGGGGTTTGCCATTGCCGTCGGGCGGCGAGTGTTTCTACCGTAGCGTGATCTTGAGCCGCAATCTAATATTTATCTTTGCGAGAAAACTTGCAGGGCTCCAGTCGCATCGCTTTCTTGGCTGTAGCGACGGCGCGCTCTGTCGCGGAAACGTGCGCGGGAGCTGGTGATGCAACCCCGGTTAAGGAGCGGCGTCGCTATAACCGCTTCTCACCAGGGCTATTTTATGGCTAAAGCATTCATTTCCTGCGCGGCGGCCGTTTTGGCCGCATTTTCCGGCTGTTCAAAGCCGCAAACGCCCCCGCCTGCCGAGGCGCAGAAGAGCCCGGCGCAGCCGGCTCCGGCAGTCTCGCCTAACGAGCCGACGATTGATGCCTGCTCCTTGTTGACGAGCGAAGAGATCCAGGGAGTGCAAGGCGAGGCTGAGAGCGAGAGGAAACCGACGCCAAGATCCGGTGGCGATCTTTCCGTTTCACAATGTTTTTTTACCCTGCCGACGTTCAGCAAGTCGATCAGCTTGCAAGTGGTGCAACGGGGAACCGGAAAGCAAGCGCGGGAGCCAAGGCAGGTTTGGGAAGAGACATTTCATAAGCCGCAACCGACGCCAGCGCGCGAGCTGGAGAAAAAAGTGGAGCCGCCGGTGAAAGTTGATGGCCTGGGCGATGAGGCATTCTGGTTGGGTAACCGAAACCTGACGGCACTCTATGTTCTCAAGGGAGACCTCTACATCCGCGTCAGCGTAGGCGGACCGGACGACGTGCCGACCAAGATGAAAAAGTCGACCGACCTTGCGCAGATGATCATGAAACGGTTGTAACTGGGAGAGGGCTGACGCGGAACTCGTAGCCTGCGCTACGGGTTCCGTACAACCCGGCGCGCGGGAGTCAGAGCACCCCCGCGACGACCAATGATTTATCCGTTCCCGAGACTGAAAACCTCGACCAGTCCCACGCCCTCGCCACCATCTGCCCCGCTGAGGATGACGGTGTATGCGCCCGGGGCTAATCTGCGGCGAATGGCGGCCTCCTTGGGATTCGAAGGGGCCAGCGTCGTACCGCCAATGTTCGCGTCCTGATCCACCATCCAGTCATCGTTGCTTGTCAGCTTGACGCCTTGACCGTTGAAGAGAGTCAGGTGCGGATCTTGGAGCGGATTACTGACACCCTTGTCGCTCAGCGAAGGACCGACACCCCGGAAGACAATGTCCTGTGGCCGATTCCTCGATGAATGATCGCGGATAATGAGGCCACCGATCAGGACTTCGGCGCCCTGGCCGACTCTTCCACGCGTCGAGATGTTTCCGAGATCGGCGAACGATTCCGCGTCGAGGTCGAAGGCTTCGATCAAGCCGATCCCTTTTCCTCCGTCGGCCCCGGTGAGAGTGGCGGTGTAATTATTCCGTTCCCCGGTGCCGGTGAGATTCACAATCACTGCTGCTTCGCGATTGTTCCTGGGAGCGAGGCCGGTGGCTGTAATCTCAGCCTCCTGTGGACCACGCCAATTGTCGTTGGACGCAATTTCAATTCCTTCGCTGTCTTTTATAACGACGAGAGGATTCTTCAGCGTCCCGGGGAGCGGCTGCCCGTCGAACTGAATCGATGGTCCGACACCGCGAATTAAGAGGCGTTTCTGCGCGCTCTTGCGCACGATGAACCCCGCGATTGCCACGTTCTCTCCGGTCTTCACCGCTACGCGGCTGGAAATGTTGGCGAGTAAAATCGCGGGCGGTGTCGGTGTAGGGTTTGGGCCTCCGCGAGGCGGCAGTGGCGTGGGCGTCGGGACAGGAGGCGGCGGGTCGAGCTTGTAATCAAACACCACGAATTGCGTTCCGCCGCGCGTGAGGTCCCGCCGACCCTGGCGGTTCACCGGCGGACCCACGTCCGCGGTCACGGCACGCGCCCGCAGACCGGCGATGACGGAGCCGTTCGTGATGCGCGGCTGCCCGGGCGCAAGCAGGGCGTTGAGCTTCGAAACCCGCACCTGAATGGAGATGGTGCGGCTATTTTGATTGAACGCGCCTGTATCCGCTGCGCCTGCGCGCTTGTAGGTGATCGTTCCATTCGACTCGCGAACCGCGGTGCCATAGCTGAAACGGCGCGTCCCGGAGTTGTCCGTGGCTGCCTCCACGTAGAACTGATCGCCATCGTCCGAAATCCCAAAGGTGTAAGTGCCGTCCTTGTTCAGAACCGAATGCGGAGCGTTCGCGGTGAAGCTCGCTCGCCAGAAGGAGCCATTCGGGATCACCGCCAGGTCGGAGACTCGCATCGTGGCCGCGATCGCCAGCGACGCGCCGCTCCCCGACGTGTCGTACCTGACGGAGGAGATATCGAGCGAATCAGGCGCGTCGACTCGTGTGAGCAGCGCTGTTTGTACATCGCGCTCGAAGTCGGTGACCTGCTCGCCGTTGTAACCCGGCTGGCGCGGAGGGAAAACATCTTCTTCTGAAATCTGTGGCGGCCGACCAGGTGGCAGCGTCAGCTTCGAGCCTTCTGTATGCACCGCGATCTGTTCGCCGTTGATGCTGCGGCCACTGATCTGCCGCGAGACATAGGTGTGGCCATCGAAGTCGTTGTGATCGTCGGTGTAAGCGATGACAGCTGCTCCCTGCGGATCGAACGAGATCTGGAAATAATCGATCAGATTGCGATTTGCGCCCATGCCGGTGGGATCCAGGCCGCCCAGCGAAATATTCGAACCGTGAATGAAGTGTTCAGGTTCCGTGACCTCCGCAATCGCGAAGGAAGGATTTTCCTTATCTGCGTTGAGACTTTGCGCGAAGTAAACTTTCCACTGCGCCTTGTCGTCGTTGACGTTGTGGGTCGTTCCGTACCACACGATCCCGACGGAGCCTGGTTTCGCGCCGGTTTCCATCCAGGGAAAGACGTTCACCTGGGTGGCAAATTGTCCGCCCGGGGGGTTCACCCGCACGCGGTTCTTCCACGTCCCGCCCTTGTCCTTCGAGCTCTTGATGTAAATGTCCTTCCCGTTCGAGTAGACGACGTAAACGGTTCCGTTGGGTGTTCCGTCGTCGGCCACTTTGCCGACAAAGAAAATGTTCCCCACGCCACCTGGGTCGCTCGCGGCGGGCCGGATCGTGAAGTCAGCGCTGGTCGGCGCCTGCCCGGGAACAGAAGGCGTCCCGACCGCCACCACACCGCTGTTGCCAAAAGCGTAAACGGTCCCGGTCGCTTGATGAACATCGAGACACCCAACCTGCCCGATGAGCCCTGCCGACGCAGCCGGCCCGTAGGTAAACCCGCCGTCATCGGAACGTTGGACCTGCGCAATCGCGGGCGCGACGGTGCGATAGAGCAAATACACCGTGTTCGCACCCAGGAACTCGTGCCATTGGCGATCATCGCCTGGAGGGCCGCCGGTCAGATTGCCGAAAGGATTCAATTCAAAGGTCAGGCCGCGGTCGCGCGTGAGCCCGCTGGAGATATTCGCGAGCGTTAAACTGCTGTACGCAAGCAAAGGGACGTTCGGCGCAGGCTCGGAGCCGAGCGGCGGAAAGCCAACGGCAAGATCGATATCACCGCCGCCATCGCCACCTGCGTCCTCCGGCGTTTTTTCTGTCACACCATCGGGCTGCCCGCGGTAAGCGGGCACCCGCATCCCGGCGTCGAACTTCGCGCTGTTCGGATTGAGATTGAAATACCACAGGTCGACCCCCGCCGGGACACCGCGGATACCACCCACGTATGCGTTTCCCTTGAAGTCGGTGCGGTTGCTCGGCTAGCCGTCACGTCCCGCGACCGGAGCCTTCAAAGCGATGTTGGGACTGAACTTAGCGTTTGACTTTGTGTAAGTGGCAGTGCGCTCGGCCGTAATTTTCGACTCGACTTTCGCCGTGCCGCGATACTGATCCACACCCACCGCGGCGAAATAAACCACGTGCACAAAATAGTCGCCCACGCCCGTGGCTGCAGGATCGATCGCTGCGTCGTCGGTCGTTTCGGGCGAGCCCCCGTTTCGGCCGGTGGAAGTGATCGGCCCGTCCACCGCATCTCTATGGATGTAGAAGTCGTAATCGTTGCTCCCCAGATTCCATGCGAAATGCAGCGCGATGAGATCGTTCTCCCAATCGCTTTTCTCGCCCAGGACCGTAATTTTAAAGACGTCGCAGTTCACGGTATCGACGCAGCTCCCTTCACCGGCAGAGGCGCCTCCCGGAGCCGTGCCGACCCACATTTTCTCGCCGCTCGAGGGATTCATCGAGGTCTCCGGCGGGTTGGCTGCGCCAGCGGCGGAAACGAAGATCATTGCACAGACCAAAGCTAAGGCCGCCAGGCGAGATCGCCGCGCTGAGATGAGCGGAACGGAGCGATGGAGGAATGTGGATCGAGTGGGTATTTTCATGGGTAGCGTGGCGGGTTGATGAAGGCGAGCTTTTGGAGCTGGACGAAGAGAAGATGATGCGCGCCAATGTTAGCGTGTTGCCGCCATAGTATTCGCTTCTGCGAGTGAGCGGAGACGTGCCGGGATTGCTTGAGCAATTTGGCGACACGCAGCAACGTCCGTTTCCGTTGTCATTCGAGCGCAAACATGTAGACGCTGTTCGCCTGCTGGTTCCTGCCTTGCGCAATCAGGCGATAGTTGGAGCCGTTCGGTGCGCGCAAATTCCAGCGCACGCTGTTTTCGTCCACGGCTGCCGATGTCCCCAAGTCCCCTACTTCGCGGAAAGGCTTCAGCCTTTCAGGGCGGACGGCTCGCACGCGTGTGATTTTACCCTCGGAGTTGGCCCACGCCATGATCCTAATTCAAACTCGGGCGCATCTCTCGTAATGAACTTCGATGATCCTGATTCCGAACGGGCGCCCGATGCAATGGAATTGCCGTTTTGGAAGCAGGCTGCGAGATTCTCCGCCGCACTCCTCCGTGAAGACTTGTATCATCTGCAATCCAATTGCCGGCAAGATCGAGGATGGCGGGAGAATTCGTGAACAGTTGCGCAAATTTCCTTCCGCCAGAGTGAAGTTCACGCAGAAGGAAGGCGACGCAAAATGGCTGGCGCAAGAGGCGATTACAAACGGCTGCGAAACGGTGGTCGCCGCCGGCGGGGATGGGACCCTGAACGAAGTTATTAACGGCGTGGCGCCACATGCTGACAAAGCACGCGTCGGAGTGATTCCACTCGGCACCGGAAATGATTTCGCTCGGATGCTCAACCTGCCGAGCGGCGTCGATGAATGTATCGAATTGCTGCGCGCCGGGAACTCACGGCGAACGGATCTGGTCCGCGTCACCAGCGACCAGGTGCGATACTTTATCAATGTTTCTGCCGGCGGCTTCAGTGGTACCGTGGATGAAAAGCTGACCCCGGAGATCAAGCAAAGCTGGGGACCACTCGCTTATCTGCGCTGCGCGGCCGAAGCGTTGCCCGAGCTGAAGGCATATCGCACCAAAATTACGCTCGACGATTCGGCGAAGCTGACGCTCGATCTTTATAATGCGGTGATCGCGAACGGCCGCTATGTGGCCGGTGGAACGTCGATCGCGCCGGAAGCTTCGACGGAGGACGGCCTGCTCGATGTAATCTTGATCCCGCAGAATTCGGTCGTCGATATCGCGCTCGTCGCAGCGCAGATGCTGATGGGCACCCATCTTTCGAGTGAAGGTGTTGTCTTTCACCGCGCGAAGAAAATCGCGATCAGTTCCAAACCTGGCATGTGGTTCAATGTGGACGGCGAACTGGTGGGCAATGAACCCGCGACTTTCGAAATCTTGCCCGGTGCCCTCGAATTCCTTGCCGGACCTGCCGCGTGACATCGAAGATTCTGACGGTGGACGATCTCGCCAGTGTCTCCGCCCGTTTCCGGAGCGAAGGCAAACGGCTCGTGGCGACGAACGGCTGCTTTGATCTGCTTCATCTCGGGCACGTTCGTTATCTGCACGCGGCGCGCGCTCTGGGAGACGCGCTCGCAGTGGCGCTGAATGGTGATGCCTCGGTGCGCGCTTTGAAAGGCGAAGGTCGCCCGCTCAACCAGGAGAGCGACCGCGCGGAACTGCTCGCGGCGCTGGCGTGCGTCGACTACGTCGCGATCTTTCACGACATTCGCGCGGTAGAATTCTTGGACCGGGTCCGGCCTGCCATCTATGTGAAGGGTGGCGATTACAAACCCGACACACTCAATGCGCAGGAGCGCGACGTGCTGGAGAAGATTGGCGCGGAGATCGGGATTATCCCCTTTGAAGCGGGCTATTCCACGTCGGCTTTGATCGAGCGGATTCGTTCCGCCTAGATATGGCTGCAATCGGGATCGGCATCCTCGGATCGGGAAAGGGAAGCAATTGTCGCGCAATTCTGGAACGGATCCGGGATGGCAGCCTGTGCGCAGAAGCGCGCGTTGTGATTTCTGATGTTTTCGATGCCGGCATTCTTCACATCGCGCGCCAGTTCGGGGTGCCGAATGC